>JBGSSV010000028.1:0-28807 GCA_041736875.1 Chthoniobacterales bacterium | reverse complement strand
GAGTCGATCGACTCCGGTGCGGCCGCCGCCGTGCTCACCGCCATGCGGCGCGCGGCAAACTAGCCGGACGGTGCGGGGACAGCGTTCATGATTTTGACCCAGATCGGCAGGGCCAAGGTCGCACCGTAGCCGCGGTCCATGATTTGCTTCGGTCGGTCGAACCCCACCCATACGCCGCAAGTCGTGGTTCCGTCGAAACCGAGAAACCAAGCATCCCGGTAATCGTTGGTCGTGCCCGTCTTGCCGGCGGCCTTGCCCGCGTAGCCAAGCGCGGCCGCCGCCGCCCCGGTTCCGCGGGACATCGCCTCGGCCAGCACCGCCGCGGTGATGCGCGCGGCGCGGACCGGAAGAATCCGCTGACGCGTGTCCTTCCGGCGGTATAGCACGCGGCCCTGCGGGTCCTCCACCCGATCGAGCAGATAGGGCGTTGGAGCCACCCCGTCGTTGGCCAAGCCGGCGTAGGCAGCGGTGAGGGCGCGGAGCGTTCCGCTGAATGACCCGAGGAAGATCGAGGGAAAGCGCGGTGCGTCCTTGGTCAACTCCGCGGCCAGGAGTGTCTCACGCACCCGATCGATGCCAGCCATCGTGCCGATGCGCACGCTCATGGTGTTGCGGGAGAGAATCAACCCGTCCCGGGCTGGCAGCATGCCCCGGTAAGTATCATCGCTGTTGGAAGGATCGTAGCGCCCGAATGCCTTGGGCAACTCGCCGGGCTGGATGCGGTCATCGCTGACCGGCGTATCCGGATCAAGCCCGCCGGCAAAGGCGACGGCATAAACGAAAGGTTTGGCCGCCGAGCCGACCTGGCGTTCGGCGAAGTAGGCGCGGTTGAATTTGCTCGCCGCGTAATCGCGACCGCCGACCAGCACCCGCACCCCGCCCGAGTCGTTGTCGATGGCCATGGCCGAAGCCTGCAAATAGGGCGTGCCTTCGCGGCTCTGCGGGTCGATCGGCCCCACGTCGGCCTTGCGCGGGTGCCCATAGCCGGGGCGGGCCTCGACCGATTGCAGCTGTTCCTCGACCGCCGCGACCGCAGTGCGCTGCATCCCGCCGTCCAGAGTGGTGTAAATTTTCAACCCGGCGCCGTCGAGAATGTCTTGGGGCAGGAGGCGTTCCAATTCGCGCCAGAGCAACTCCATCGCCCAGTCCTCCTGCGGCGGGGGTGGGCGCTCCGCGGCGAGCAGGACGGGCTCGCCCTGGGCCTCGAGCCGCTGCCCGGCCGAGATGTAGCCGAGCGACTCCATTTGTTGCAACGTGATATTGCGCTGCTCCAGCGCGCCGTTCGGATCCCGGAAAGGCGAGAGCCGGTTCGGGCTGCGAATCAACCCGGCCAGAAGCGCCGATTCGGCCAGGGTCAAGTCGGCCGCCGGCTTTTGGAAATAGGCCTGACTCGCGGTCTCGATCCCGAACAACCCGGCGCCGAAATAGATCCGGTTCATGTAATGCGTGAGGATCTCGTCCTTGGTGAAAACCATTTCCATCCGCAGCGCCAGCACCGCCTCGAGAATCTTCCGGTGGATGTTCTGGCCCCCGAGCGGAAAACTGTTGCGGGCCAACTGCTGGGTCAGGGTGCTCCCGCCTTGCCGGATGCCGCCGGCTGCGAGGTTGCTGCCCAGGGCGCGGGCAATGCCGATCGGATCGACCCCGAAGTGCTGGCGAAATCGCGAGTCTTCGCGGGCGATGACCGCGCGGAGAAACCACGGGCTGATGCCCGAGAGCGGCACCGTGCGGCGGTGCTCCCCGGCCAGGCGGGTGTAGACTTGGCCGTGGCGGTCGAGGACCAGCGAGCTTTCAGGGATCTGGCCGACCCGGTTCAAATCGAACGTCCAAGCCCAGGCGGCGTAGAACGACCCGATAATCGTCCAAAGCAGGAAGCAGGCGAGAACCAGCCGCCCGAGGCGGCGCGTGCGCTGACGCCGGATGCGGCGCTGGCGGGCACGAGGCCGCAGCAGACTGATACGGTGGGCGCCCGGGTGACGGCGGGGCACTGGTTTCTTCTTGGTCATGCAGACATCGCCGCCCGCACCCTAGCAGCATTGTCGTCCGCGTCCGCCGAAAAAATGCGCTTCCCTCGGGTGTGATCTAAAGTCAAATTGCGGTTCTTATGCCCTTCCCCGCAACCGACCAATCCTCCGGCTGGAACATGTTCCAGGGAATTCTTCTCATCGTCCTCGGCGCCGTGGCCATCGCCTTTCCGCTCTTCGCCACCGTGGCGATCGAGCAGGTCTTCGCTGCCTTCCTCCTCATCGTCGGCGGCTACGCGCTGGCCGCCGCGCTCGGGCGCAAAAACATCGGCACCGTCCAGCGCATCTTCGCCGCCCTCTGGGCCGTCCTAACCCTCATCACCGGCCTGCTGCTCGTCTTCAAAATCGCGGCGGGCATCCTCACCCTCACCATCCTCCTCGCCGCCTATTTCGCCGCCCAGGGTCTCGTCACGATCATCGCCGCGTTCAAGTTTTCCGGCAGCACGGCCATGTGGATGATGCTGCTGAGCGGCGTGGTCTCCCTCATCCTTGCCTGGATGATCTTCAGCGGGTTCCCCAGCAGCGCAGGTTGGGTGCTCGGGCTCCTCTTCGGCATCAACATGATCTTCACCGGCGCGTATTTCATCTCGATGTCCTACGCGCTCAAAGAGCAGGCCGCCTGATGCGGACAACGTTCGCGGCACTGCCGCGGGGCGGGGGATTGGGGCTGCGGACGTGAAGTGGTCCTTCCATCTGGCGCGCGTCGCCGGGATCGATGTCCGTGTTCATGCCACGTTTTTCCTCCTGCTGGCGTGGTTCGGATACATCTATTACGCGGAGGGTGGTTTCGGCGCGATGGTCCTCGGCCTGGCTTTCATCCTCCTGCTTTTCGTCTGCGTCCTCCTGCACGAGTTCGGCCACGCCCTGGCCGCGCGGGCTTATGGCATCCACACGCCGGACATCACCCTGTTGCCGATCGGCGGTGTGGCCCGGCTCGAGCGCATGCCGGAAAAGCCCTGGCAGGAATTCGTCGTCGCGCTCGCCGGACCCGCGGTCAATGTGGTCATCGCCCTCGGCCTGTTCGTCATTCTGGGAAAATTCTTCGACCTCCGGGAGCTGGCCAGCGTGGATGAGAACGGGGGAAACCTCCTGACCAAGCTCCTGGCCATCAATGTCATTCTCGTCGTCTTCAATCTGATCCCAGCCTTTCCCATGGACGGCGGACGCATCCTGCGCGCGCTCCTCGCCACGCGGCTCAAGCGCGGCCAGGCGACCCGCATCGCCGCCGGCGTCGGCCAAGCCATGGCTGTCGTCTTTGGCCTGCTAGGGCTTTTCGGCAATCCCATGCTGCTCTTCATCGCGGTCTTCGTTTTTTTCGGTGCCCAGCAGGAGGCGGCTTACGCCACGCTGAAGGAAACCGCCGAGGAGACGAAGGTCGCCGAGGTCATGCAAACTCTGCCGCCCTTGTTTCACCCGGGCCTGAGCTTGCTGCAAGCCGTGCCGCTGGCCATGCGTGATGCTCGGCCGGTCTATCCGTTGGTTGATGCGGGCCTGCGCCCCATCGGCCTGGTCCCGGCGGCGGCGCTGGCTCGAGCCTTGGAGCGTGGATCGAACACTCCCATCGAAGCCCTGGCCGAGCACGTTGGCGACATCCTCACCGCCGACGCCTCCCTCGATTCTGCGTTCCGCCTGGCCAACCGTTCCGCCCAAGCCGATTTCCTTGTCGTCAATGCGTCCGGCCAACTCGTCGGCATAGTCTCGCGCCAGGATTTGGCCGGTATCCTTCCCGGGTGAAACCCGATTGGCATTGCCAAGCGGGGCGAGGCGTCCCTAGACTCCCTCTTAGCCCCCCATGCCCGTGTCCATCATGGGCAGGGGGCTTTTTTCTTAATCTATGATTGCTGGATTCCCCGAACTAACGGCGGCCGAGGCGGCCGCGATGATCAATACTGACGAGGTGATAGGATTCGGGGGATTCACCCCGGCCGGGTCCCCGAAAGCTGTTTCCCGCGAGATCGCCCAGCGCGCCCTGGAGGAACACAACGCGGGTCGCCCGTTTGCCATCGGCGTGATCACCGGGGCGAGCACCGGTCCCTCGCTCGACGGGGTTCTGGCCAAGAGCGACGCGGTCAAATTCCGCACGCCCTACCAGAGCGATCCTGAGTTGCGCAAGCGGATCAACACCGGCCGCACCCAGTTTTACGACATGCACCTTTCGCAGCTTCCGCAGGCGGTGCGCTACAATTTCCTCGGGCCCATGGACTGGGCCATCGTCGAGGTCTGTGACGTCAAGCCGACCGGCGAAGTCACGCTGACCAGCAGCGTGGGGGCCACACCCACCTTCCTCCACAAGGCCAAGCGCGTGATCCTCGAGCTGAACAAACGCCACCCGGCCGCCCTGCGCGGGTTCCACGATCTTTACGAGCCGGAGGACCCGCCGACCCGGACCCATATTCCCATTTACCATCCCTCCGATCGCATCGGCACGGAGACGGTCATGATCGATCCGGCGAAAATCGTCGGCATCGTCCCGACCGACCTCGACGACGAGGTCTCGGGCTTCGATGAGCCGAATGAAGTCACCCGCAAAATCGGCGAGAACGTGGCCAACTTCCTCGCGGGGGAGATCCGGGCCGGGCGCATCAGCCGCGACTTTCTCCCCATCCAGAGCGGGGTAGGGAACATCGCCAACGCCGTCCTCTTCGCCATGGGGAGCAACCCCGAGATCCCCGCCTTCCGCATGTATACCGAGGTCATTCAGGACTCGGTCATCCAACTCATGCGCGACGGACGCATCACCTTCGCCAGCGGCTCCTCGCTCACCGTGAGCCCGGAAGTGCTGCGCGACCTTTACCGCGACCTCGAGCAATTCCGCGGAAAAATCCTCCTCCGCCCGCAGGAAATCTCCAATCACCCGGAAATCGTCCGCCGTCTCGGTATCATCTCGATCAACACCGCGCTCGAACTCGACCTCTCGGGCAACGTGAACAGCACGCACGTGATGGGGCGGCAAATGATGAACGGCATCGGCGGCTCCGGCGATTTCACCCGCAACGCTTTCATCTCGATCTTCACCTGCCCGTCTTCGGTCAAGGGGGGCAAGATCAGCCCGATCGTTCCGATGGTCTCGCACCTCGACCACAGCGAGCACAGCGTCCAAGTCATCGTGACCGAACACGGGGCGGCCGATCTCCGCGGACGTTCGCCGCACGAGCGGGCCGAGATGATCATCGAGCAGTGCGCGCATCCGGAATACCGCGACCTCCTCCGTCGCTACCTCAAACTCGGGGGCGACACGCACACCCCGCAGAGCCTCGACAATGCCTACGCCTTCCACCGCGCTTTCCTCGCCGGCGGCGATATGCGGCAGGCTGTGCTGACCGACGGTTGATCAGGGCCTGGCGAGGGCGGGCGCACATTCTCGTCACAATTGATTCGTTTTGTTTGTCACCCGCGCTTGCTTTGGTTTAATTTCTCCCGAAGTTCGCGCCGCGCCGCCCATGGAGCAAAAAGCCACATTCACGTTTGAAGGAAAAAACCTCGATCTCCCGGTCATCACCGGCAGCGAAGGGGAAAAGGCCGTCGACGTCCGCACCCTGCGGGATCAGAGCGGCTACATCACCTACGACGACGGCTACGGCAACACGGGTTCGTGCCGCAGCGACATCACCTTTATCGACGGCGAGAAAGGCATTCTGCGCTACCGCGGCTACCGCATCGAGGATCTGGCCGGGGAGTCGATCTTTCTCGAGTCATCCTACCTAATCATCTACGGCGAACTCCCGACCTCGACCCAGTTGTCCAAGTTCCGCGCCCGCATCGCCTCGAGCGCGGCGGTCCACGAGGGCATGCGTCATTTCTTCGAGGGCTTCCCCCACACGTCGCATCCCATGGCCATCCTTGCGGCCATGCTCAACTCGCTTGGTTGCTACTATCCGGAGATGACCTCGCACAAGCGGGTCATGGATCTCGAGCATTTCGACTGGGCCGCCGCATTGCTCATTTCGAAAGTGCGGACCCTGGCTGCCATGTCCTACCGGACCAAGCTCGGCCTGCCCTTCGTCTACCCCCGGTGGGATTTGCGGTATGCGGCGAACTTCCTCCACATGATGTTCTCCGAGCCTTACCGGGACTACAACCCGAAGCCGGAACTGACCGATGCGCTGGACCTCATTCTGCTGCTCCATGCCGACCATGAGCAGAACTGCAGCACCTCGACCGTCCGCATGGTCGCCTCCAGCGGCGCCAACCTTTTCGCCAGCGTGTCAGCCGGTGTCGGCGCCCTCTGGGGGCCCCTTCATGGCGGGGCCAACGCCGCCGTCATCGACATGCTCGAGCAGATCCGCGCGAGCGGTGATGACGGACACCTCGCAGTTGAAGCGGTCAAGAGGGGCGAGACGCGCCTGATGGGCTTCGGCCACCGCGTCTACAAGAACTACGACCCGCGGGCCCGCATCCTCGGCCAGGCAGCCAAGCGTGTCCTCACCTCCATGGGCTTGAAGGATCCGCTGCTCGACATCGCCATGCATCTCGAGGAAGTGGCGCTGAGCGACGACTATTTCATCTCCCGCAAGCTTTACCCGAACGTCGATTTCTACAGCGGGATCATCCTGCGGGCCATCGGCATCCCTGTGGACATGTTCCCGGTCATGTTCGCCATCGGCCGCATGCCCGGCTGGATCGCCCACTGGCGGGAGGTGGCGAGCAATCCGAAGCTCAAGATCCACCGGCCCCGGCAAATCTACACCGGTCCGACCGAGCGCGATTACATCGCGATCGAAAACCGCGGCGACTAAGCTTCGTCCTTGTCCGGCTTCTCCGCCTTCGGCTCCTTGAGCAGCCAGGAGGCGTCCTCGACAACAAACTGGATCTTGCCTTTGTGCAGGTTCAGTTGGCCGAGAAACTCGACCGTGCTGTCCTTCGGGTAAGCACGCATCCGCTTGCCCAACTCGGGACTCTGGCCCCAGAGGATGTAGTCTTTGCCTTCGACTTGCACGGTGAGGGGACGTCGTGAGGTGATCTTTCCGCGCACGCGGAAGATCTCGCCGAAGTGCTTGTCCAAATCCTTCCCCATGGCCGCGGTGAAGGCTGGAACCTTGTCCGGCTTAATCCGGTCGAAGCCGACTTTGACCGGATCGCCCGCTCCATCATCGGTCCCGGGCTTGACCAACTCCAGCCGTCGAACCTTGTCATTGTCATCCACCGTGCGGAACCGGGCGCTGACCGGAAAATGGTCGCTCGCTCCCGAACCGGTGCCGGCATTGCTCCAGCGGCGCGGCAGTTGGAGATCGGTGCGGGTGTTGACGCCCTCGACCTTGACCACGCGGAACGAGTTGTCCACGTATTGCACGCCCGAATAATCGTAGAGGCCGGGGGTGATGATATCCTGCATCAGCGTGCCCCAGACCCCGTCATACTCGTCGGAGCCTCGTTGCTCCAGCGGCAGTTCATACCACAAATTGTAGAGCGAAAACCCGGTCGCGGTCGCCGTCTTCTTCTCGTCGCCCTGGGAGCCAAGCACGTCGTTGATCCCCGTCTCACCCATGAACGGATAGGCCTGGGTTTGGTTGTATTGGCTGTTGAAATCGCCGACGATCAGCAGGTCGGCGGACGGATCCGCCGCGAGAATCTGATCAAGCCGCTCCCGCAGGGTTTTGGCGTTGAGGCGGCGGGCCGGTTCGCTCACGGGATTGCCGGCCCCGGATTTCCAGTGGTTGACGAAGACGGTGAGGGGATGTCCGTCCACATCGACCTTCACCTCGAGGATGTCACGCGCGTCCGGGGTCGCGTGGCTGCGGGTCTCGAGGATGGGAAACTTGGTCAGGAGGGCGTTCTTCTGTCCCTTCTTGTGGATCTTCGGGTCGGTGCTGGCCAAGGCGGCGAAGTCCGGCTGATCCTGCCCGATGACCACCTGATAACCTTTGAGCCCGCTGTCTTCGAGGTGTTTGAGCAGGAAAGCCTCAGATGGCAGGCCGCGGATTTCGTCGTTCAACTCAGTCGTAAGCATCTTGTCCACCGTCGTCCCCTTGTATTTCTCCAGAAAGGCCGCGTAGTCGGTCACCTTCGAGTCCGGAGTGAAATCCATCTCGATTTCGTTGAGACTGACGATCTCCGGACCGCCACCGTCGTTGATGGTCTGGAGCACTTTGGTGATGGTGCGGATCTTTTCCAGCAGCTTGGCCGGGTTGTAGCTGTTGGGTTCGCCCGTTTCGACGTAGTCCTCGAAGATGGCAACCTTGTCCGCGTCGAACAGGTTCTCGACGTTGTAGGTCAGGGTGGTGAATTCACGGGCACCGGCCGTCAGCGGGGCCGCCAGCGCCGCGGCCCAAACAAAGGCCCGCAGGCCAGGAGGATACTTCATCGCCGATACAATGGAACAGGCTGTGCGGGGCGCAAAGAAAAAATCCCGCCCCGCGACAAGCGCGGGACGGGACGACGGGAGGGAAATTCCCGATGAAGGCCTATCGGAGCGCAGCCTGTGCCGCAGCCAGACGCGCGATCGGCACGCGGAAGGGCGAGCAGCTCACGTAGTCGAGTCCGATCTCATGGCAGAAGGCCACGCTGTCCGGATCGCCACCGTGTTCGCCGCAGATGCCCAGCTTGATTTTCTTGCGGGCACCCCGGCCCAACTCGACGGCCAGACGCATGAGCTTGCCCACGCCGGCGGTGTCGATGCTGGCGAAGGGGTTCTTCTTGACGATTTCCAGCTCCTGGTAAACGCCGAGGAAGGAGCCCGAGTCGTCGCGGCTCATGGCCAGCGTGGTCTGGGTGAGGTCATTGGTTCCGAAGCTGAAGAACTCGGCGTCGGCCGCAATCTCGTCCGCGACCAAAGCCGCCCGCGGCACTTCGATCATTGTGCCGACGAGGTAGGTGAACTTCGTCTTTTTCTCCTTGGCCACTTCGGCGGCCACACGGTGCACGAGGTCGATCTGCAGCTTGAGTTCGCTCTGGAATCCTGCGAGCGGGATCATGATCTCCGGACGCACCTTGATGCCCTGCTTTTGCACCTCGGCTGCGGCCTCGAAAATGGCGCGGGCCTGCATCTCGGAAATTTCCGGATAGCTGATCCCGAGGCGGCAACCACGGTGTCCGAGCATCGGGTTGAACTCGTGGAGCTCGTGCACGCGCTTGGCCACGCGATCGACGCTGATGCCGAGTTTGTCGGCCAGCCCGTTCTGCTGGGTGTGATCGTGGGGCAGGAATTCGTGGAGCGGCGGGTCGAGGAAGCGGATGGTCGCCGGGAGGCCCTTGAGTTCCTTGAAGATGCCGATGAAGTCCTCGCGCTGGTAGGGGAGGAGCTTGGCCAGGGCCTTGAGGCGGTCATCCTTCTTCTCGGCCAGAATCATCTCGCGCACCGCGTCGATGCGGTCGCCCTCGAAGAACATGTGCTCGGTGCGGCAGAGTCCGATACCAGTGGCGCCGAAGGCCACCGCATTGGCCGTCTGCTCCGGCGTGTCGGCGTTGGTTCGCACGGTCATGCGGCTGGCTTTGTCACACCACTTCATCACCTGCTCGAAATCGCGGTAAACCGCGCTCTTGGCCGGGCTAAGGGTTTTGTCGACCAGCACCTGGATGATCTCGGACGGCGCCGTCTTGATCTGGCCATTGTAGACCTCGCCGCGTGTGCCATCGATCGAGAGGTAGTCGCCCTCGTTGTAGACACGACCGTTGATCGTCAGGGTTTTGTTGTGGTAATCCACCTGCAGTTTGTCCGCACCGCAGACGCAGACTTTGCCCATCTGGCGGGCGACCAGTGCGGCGTGGGAGCTGACACCGCCGCGGGCGGTCAGAATACCCTCGGCGGCGATCATGCCGCGCAGGTCTTCGGGCGAGGTTTCGACGCGGACGAGCAGGACTTTTTCGCCCTGCGCGGCGGCCTCGACGCAGCGGTCGGCGTTGAAATAGATGCGGCCGGACGCGGCCCCGGGGCCGGCCGGGAGGCCGGTGGCGATGACTTCCGCAGCCTTGACCGCGTCGCGGTCGAAGATCGGGGCCAGCAATTGGTCGAGCTGATCGGAGGGCACGCGGTGCACGCCGGTTTTCCAGTCGATGACTTTCTCGCGGACCATGTCGCACGCGATTTTCACCGCGGCCAGACCGGTGCGTTTGCCGTTGCGGGTCTGCAGCATGAACAACTTGCCGTCCTCGACCGTGAACTCGAAGTCCTGCATGTCGCGGAAGTGGGTCTCGAGGATTTTCTGCACCTTGAGGAGGTGCTTGAAGGCGGGCGGGAATTGTTTCTCCATGTCGGCCACGGGCTCCGGTGTGCGCACGCCGGCGACCACGTCCTCGCCTTGGGCGTTGACCAGAAACTCACCGTAAAGAACCTTGGTTCCGCTGGCCGGATCACGGGTGAAGGCCACCCCGGAGCCACTGTTGTCGCCGGTGTTGCCGAAGACCATGCCCTGGACGTTGACCGCCGTGCCCCACTCGTGCGGGATGTTGTATTTGCGGCGGTAAATGATCGCGCGCTCGTTGTTCCATGAGCCGAAGACGGCGCCGACGGCACCGAGCAACTGCTGGCGCGGCTCATTGGGGAAGCTTTTGCCCGTGCGCTCCTTGACCAGGGCCTTAAAGCGGCGAACCATCTCTTTCAGCGCTTCGGCATCGAGCGCCGTGTCACTGATGTGCGGGTCGCCCGGGAAGAGTTCCTCCTTGAGGCCCTCGATGACGGTCTCGAACGGCTCGTGCTCTTCGCCGGGACGCTTTTGCACGCCCATGACGACGTCGCCATACATCTGGATGAAGCGGCGGTAACAATCGTAGGCAAACCGCTCGTTGCCCGACTTGCGCGCCAAGCCCTCGACCGTTGTGTCGTTCAGGCCGAGGTTCAAAATTGTGTCCATCATGCCCGGCATCGAGTCCCGTGCCCCTGAGCGCACAGCCACGAGCAGCGGGTTCTCCACATTGCCGAATTGCTTGCCCATCGAGCGCTCCATTTTGGCCACCGCAGCATCGATCTGGGCCTCGAGCTGCTTGGGATAGGTCCGCTTGTGGTCGTAGAAATAGGTGCAGACTTCGGTGCTGATCGTGAACCCGCAGGGCACGGGCAGGCCGATACGCGTCATCTCCGCAAGGTTCGCTCCCTTGCCCCCGAGAAGGGCTTTCATTTTGCCATCGCCGTCGGCTTTCCCGTCGCCGAAATAGTAAACGTATTTGCCTTTGGTTGCCGTCGCCGCCTTGGTCTTTTTGACGGCTTTTTTCTTGGAAGATTTGCTCATGGTTCTTGGTTGAATTGGGTTGCGAAAGAACGATCATCATTATCCGGACACCGCCGGCCTGTCAAAGCCGGAGAACATTCAGGCTCCGCAAACGTCGCGCAGGGCCAGACGGACGGCCTCGACGGCCCGGACCAGCTCGTCCTCGCTGAAACAAAGCGGGGGCATGAGCACCACGGTGTCCCGGACCGGACGCGTGAGAAGCCCGTGGGTCCGGGCTACCCGGCAGACCTTGGCCCCGGTCTGCTCCTGCCAGGGGTAGGGGACGCGGGGCTCGCGTTCGGCCACCACATCAATGCCGGCCATGAACCCGCATTGCCGCACGTCCCCGACATGCGGTTCGTTGGCGATGGAACAGAGCAGTTCTCCGAAGCGGCGGATTTTCGGTTGCAAACGACTCAGCGTGTCCTCCTCGTCAAAGACGGCGAGGCTGGCCAGGGCCGCCGCGCAGCCCAGCGGATTCCCCGCATAGCTGTGCCCGTAGAAAAGCGTCTTCATCTCGGCGTAGTCGCCGAGGAAGGCGGAGAACACCTTCTCCGTCGTGAGGGTCGCCGCCAGCGGCAGAGTCCCGCCGGTCAGGCCTTTGGCCAGCGCGAGAAAATCCGGCACGACCTCCTCGTGCTCGCAGGCAAACATCTTGCCCGTCCGCCCGAAGCCGGTCATGACCTCATCCAAAATGAGCAGGACATCATGCCGGTCGCACCAAGCCCGCAAGTCGCGGAGTAGACCCCGCGGCCAGGTCCGCATTCCCGCCGCCCCTTGCATGAGCGGCTCGATGACGACGCCCGCGAGCGATCGCACCACCGCCGGCTCCAAGCCTTCGAGCGAGGCGAGGCCGTGCAGGCGCGTGACTGGAAATTGCAGCGGGGCAAAGCGGTCATGGAACGCACCGATGCCCCCGAGGCTGGCGGCGCCGGCGGTGTCACCATGATAGGCGTTCTCGAAGGCGGCGAAGCGGGATTTTTCCGGCTGGCCCGTGAGTTGATGGTATTGCACCGCCATCTTCAGCGCGACTTCGATGGCGGTGGAGCCGTTGTCGGTGAAGAATACTCGGGTCAGCGTGTCGGACGGAAAGAACGCGACGAGTTTGGCCGCCAGCCGGATGGCCGGCTCGTTCGTCAATCCGAGGAACGAAGCGTGGGCCAACCGCGCCGCCTGATCCTGAATCGCACGGACGATCCGCGGATGCGAGTGCCCATGAATATTCGTCCAAATCGAGCTGTTCCCATCCAGATACTCCCGCCCCTCGGCATCGATCAGGACACTGCCCCGCCCCTCCGCCATGACCAGTTGCTCCTGCCCCGGATCGCACCATTCGCGCATCTGCGTAAACGGGTGCCATATGTGCGCGCGGTCGTCGGCCAGAAGTTGCATGGCTCCCCTTTTCAAGAAGCGGCAAACTCCTCCAGCATCCGGTCGGCCAGGAGAACATCCTCGTAGGAGGCGCGGCGGCGCTGGTATTTGCGCCAGAGGATGTCGCGGAGTTCTTCGAGGTCGGTTTTCTCCGGCGTCTCGAAATAGACCCACTGCTCCTCGTGTTGAAGTTTGGCCTGGAGGCGCCAGCGCCCCTGCGTTTTGACGGCACGCACCTCGCGCTTCTCGCCTTCCTCCGTGCGGTGGGTCCATCCGTGCTGATTGCGCATGCCGCTGATTGAGGCCTCCCGGGCGAATTTCTGCAAGGGGATTGAATCGCCGTCGGGGAAAGGCCTGCGTCATCGGCCGGTTTGCGTTTGACTTGGCTGACAGGCGGGGAACTATGACCGCTCAATCCCAGCCCACGACAACCATGAGATTCGACACCATTTGCCTGCATGGCGGACAGCAACCCGACCCGACGACGCTTTCCCGCGCGGTGCCCGTTTACCGCACGAGTTCCTTCGTCTTCAAGAGCACGGAACACGCGGCCAACCTTTTCGCCCTGCGCGAGTTGGGGAACATCTACACGCGTTTGATGAACCCCACGACCGACGTGCTGGAGAAGCGCGTCGCCCTGCTCGAGGGCGCACCGGAGATGGGCGGCCTAGGCGTGGCTTCCGGCACGGCCGGCGTCTTTTACTCGATCATCAACCTCGCCGCGGCCGGGGACAACATCGTCAGCGCCCGCAACCTCTACGGCGGCACCTACACGCAATTCAACGACATCCTGCCCGCCCTCGGCATCAAGGTGAAGTTCGTCGATTCGAACGACCCGCAGAATTTCGCCCAGGCCATCGACGACAAGACTCGCGCCCTCTTCGTCGAGACCGTCTCGAATCCGGCCTTGGAGGTTGTCGACCTCGAGGCTGTGGCCAAAGTTGCCCACGAGCACGGGCTGCCGCTCATCGTTGATGCCACCTTCTCCACGCCCTACCTGACCAAGCCGCTCGATTTCGAGGCGGATATCGTCGTGCATTCGCTGACCAAGTGGTTCGGCGGTCACGGCACCGGGATCGGCGGCGTCGTCGTCGACAGCGGGCGGTTCAACTGGGGTGGGGGAAAACATCCGCTCTACGACCAGCCGGACAACAGCTACCATGGCCTCCGCTGGGGCCATGACCTCCCGGCTCCGCTGGCTCCTCTGGCTTTCATCCTCCGCATGCGCACCGTGCCCCTGCGCAACCTCGGGGCTTGCATCGCGCCGGACAATTCGTGGTTGTTCCTCCAAGGCATCGAGACCTTGCCGCTGCGGATGGAGAAACACTGCGCCAACGCACGGCTCATCGCGCAGCACCTCAAGAGTCATGCCGACGTGGAGTGGGTCCGATTTCCCGGCTTGCCGGATGATCCGTATCACGCGCTCAATGAAAAATACCTCCACGGCAAGGGAGGTTCCATGGTCGTCTTCGGCATCAAGGGCGGAGCGGCCGCAGGCAAGAAATTCATCGAGTCACTCAAACTCTTCTCGCACCTGGCCAACGTCGGCGACGCCAAAAGCCTGGCCATCCATCCAGCCACGACGACGCACTCGCAACTCAATGAGGACCAGCAGCGCGGAGCCGGGATCACGCCGGAGTTGCTGCGTCTTTCCATCGGTCTCGAAGACCCGGCCGATTTGACCGAGGACATCGACCAGGCGCTCGCCGCGGCCCGGTCCTGAGGGGATTTATGGGCCAAGCTGTCGGAGAGGTTGCCACGCAGTTCCTGACTCATGGGAGCGCGCAAGATCCCTTCGTCACCGCTGGTGGCGAGACGTTGGACTCGGTCACACTGGCCTACGAGACCTACGGCACGCTCAACGCGGACCGGAGCAACGCCATTCTGCTTTTTCACGCCCTGAGTGGCAGCCAGCACGCAGCCGGAACCAACACGTCCGTTCCCGGACTCGACGGGCGCTGGACCGAGGAGTTGCACAGCGGTTGGTGGGACAGCTTCATCGGGCCGGGACGCGCGCTCGATACGACCAAGTATTTTGTCGTGTGCGCCAATTATCTCGGCGGTTGCTATGGCTCGACCGGTCCGGCTTCGCCCGATCCCGCGACCGGGCGTCCCTACGGCGGAAAATTTCCGCGCGTGACCATCCATGACATCGTCCGCTCGCAGTTGCCTCTGCTCGAACAACTCGGCATCGAGAAGCTCCACGCCGTCCTCGGTGCCTCGCTCGGCGGCATGCTCGCGCTCGATTTTGCCGTCCACTACCCGGAACGCGTGGTCAACGTGATTCCCGTGGCCACCGGCCTGCGGGCGCACGGTTTGCAGCAGATGCACAACCTCGAGCAGATCATCGCTATCACCCGTGATCCCGACTTCCGCGACGGCGATTACGAGGGCACCGCCGGTCCGGTCCACGGGCTCGCGCTGGCGCGGATGATCAGCCACAAGACGTTTTTCTGGGCCGACGTCATTGAGGAGCGGGCGCGGGTCGACATCGTCCAACCGGAGGTCGATCTTCCATGGTATCGCGTCTCCAGCGTGCTCGAGAGTTACATGCTGTATCAGGGCCAGAAGTTCGTGAAACGTTTCGACGCCAACAGCTATCTCCGCATCATTGACGCGTGGCAGCAATTCGACCTCCACGCCGACGCGAAGGCGCGCGGCGTGGCCTCCCTCTTCGTCGGCTGTGAGAACCAGCGTTACCTTGTCTTCACCATCGACAGCGACTGCTGCTTCTACCCCGACTACCAGTCGGAGATCTGCGCCGAGCTCAAACGCGCCGGCGTGCCCCACATGCGCCTGACCGTGCACTCGGAAAAAGGTCACGACTCTTTCCTCCTCGAGCCGGAGCTTTACACGCCGCACCTGGCTTTCGCGCTGGGACATTGAGTCCGGGCGTCTCGGGGGCCGGACGTCTTCCCGACCTCAGCGCCTGACATGGTCGCGGGTCAAGGCCCGGCGCCAGCCGGTGGTCTCACTTTCTCGTGACCTTTTGGGGTTCGGACTTTGTGCCGTCTTTGAACGTTACTTGGACCACAGCGTATTCGGTGTCATCCGGCACGGTCAGGAACATCCGGTCGCCGACCTCGAACATGGTGGTGCTTGGCTCGAATTCGAAAACACGGTCGAGCGAGTCGTTGTTCAGGGAGTAGCGCACCTCCTGCAAAATCGGGCGGTAGGACATGAGGGTGGTGAAGTAGAGGAGACACTTCCCCTCGTGGTCGCGGAACATCAGCCACGAGCCTGCGGCGGCGTTGAGCATCATTTTCCCCTGCGCAATCTGCTCGTCGGAGGTCGAGAACCGCAAAGTAAACGGGCCGTTGGTGGCGTCGTTCCGGTCCGTGTATTTCACCTCGATGGTGTGTTCGCCGGGCGGAAGGCCCGGTAAAGCGACGTGAGGGTTCACCATGTTCATGCCCGTCTGCGGGTTCTTCATCGGCAGGTGTCCGGTGGACTTGAATCCGCCGTCGCCGTCGAGTTGGTAGAACAACTCCTTGATTTTGGGGTCCGACACGCTGAACACCACCGCCCAGCCGGCGTTGCTCTGCTGCGCGGTCAGGGTCACGGGGTTCTCCAAAACCTGGTCGGGCGTCGACCCCAACCGCGCCCAATCCTGATCAGCCATGTCCGACCATTTGCCGGCCTCCTTCTGGTCGATGAAAAACTTGGAGAACTTGCCCGCGTCGCGGGCGGAGCGGAACTTTTCCAACCATTGCTTTTCCGCACGCTGGTCGGCGATCGTCTGGTCGCCCCGCTTCGCGGGCGAATACTCGCGGGCGATGAGCCACGGCAGGGGACCGAAGTCGGGATTTTGCTCCGCGAGTTCCTGAAGCTTCTGCATCCGCGCCTCGCCTTCCTCCAGCAAGGCGAGCGCGACGCGGTAGGAAACCGTCGGCGGCTCGAGTTTTCCTTGGAAATACCGCATCGTCTCGAGCGCGCCGGCGCGCCCCTCGGAGGCCTTGAGCATGTCCGCGTAGGCCAGCCATGGATCCAGCGCCTCGAGGTTGGCGCCGAGGTAGGAGGTGTATTCCTTGCGGGCCGCGGAAAAATTCCCGCCCAACTCATGGATCCGCGCGTTGTGGTAATGCTCCTCCGGCGTCTTCGGCGCGCCGATCAGTCCCTTGCCGGGGCCGAGCGCCTCGAAGCGCTCGGCGATTGTTGCCAAGGCCTCGTTTCCCTTCCGAACTTCCCCTGCGACATCATCCACCGACTGCTGGACGCCGCGCTGGCCGCCGAGCAGCCAGACGCTCAGGCCGATGATGACGGCGAGCAAAGCGATGATGGCGACAGCCCACATTCTTGCGCGCCGCCGCAGGAGCGAAAGGTCGTCACGCAGCTTGAGCACGCCGGCCTCGAGTGCTTCGTTGCTGGCGAGTTCATGGAAAAGGTGGGAGTCCGACTTGAGGCCCCGGCGGTATTTCACCTGCAACTCGCGCAACTCTTCCGGCTCGGCTTCGAAGGAATCCCCCGGAAACTTCTCGTCCATGAAGAGATACCAAAGCTTGATGCCCTTCTCCCTCGCATAGAGCGCTTCATATTGGGTGTAGCTGCACCGGCCGAATTTCTGGTCGGGTGTCGCCGGCTCGGCGCCGTAGGCGTGGCCCACGAGTTGGACAACGCCCTGGCAGGAGTCGATCTTGGCGCGGAGCATTTCACGCACATCCCCGCTCTCCGTCCCGAAGACATCCTGCCAGACCGGCTCGTATCCGAGGAAGGTGAGCGTGTTGGCCACGAGTTGGCGGGCGCCGCGGAGTTCCTTGCTGACCGTGGAAATGAAGATGGTGGGACGCGCGCTCATCAAGGCTTCATCGGACAAAAGCGAGCTTCAGGTCAAGCCGCAACGGCCTTGCTGTCCCGAGATGACGGCGCGGGAGGGTTTTCACGTTTGCGTGGTCAGGACGTTTCGCCCACGCTTACGCGCCGATGAACCTTCACCACCTTCTTGCCATCGTCGTCCTAGTCGGGCTGTGCTTTAGCTCATCCGCGCAGAAAGCCTACGACGTGGTGAAATACGTGGGGAAGGGGGGCGCACTGTCGGTGTCGTTCGATTATGCGGACGGCTATCCGGAGGCCAGCGAGCTAACGCTTTCCGAGGCCGGCAAGACCGTCAAAATGCAGGCCGAGGGCGGAGAAATGAATTTTCAGGGCAAGCTCGCAGACAAACCCGTCCAGGTCATCGTGGCGCTGGATTCCTACGCGGAGGCCCCGGCGACGGTCGAGGTCACGGTGACGAAGGGCAAGGACGAGACCAAGCTGACGCTCAAAAAGAAGCCTTAGCTGGAGGCTTCGTGCGGCGGGGAATTGCGGCAGCCCCGCGATTCTGACCGTATGGCGCGATGGCTTGGAGGCCTCCCGGCTTCGACTGAGCCATGCGCTGGTGGACGAAAAAGCGCATGGTCCCGCAGGCCCGATTGACGCCAGCGGCCAATCCTTGTATTAACAAATCTAATGATCTCCCCGATCCGTCGTGCGACGGTTGATGGCAATGAGGCTGCGGCGGCGGTGGCCTACGCTTTGACCGAAACGTTGGCGATTTATCCCATCACGCCGTCCTCGCCGATGGCCGAGTCCTGCGACGAATGGGCGGCCAAGGGGCGGAAAAATCTCTGGGGGACGATCCCGCGGATGGTCGAAATGCAGAGCGAGGCCGGTGCGGCCGGCGCCCTGCACGGCATGCTCCAAGCCGGCGCGCTTTCGACCAGCTTCACCGCCTCGCAGGGGCTCCTTCTCATGATCCCCAATCTCTACAAGATCGCGGGGGAGTTGCATCCGTTTGTCCTTCACGTGACGGCGCGCACGTTGGCCACGCATGCCCTGTCAATCTTCGGTGACCATTCGGACGTCATGGCCTGCCGTCAGATCGGCATGGCCATGCTGGCTTCAGCCACGCCGCAGGAGGCGCAGGACATGGCGGCGGTTGCCCACGCGGCGACGCTCCGCACCCGCGTGCCCTTCATGCATTTCTTTGACGGGTTCCGCACCTCGCATGAAGTGGCCAAGATCGATTTGCTGCCCGAGGGAGCATTGCGGGCCTTGGTCGATGAGGCGGATGTCGAAGCCTTCCGCCGGCGGGCGCTGACGCCCGATGCGCCGGTGCTGCGGGGGACGGCGCAGAATCCGGACGCCTTTTTCCAGGCCCGCGAGGCGTGCAACCCGTTTTACGCGGTCCTGCCAGGTGTGGTGGAGGACTTGTTTGCCAAGTTGGAAGAACTAACCGGGCGACCTTACCGGTTGTTTGAATACGAGGGCGCGCCCGATGCGGAGCGCGTGGTGGTCATCATCGGCTCCGGCGCGGAAACCTCCGCGGAATGCTCGGCCTGGCTCAACGCCCACGGCGAGAAAACCGGTGTGCTCAAGGTGCGCCTCTTCCGCCCGTGGTCGGTCGCCCATTTCGCCGCGGCTTTGCCGGACACGGTCAAAGCCATCGCCGTTCTGGACCGGACCAAGGAACCCGGGGCCGTGGGCGAGCCGCTTTATCAGGATGTGGTCACCTCGCTGGCCGAGGCGCGCACGGCCGGTTTGCTGCCGCGCAGTTGCGATCCCGTGGTCGTGGGCGGACGCTACGGGCTGTCGTCCAAGGAATTCACACCGTCCATGGTCCGCGCAGTCTTCGACGAGTTGAAGGCCGAGGCGCCGCGGAACCACTTCACCATCGGCATTGTCGATGACGTCAGCGGCACATCCCTCGCCTGGGATCGCGAGTGGGACATCGAGTCGGATGACGTGACGCGGGCAGTTTTTTACGGTCTCGGCTCGGATGGGACGGTCGGGGCGAACAAGAACACGATCAAGATCATCGGCGAGGAGACGGACAATTTTGCCCAGGGCTATTTTGTCTATGACTCGAAAAAAGCCGGGGCGGTGACGATCTCGCATCTGCGGTTCGGTCCGCGTCCGATCCGCAGCACCTACTTGGTCTCGCGGGCCAATTTTGTCGGCGTTCACCAGTGGGAATTCTTCGACCGCCTCGACGTGCTCGATGTTGCCGCGCCGGGAGCGGTTGTGCTGGTCAATTCCGTCCACGGACCCGAAGCGGTCTGGGCGGCTCTGCCCCGCGAGGCGCAGGAGACCATCGTGACGCGCAAGCTGCGGCTCTACACCATTGATGCCTACCGCGTGGCGCGCGAAACCGGCATGGGCGGGCGGGTCAACACGATCATGCAGACCTGCTTCTTCGCCATCTCAGGCGTGCTGCCGAGGGACGAGGCCATTGCGCAGATCAAGAAGGCGATCGAGAAGACCTATGCCCGCAAGGGCCCCGAGGTGGTGCAGAAAAACTTCGCGGCCGTCGACGCGACCCTGGCGTCGCTGCATGAGGTCGTCGTCCCCGCGGCAGCAGATTCCGACCGGCATCGTCCGCCGCCGGTGCCGGAGGATGCTCCGGACTTTGTCCAGCGGGTCACCGGCATGATGCTGGCCGGGCGAGGGGACCTGCTGCCGGTCAGCGCGTTTCCGGTGGATGGCAGCTGGCCCACGGGCACGACCAAGTGGGAAAAGCGCAACATCGCGCAGGAGATTCCGGTCTGGGACGCCGACCTCTGCATCCAGTGCAACAAATGCGTCCTCGTCTGCCCGCACGCCGCCGTGCGCGCCAAGTATTACGAGCCCTCCGTGCTCGACCTCGCTCCGCCCACCTTCAAACACGCCGCCTTCCGCTCGACGGCGATGGAAGGAATGAAATTCACCATCCAGATCGCGGCCGAGGATTGCACGGGCTGCACCCTCTGCGTGCAGGTCTGTCCGGCCAAGGACAAGGCCAACCCGCGGCACAAGGCCCTCGACATGGCTCCGCAGTTGCCCCTGCGCGAGGCCGAGCGGGCGAACTACGAGTTTTTCCTCGGATTGGCCGAGCCCGACCGCAAGCTGATGAAGGCCGAGGTCAAGGCGGTGCAGTTCTACGAGCCGCTGATCGAATATTCGGGCGCCTGCGCGGGGTGCGGAGAGACGCCCTACATCAAGCTGCTCACCCAGATGTTCGGCGACCGCCTGTTCATGGCCAACGCCACGGGCTGTTCATCCATCTACGGCGGCAACCTGCCGAGCACGCCCTACACGACCAACCGCGAGGGCCGCGGGCCGGCCTGGTCCAACTCGCTCTTCGAAGACAACGCGGAATACGGACTGGGCATCCGAGTGGCCCTCGACAAGCACCACGAGCAGGCGCAGGAGTTGCTCAAGTTGCTGGCCGCGCAGGCGGGTGACCAGTTGGTCGCGGACCTGCTCGGCGGTTATTCGAGTGACGAAGCCACCATCGCGGCGCAGCGCGAGCGGGTGCTGGTTTTGCGCGAGAAGCTGCGCGGGGTCGACGACCTGGCCGCCCGGCGGTTGGAGCTGCTGGCTGATTACCTGGTGAAAAAATCCGTCTGGATCGTCGGCGGCGACGGCTGGGCTTACGACATCGGCTTCGGCGGACTCGACCACGTCCTCTGGAGCGGGCGCGACGTGAACATTCTTGTCATGGACACCGAGGTTTACTCGAACACCGGCGGGCAGTCATCGAAGGCCACCCCGATGGGAGCGTCGGCCAAGTTTGCCGTCTCGGGCAAGGAGCAGCCGAAGAAGGACCTCGCGCTTTACGCCATGATGAACGGCACGGCCTACGTTTCGCGCGTGGCTTTCGGGGCGAAGGACGGTCAGACCGTCCAGGCCTTCTTCGAGGCCGAGCAGTTCCCCGGCCCCTCGCTCGTCCTGGCCTACAGCCACTGCATTGCCCACGGTTACGGCATGGAGCACGGGCTCGAACAGCAAAAGCTGGCTGTCGAATCCGGTTATTGGCCGCTCTTCCGCTACAATCCCCACCGCACCGCCCCCGGCGAGGAACCGCTCAAGCTCGACTCGGCCGCGCCGAAGATCCCGCTTTCCAAATATCTGGCCAACGAGCTTCGCTACCGCATCCTTGAGCGGTCGAACCCCGAGCACGCCCGCGCCCTCCAAGCCGCCGCGCAGAAGCAGGTCACCTCCCACTTCGAAATCTACCAGCGCCTGCGCGACTCGATGAAAGTCCCGGCAGAACCCGCCTCCAACTGACCATGGACCTGACCACCGAATATCTGGGGCTGCGGTTGAAGAATCCGCTGCTGCCGGGAGCCTCGCCGCTGGTGGACAACCTCGACAGCGTCCGTCGCCTCGAAGACGCCGGCGCGGCGGCCATCGTCATGCACTCGCTCTTTGAGGAGCAGATCGCACTCGAAGCCCGGGCGGAGTTGAACCATGTCGATGCCCACGAGTTTTCCTTCGCCGAAGCCACGACCTATCTGCCGGCCGCGGATGACTTCGCCCTCGGGCCGGATCGCTATTTGGAGCAGATCGGGAAAATCAAACGGACCGTCGGGATTCCCGTCATTGCCTCGCTCAATGGCGTCACGCCCGGCGGCTGGACCAGCTACGCCAAGCTCATGGAGGACGCGGGGGCGGATGCTCTCGAGGTCAATGTCTACTACCTGCCGACCGACCCGCTGCAAAGCTCGGCGGACGTCGAAACGCAGGTCCTTGATGTGACCAAGCTGGTGACCGATGCCGTCGGCATTCCTGTCGCGGTGAAGCTGTCGCCCTTCTTCAGCGCCCTCCCGCATTTTGCCCGTCAACTGCATGACGCCGGGGCGAGGGGACTCGTCCTCTTCAATCGGTTCTACCAGCCGGACCTCGATCCCGAAGCGCTGGACGTCAAACCCTCGCTCCAGTTGTCCGATCCTTACGAACTGCGCCTCCGCCTGCGCTGGCTGGCCATCCTCAGCGCGACCATGTCCGGCGATCTCTCCGCCAGCGGCGGCGTCCATTCCGGGCTCGACGCGATCAAGGCCCTCATGGCCGGAGCCACCACCGTGCAGATGGTTTCCGTTCTCCTCCAGCAGGGCCCGGGACACTTCGCGGAGGTATTGAAATTCGTCGACCGCTGGCTGGACGAACACGAATACGAGAGCCTGGCCCAGTTGCGCGGGAGCCTGAACTTGCGCACCTGCCCGGACCCGTCGGCCTTCGAGCGGGCCAATTATTTGAAGATCCTGCAGAGCTGGAGCGGACGCTGACCGCGGCCTTGTCAGTAAGGCGGAAGCGCCTACCGTCAGCGCATGATCCTGAAGCTTTTGACCGATCATGTGGTCAAGCAATCCCCGACCTGCGGGGAGATTCGCGAAATCCTCCACGGCGCGGAGTGGTCGCCCAATGTCGCCCTGGCCATCGACATCGGCCGGACCACGGCCCACTGGCACGCCACGTTCGACGAAATTTACTTCGTGCTCGACGGCTGGCTGGAGTTGCAACTTTACGATCCGGCCAACGATGCCCGGTCCACTCAGGTGCTCGCGGCCAACGAACTTTGCGTCATCACCCGCGGAGTCCATCACCAAGTGACCAACAGCTCCCCGCAGAACCGTCTCTGCGTCATCACCACGCCGCAGTTCAATGCGGCAGATGAAATCCTTTCGGAGCGCTTGTAGGGCCGGCCACGGACCGATTTTTTTAACAGAAGGTAACGAAGGGGGATCGAGGGGAAGGGGTGGCGGGGATTGAACCGCGACTGCCCGAGGGGCCCAGCGCTCGCTTGATTGGTGGGCGGCGTGGCGTTAAATCGGGACGTGGGAACCTTTGGATACAGCGTGAGCAAGTCGGTCTTGAACTGCTTGTTTCCGCTCATGATGCGACGGCGGGTGGTTGGGCTCGAGAGGTTGGTCGGACTGACGGGGCCGTTTCTGCTGGCCTCGAATCACATCAGTCACTTCGATCCTCCGGTCATAACCTCACTGCTTCCGTTCAAGATCGACTGGATGGCCGTGGTCGAGCTGTTTCAGCATCCGTGGGCGGCGGCCTACTTCCGTTCCGTGGATGCATTTCCGACCGATCGTAACAAGGCGGACATCGGGGCGGTTCGCGCCGCCTTGGCGCGGCTCCATCGCGGCCACGTGGTGGGAATTTATCCGGAGGGGGGAATTCGTGACGGCGCCCGATCGGTCCTGGGTGGCGCGCCGCTCAAGCCGGGGGCCGCGGCGCTGGCACAGATGGCGGGCGTGCCGATCGTTCCCTGCGTCGTAATCGGGTCTGATCGTTTATACAATGCCAGGAATTGGAGGCGCTTCCGGGCTACGCCGGTTTGGGTGGCGGTGGGAGCGCCGTTGGAGATCGACTCGGCCTTGCCCAAAGCCGCGGCGCGGCAAGATCTTGAGGCCCGGCTCGCCTCGTCGATCCTCGCACTCGGGGCGGAACTGCGGGCTGGTCACGGCGTTTCCGCTGAGGACATGCCGGCCAGTCCGCAGGCGCGGATGCTTGAGCCATGATGGTAGCCTGGGGAGAAACTGCTTAACAGAAGGTAACAAAGGGAACGAAGGGGGGAGTTTTGCTGGGGAAAGTCTGCCGGGCTTTCGGTTGCTCGCTTGACTCGGGGGCTGGCAGGCGCAACATCCATGGCCCTTCTCATGCGCTATCCTCTTCTCGTTGCTCTTTTCCTCGCCGGTCTGATCGGCAACTCCACGGCGGAGACTGTTCGTGTGGTCACGCGAGACATTGAGCCGTTCTCATTTGAGAAGGATGGCCGGCGGACGGGGTTCGCCATCGAACTGTGGGATCAGGTGGCCCGGGAGCTCCAAATCACCTCGGAGGTTACTTCGGTTCGCACGGCCAATGAGATGGTTGAGGCGGTGCAAAGCAAGGCGGCCGAGGTGGCCGTCGGAGCTCTGAGCATCACGTCCGAGCGGGAAACGCTCATCGACTTTTCCCAGCCGTTCTATGAAACCGGACTGCAAATCGCCGTTTCGAGCGGAGGTGGCGAGCTCGCGGCTTCGATCTGGGCGCTGATCAGCGGCTTGTTCACCTGGCGTTTGATGGGAGGATTGGCCCTCGCGCTGGGCGTGATGCTGCTCGTCTCGCATCTCGTCTGGCTCTACGAGCATCCCGTCAACGAGGAAATGTGGCCACGTTCCTACCTCGCGGGCCTCGGCGAATCGCTTTGGTGGACCTTGAGTATTTTTCTCGTCGGCGGGGCGGACAACAAGGGCCCGATCGGCTTTGGCGGACGCGTCGTGGCCACCATCTGGATGCTGGCCAGCGTGATTGCTGTCTCTCTGCTCACCGCATCCCTCAGCGCGACCCTGACGGTCAGCTCGCTGACCAGCGAGATACGCGGGCCCAGCGATCTCCCGGGCCGCAAGGTGGCCACGATCAGCGGGAGCACCTCCGAGGCGTGGCTGCAGGAAGTGGGCTCAGGCGGCGGTTTGAAACCGACCGTGGTGACTTTTTCCAGCATTCCAGACTGCCTCGGCGCGCTGAAATCCGGAGCAGTGCAGGCCGTGGTCTTCGACGCCTCGATCCTGCGCTACTATGTGAGCAAGCTGGGAGGGGAGGACGTGATGCTCGTCGGCCCCTTGTTCGAGCGAAGCAACTACGGGTTCGGCCTGCAGCCGGACAGTCCGCTGCGGGAACCCATCAACCGCGCCCTGCTCGTCCTCAAGGAGCGGGGAGTGGGTGAGGAACTCCGATGGAAGTGGTTCGGGACGGAGGAGTGACGCTATTTCAGCTCCGCCAGCTTGGCCTTGATCGCGGCGAAGTTCGGGAGTTTGGTCGGGTCGTCGTGGCTTTCGGCGTATTGGATCAATCCGGCTTTGTCCACGATGAAGGCGGACCGCTTGGCCACACCGCCCATGGTGAGATTGAACTGCGGGGCGAATTGCTCGTAGGCGATGCCGTAAGCTTGGGCGACTTTGTGCTCGTAATCGCTGATCAAGGACACGGTGATCTTTTCCTTCTGGGCCCAGGCTTCCTGTGCGAACGGATTATCGCCGCTGATGCCCAGAACAACGGCATCAAGGCCGGTGTAGTCCGTCAGGCCCTGCGAGACAGAGCAGAACTCCTCGGTGCAGACGCCGGTGAAGGCCATGGGGAAAAAGAGCAGCAGGACGTTCGACTTGCCGGCGTGCTCGGAGAGCGTGACGAGGCTGAGGCCGTCGGCGTGTTTGTGTGACAGGGAGAAGTCGGGGGCATTGGTTCCGGTGGTGAGCATAGGGAGTTGAGTGTTGAAGGTTGTGGAGTGAGAGGATGAGAGGAAATCTGAAAACTGAAAGCTGAAAACTGCAGACTCAGGGATGCGTCATCGCCTCGGGTTTGACCCACTGGTCGAACTGTTCGGCGGTGAGGAATCTGGAGGCGAGGGCGGCCTCGCGGAGGCTGGATTTTTCCTTGTGCGCCTTCTTGGCAATCTGGGCGGCCTTGTCGTAGCCGATGTGTGGATTGAGCGCCGTGACCAGCATGAGGCAGTCCTGCACGTAGTAGTTGATCCGCTCGAGGTTCGGCTCAATGCCGATGGCACAGTGCTCGTTGAAGGAATGGCATGCGTCGGAAAGGAGGCGCACGGAGTGGAGGAAGTTGTGGATGATGACCGGCTTGAAGACGTTGAGCTCGAAGTTGCCCTGCGAGCCGGCGAAGCCGATGGCCGCGTCGTTGCCCATGACCTGGCAGCAAACCATGGTCATGGCCTCGCTCTGGGTCGGATTCACCTTGCCGGGCATGATGGACGAGCCCGGTTCGTTCTCCGGAATGGTCAGTTCGCCGAGGCCGCAGCGCGGGCCGCTGGCCAGCCAGCGGATGTCATTGGCGATTTTCATCAGCGTCGCCGCCAGCGTCTTGAGCCCACCCGAGGCGAAGACAAATTCGTCGTGGGCGCTGAGGGCGGCGAATTTGTTCGGGTTTGAGGTGAAGGGCTGGCCGGTGAGTTCGGCAATTTTCGCGGCTGCGCGGTCGCCGAACTCCGGATGCGAATTGAGCCCGGTGCCGACGGCGGTTCCGCCGATGCCGAGCGACATGATGCCGGGCAGGGTGGCCTCGATGCGGACGAGGTCGGCGTCGAGCAGGGCGACGTAGCCGGAAAATTCCTGACCCAGCGTGAGGGGTGTTGCGTCCTGCAGGTGGGTGCGGCCGATTTTGACGATGCCGGCAAAGGCTTTGGCTTTCGCGTCGAGCGTGTCGCGCAGCTCGCGCACGGCGGGAAGGAGGCGATGAATGACCACCTCGGCCCCGGCGATGGACATGGCGGTCGGGAAGGTGTCGTTCGACGACTGGGACATATTCACGTGGTCGTTGGGGTGAACCGGGGTCTTCGAGCCCATCTCGCCGCCGGCCAATTCGATGGCGCGGTTCGAGATGACCTCGTTGGCGTTCATGTTGCTCTGCGTCCCGGAGCCGGTCTGCCAGATGCGCAGCGGGAAATGGTCGTCGAGTTGCCCGGCGATGACTTCATCGGCCGCGCGCGTGATCAGCGCGGTTTTGTCCGCGGGGAGTTTGCCCAGATCCTGGTTGACGAGGGCGCAGGCTTTTTTCAGCACGCCGAGGGCGCGGATGAGTTCGCGCGGCTTGGTGTCGTCGCCGATGTCGAAGTGAATGAGCGAGCGGGCCGTCTGGGCGCCGTAGTATCGGTCGGAAGGAACCTCGATGGGTCCCATGGTGTCGGTTTCGGTGCGGGTGTTCATCGGAATGTTGGGGAAAGCGGGGTGCGGCCCGCGGAGCAAGTTGGTGCTCGGGGGGGGACTTGAACCCCGGAGAACTTACTCTGTAGAATGGGCTCTAAAATAGGGTTTTTGACTTTTTGATACGGTTTTGATACAAAATCGGGTGATGAGCAAAACGATAACGGTCGCGGTCAGGGGCGTCACTGCCAAAATCTACCGCTCGGACACCGGCGGCTATGTCTCGTGGTTGGTGCGGTATTTCGTCGACGGCCAAGCCCGAAGTTTGCGGGCGACCACATTGGAGGATGCGCGCAGCAAGGCCAAGAAAGCCCTGCAAGGTGTTTCATCTGGTGCCGCCCATGTCCAGACGCTCACGCCCAAGGAAACGGCCACCGTGGCGGCGGCGGTGTCGAAGCTCAGGGAGGTCGGGGTTCCGCTCATGGAGGCTGTTTCGGAGTTTGTCACGGCGCGGAAAGTTCTCCCTCCGCAGTGGACGATCGCGGATGCGGCTAGAGGGTTTGTCGCTTACCGCGCGAAGGAGGAGAAGGAGTCGGCCGGGCCTCCGCCGGCAAAGTTCCGCGATGCGGTGGCCAAGTTTCACGCGCGCAACGAGAGACGGGGGCTTTCCGAGGGCTACAAGGGCGATTGCCGCAAGCACCTCACAATCATCGGGAGAACCTTCGATGAGGCGATCATCCAGACGATCCGGCAACCCGAACTGACCGCCTGCCTTGAGGCTTCGACCAAGGGCGGGGCGCGGCGTTTCAACAACCTGCGATGCACCCTCAACGCGCTTTTCGGGTTCTGCCAGAAGGAGGGGATTTTGCCGCGGGATCGCACGCATGAAGCAGCCTTGGTCGAGAAGAAGGACGAGGGCAGCACCGAGTCCATCGCCATTTACACGCCCAAGGAAATGCGGGTGATCCTGGCCAACATCAGCGACGAGTTTTTGCCGTGGGTGGTGCTCGGCGGATTCGCGGGGTTGCGGGTGTCGGAGATCCACCGTTTGCGCTGGGAGAATGTCCGGCTCGATGCGGGCGTCATCACTTTGGAGAAATCGCTGACCAAGACGAAGCGGCGGAGGGTCATCCCGATAAGTGAAGCACTTCGTGCATGGATCGAGCTCATCCAGGGGAACGAGAAGAAGACAGGGCTGCTTTACGACATGCCCTACAAGACCTATGAGGACCACTTGCGCAAAGGATGGATGAAGATGGTCGACGGAAAAGGGAACCTGCTGGTCGAGAAGCGCGTCAACGCGCTCAGGCACAGCTACGGCACCTACCGCTTCTCCATCCTGCAGGACGAGTTCAAGGTTTCCGCCGAAATGGGCAACTCCCCATCGCAGCTGCGTCAGCACTACGCGGAGCTTTGCCTGCCCGCTGATGCCAAGGCTTGGTTTGCCATCGACCCCGAGTCCGTGGGGCGGTTGACACGGCGGCAGGGGAGTGACGAAAAAAGCAAAAAGCGCCGATAAAGGCATCGAGAGTGAGTTTCTACGGGTGTCCGATGCGAAGGAGATTCTGGGCTTCAACAGTGAAAAACCCATCCGCAGGGCCATTGTTGAGGGCCATCTTCCGCACTACCGGTTTGGCAGAACCATACTTCTCAAGCGCGAGGACATCATCGCCAGTGTGCAGCGCGTTGCCTCCCGTCAGGAAATCCTCTGCTGAAGTGCCCGTGCTCGAAGGTTGTTGCGCAACAACCTTACCCGATCAATCCCGCGAGGCGACCAGCCAGTCCACGGTGCGGGCGAGACCCTCGCGCAAGCTGGTGCGAGGCGAGTAGCCAAGAGCGGCCTTGGCGGCGGAGATGTCGGCCCAAGTTTCGGGCGGGTCGGCTGGTT
>JBGSSV010000023.1:0-2727 GCA_041736875.1 Chthoniobacterales bacterium | reverse complement strand
CCGCAGGCGCGAGCCCGGGCCGGCTGAATGAAACAGATCGCGGTGAAGCCGTTCGAGTGCCTCGCGATCGCCATCGAACTCGAAGCCGAACCGGCCCTTCCGGCACCCATGGGCTATCGCCCAGGGCCAGAAATCCTCGAGTCGGTGAAGCCCGAGCGCGTAACCAAGGGCGCGCATTTCCAAGGGGTTCGCCGCTGCCGTGGCCGAGCAGAGCAGGGTTCGGGCGCCTTGCCGCCGGGCAGCGATGAGCATCCGGGAGTTCTGGCTATCTCTCGCCTTACACCTTTGCGCTTCGTCAAAAACAAGCAGCGCATCGGCGGGTAGTTCCCACTCGAAGTCCTTTCCCCGGAACCGACCAAACCCGGTTTTCCCGAGCTTTACCGCCTCGTAATTCGAGATGAAGAGGACCGGCACGCCGAAGCCCTCGCACACCTTCTCCCATGCGGGCAGCGTTGCCTTGGGTGCAATGACCGCAATCTTCCAGCCTCCGCAGCGGGCGGCGTCTGCCGCGGCATAGGTTTTTCCAACGCCGGCGTCACTCGCATCCAAGGCCACACCCGCCCGCCACAGGGCGGCGAGCAGGCGGGCTGCATGGTCGACTTGGAAGGGCAGGAGATTCATGTCCTGTCCCTCCTATGCGGAGTCGCCCGCTGGTTTGGCCCCTCGGGTTTACATTTCGAGAAACTCCTTCATCAGGGCGCGCAGCCTATCGAGCTCGCCGCGGAATTTCTTCCGCGTAAGGCCAAGTTCCTCCTCCGCCGCCGAGTAGTTTCCCTTGAGCACATCGATGGTGTCAGCCAACCGGCGAAGGTCTTCCGGCAGCCTTGCCAAGGCCGCCTGCACGTCGATTTTGTCGTGGCGGCGACGGTGCCAGACGGGCTCGTAGTCGCCGTAGGCTTCCAGCAGGGCCTCAAGGTCCTGTGTGTCGCCAAGCGGAATTGCGCTCTCCTCGTCCTCCGGGGGCGGTGCATCCAGGCTGAGCCGCCCGATGTCGCCGCGCCGCTTCTTCGCCGTGCGGCTCTTGATCAGGTCCTTGATCTTGCCGTCGACCGTGCGGCGGACGGCGGCTTTGTATTGCGGGTGACCCGGGGCAAATGTCCCGGCCAGTTTCCTCCAGACTTGGCTGTGCAAGTCCTGGTGGATGTCCTCGAGATCGTCGGCCCCGATGCCGAAGCGGCCTTGGAGTTTTTCGGTCTCTTTTTCGATTACGGTCGTGATGAATTCATCAATTCCTTCGTAGCGGTTCAATGGGTCCTTTCCCCGACCGGGGAAGGGAGGTCGCCGCCGCTACGTGTCCCGCGGTTACTCGCCGCAGGCCGCCTCGACCAACCGCTGCAAAAAGAAGCGGAGGTGCGCTGGATTCACCGTTGTGGTGAACCGGCAGCGACCTCCGCTTCTGCGGTCAGTCTTGTTGTGGTTTTTCGAAGCTCCTAACGGGTGACTGGAAATTGAGGGGCTTCGATTTCTTCGTATTCCCAGTGGATGGGCGCGTGGTCATTGACCTTGATGGTCAGATTCCACGAGCCGGTGAGGCCGCCTAGGCAGGCCAGAAGCTGCCTTTGGGCGACGAAAGCAGAGGGCGGCGGCTTGGAACTTGCCGCGCAGGGCCCAAAAGTGGGTTTTCCGGAGTATTTGATCTTCGGGCGAGGGGTGTCGGCCAAGGTGCCGTCAACCACGCGGAGCGATACCGTGCCGTAGGGGATTCGGGAGAAAAGCGCGGCCAGAGCCTCGCTGTTGGTCTTCTTGTTCATAGATGAAGTGGGGTTCAGAGGTTGTTGTTCTCTTGTGTTAGCCGGTTGTGCGAACAACATGTGCATAAGCGGGCCGGGGCCCGCTAGAATAGTGATGATCCCCCCAGGCGCTGCGGGCGTTCCTTGGTCATGTAACGCTCGACGGCGATGCGGGCCATCTCGCGGCTCACATTGAAGGTTTCGGAAACTTCCTCGATTTTTTCGTAGTAGCGCATGCGCTGCGAGGGGCTGGTGGTCGTGGGATCGTATTCGAGCAGGAAGGGCTCGACGACCCGGAGAAAGAGAGGTTTGGGCATGAGCGAGGCCGCCATGTATTTGTTCGCCTGGACCTCATACCACGGTGACTGGAACACGCCGCCGAAAATGTCCCCGGCGCGGCAAACGACCCGCATCTCCTTCGCGGTTTTGGGCCGGCGCTCCATCTCGCCAAAGAGCAAACCTTGGTTTTGGTCGAACATCATCTTCTCGATGAAGAGTTTCTCATGCAGGATCGCATGACCGATCTCGTGGGCGGTCGTCGAGCGCACGCGCCGTCTGCCGGTCGGTGAGTAGTCGCGCTCGATCTCGGCGCTAATGGCAATGTGGTCGAAGCCGGCAATCGTGAATGCTGCCGCGCCCAGCACCCCCGCCTTCATCTCCTCGTATTCCTCGGGCTTGCCCCACTTCAAATCGCAGAACTGGTCGATGGCGACCGGCCCGGGTTCAGCGGGCAGCAGCCCCACCGCCTCCAGTTGTTGGAGCGCGATGCGCTCGATGCGTTTGTCCGGGATAAACTCGGTTTTGAGAAATATTCCGGGGTCCCTGTTAGTCTTCTTCGTCATTAACTTTTCCTCGTTTGTGGCTGAATGCAGCAGCGACCTCGTCCGGAGAAATTCCGGATTCCTTCACGTCGTCGATGACTTGACGGAAGGCGAAGGCATACTGCGGGTTCATCTCGACCAGATCCTCGAGTTCGCGTCCTGCGGCTCGTTGGTCG
>JBGSSV010000005.1:0-22667 GCA_041736875.1 Chthoniobacterales bacterium | reverse complement strand
CCGGAATGCTTTTGCCGCTGGCATATGTTTATCTCCTCTTTCGGGCGGGAGCTGATATTGACGTCGGATCGGCGGTGATGCTGGTTAATTTGTTTCTGTTCTCCCTGGGGGTTCTGTCGATCGACCACATTTCGACACCCTCTAAACGCTGGAGCCAGTACTGGCATGGAATACTTGGCGGCCTTTTTATTTTTATTTTTGCGGTCAAAGGGCGGTTGTTTTACGGAGCGATTTTCTCGCCGATAATCGTCAGTTTGATTTCTCCGCTGATGGACAAATTAAGCGGGGTTTCGCTGCGGTTTCGGAAAATATTCATCTGATTTATACGGCGCTTTCCGGTTTGACACCATTCGGGCGGGTATGATAGAATCAATATACCGATATGATAAAATTTGTTTGAGAGGAGCATGAAAATGGCAGAGGGCGAAAAAGCAAAAGCCTTGGATCTGGCGGTATCGCAGATCGAAAAACAGTTCGGCAAGGGGGCCATAATGAAATGGGGCAGCCACGATGTGGTGAACGTGGAGGTGATACCCACCGGCTCCATATCGCTGGACTATGCCTTGGGCATAGGCGGCGTACCGCGGGGCAGGGTAGTGGAGATATACGGGCCGGAGGCTTCGGGCAAGACCACCCTGGCCCTGCACGCCATCGCCGAGGCCCAGCGCCTGGGCGGGGTGGCGGCCTTCATCGACGCCGAACACGCCCTGGACGTGTATTACGCCCGGAAGCTCGGGGTCAGGACCGAAGACCTGCTCATCAGTCAGCCCGACTCCGGCGAGCAGGCCCTGGAGATCGCCGAGATCCTGGTGCGCAGCAATGCCATTGACGTGGTGGTGGTGGACTCGGTGGCGGCCCTGGTGCCCCGCTCCGAAATCGAAGGCGACATGGGGGACGCGCAGATGGGCTCCCAGGCCCGGCTTATGAGCCAGGCCTTACGAAAACTCACTGCGGCCATTAACAAAAGCCGGACCTCCATGATCTTCATCAACCAGATCCGCATGAAAATCGGGCAGCTCTTCGGCAATCCCGAAACCACCACCGGGGGGAACGCCCTCAAATTTTACGCCTCCCAGCGCCTGGACATCCGCCGTCTGGCGGCCATCAAGGACGGGGACGAAGTCGTGGGCTACCGCACCCGGGTGAAGGTGGTGAAAAACAAGCTGGCGCCGCCCTTCAGGGAGGCGGAGTTTGACATCGTCTTCGGGTTGGGTGTGTCCCGGGAAGGGGAAATTTTGGACCTGGCCACCGACGCGGCGCTCGTCACCAAAAGCGGCGCCTGGTACAGCTACGGCGCCGACCGCATCGCCCAGGGCCGGGAGAAGGCCAAGACCTATCTCAGGGAGCACCCGGAGGTGGCCGCGGACCTGGAAAAGCAACTGCGCGCGCTCCATGGGCTCCTGTCCGACGACGCGCCCCCGCCGCCCGCGGCGGAGCCGGATCTCTCCCAGGAGGCCTCCCAGTGATTACCAGTCGAGACGTGCGCGGTACCTTTTTAAGCTATTACAACTCTAAAGGCCATACGGTGGTGCCCAGTTCGTCGCTGGTGCCCCACGGCGACCCGAGCCTGCTGTTCACCAACGCCGGCATGGTGCAGTTCAAACGGTGTTTTTTAGGGGAGGAGCAGCGGCCCTACACCCGGGCCGCCAGTTCCCAGAAGTGCGTCCGGGCCGGGGGCAAGCACAACGACCTCGAAAATGTGGGCTATACCGCCCGGCACCACACCTTTTTCGAGATGCTGGGGAATTTCTCCTTCGGGGATTATTTCAAGGAAGGGGCCATCGAAACGGCCTGGGAACTGCTCACGGTGAAATATGGCCTGCCCCAAGAGCGCCTGTGGGCCACGGTGTTCCACGAAGACGACGAGGCCCGCCAGCTGTGGCGGAAAATTGCCGGCCTGCCGCCCGAGCGCATCGTGGGCATGGGGGAAAAGGACAATTTCTGGGCCATGGGCGACACCGGCCCCTGCGGACCGTGCTCGGAGATCATCTTCGACCAGGGCGAGGCCATGGCCTGCGGCCCGGACTGCGCCATCGGGGTGTGCGAGTGCGACCGCTATCTGGAAATCTGGAACCTGGTGTTCATGCAGTTCAACCGCACCCCGGACGGCGTCATGCATCCGCTGCCCAAGCCCAGCATCGACACCGGCATGGGCCTGGAGCGCCTCACCGCGGTGTTGCAAAAAGTGCAGAGCAATTTTGACACGGACCTCTTGCGCCCCGTGATCGGCCGGGTGGAGGAGTTGGCCGGCTGCGCCTATGGCCCGGACGCCATGCAAAACGTGGCCTTCCGGGTCATTGCCGACCACGGCCGGGCCACCGCCTTCCTCATGGCCGACGGGGTGCTGCCGTCCAACGAGGGGCGGGGCTATGTGCTCAGGCGCATCATGCGCCGGGCCCTGCGCTTCGGGCGGCTGCTGAGCCTCAAAACGCCCTTTTTCCCGGCGGTGGCCGACAAGGTGGTGGACCTCATGGGCGAGGTCTACCCCGAACTGGTGGAGGCCAAGACCCTCATTGCCCAGGTGGTCATGAATGAAGAGGAGCGCTTCGCCGACACCCTGGATCACGGCCTGAAGCTCCTGGCCGAGGAACTGGCGACCCTCAAGGCCGCCGGCGGGCAGGTGCTCTCGGGCGAGGTGGCCTTCCGGCTGTATGACACCTACGGCTTTCCGCTCGACCTGGTGCAGGACGCGCTGCGGGAAGAGGGCCTGAAGCTCGACATTCCCGGCTATGAGTCGCAGATGCAGGTGCAGCGGGAGACCTCCCGGGCCGCCTGGACCGGGGGCGCGGCCGGGGAAATTCCGGCGGTCTATCAGGAACTGGCCGAGGAGCCGCCCACCGAGTTTTTGGGCTATAAAACTTTGGGCGCGGACAGCGTCATAAAATTTCTCATCAAAAAGGGCCAGCAGGTGGACCGGGCCCGGGCCGGGGAGGAAGTGGAGGTTATCACCGGGGCCACCCCCTTCTACGGCGAGGCCGGCGGCCAGGTGGGGGATATGGGGGTTATCACCGGGTCCGGCTTCCGGATCGAGGTGACCAACACCCAGCGCCTGCCCAATGACCTGTTTGTCCATCAGGGCGTGGTCAAAGAAGGGGAAGTGGCGGTGGGGGCCACAGCCCTCCTCGAAGTGAATGGCGACCGGCGGCGGGCCATCGCCCGGCACCACACCACCACCCATATCCTCCAGGCGGTGCTGCAGCGGGAGTTGGGGGGGCACGTCAAGCAGTCCGGGTCGCTGGTGGCCCCGGAGCGCTTCCGCTTCGATTTCACCCACTTCGCGGCCATCACTCCGGAGGAATTGGCCAAAATCGAACTGGACCTGAACCAGGCCGTGGTGGAAAACCTGCCGGTGGAGACCAGCACCATGGCCATGGCCCAGGCCCTGGCCAGCGGGGCCATGGCCATTTTTGAGGAAAAATACGGGGACCAGGTGCGCCTGGTGGCCATCCCGGGGGTGAGCAAGGAACTGTGCGGCGGCACCCATGTGAGCCGCACCGGGGACATCGGCCTGGTGAAGATTGTCGGCGAGGCGGGGATTGCCGCGGGCATCCGGCGCATCGAGGCGGTGTGCGGCCCCGAGGCCCTGCGGCTCATTCAGGAGGAGGAGCGGGAGCTGTCCCAGGCGGCGGGGCTGGTCAAAGCCGGGCGGGGTGAGTTGGTGGACCGCCTGGCCAAACTCATGAAGCGCACCCGGGAGCTGGAAAAAGAAATTTCCGCCTTGAAAAGCCGCCTCACTGCAGTTCAGGCCGGGGATTTGCTGGAACAGGTGCAGCGGGTTGATGGGGTCAAGGTCCTGGCTCTGGAAGTGGAGGCCGGCGACCCCAAGAGCTTGAGGGAATTCGCCGCCAAGCTCTCGGACCGCTTAAAAAGCGGCATCGTGGTCCTTGGCAGCCGCTCCGACGACAAGGCGCTGCTGGTGGCCATTGTTTCCAAGGACCTGACCAAGCGATTCCACGCCGGGGAGATTATCCGGGAGCTGGCCCCGGTGGTGGGCGGCTCCGGCGGCGGCCGGGCGGACATGGCCCAGGCCGGCGGGCCGGATAAGGACAAGGTCAATGAGGCCATCCAGCAGGCCTACGAGCTGGTCGCCAGGAAGGTGAAGCAGTAAATTTCTCAGACGTTCAGAGTTGTCGGGATTATTCGGGAGTAATGACTGTGGGTAAAATCAAAGAACGATATCTTGTCGATGAGCATGGCAACCAGGTAGGGGTCTTGCTGGAAATTGCCGAGTATCGCCGGCTCCTCGATGAACTGGAAGAATTGGCGGCCATCAAGGCCTACGACAAGGCCAAAGCTTCCAAGGATGAGGTGCTCCCTTTTGAACAGGCGGTCTCGGAAATTGACCAAAGCCGCCAATGAGATATGAGGTCTTCATTCTCAGAAGAGCGCAAAAGGAATTGGCCAGGCTGCCTTTAGAGGCATATGAACCGGTAAAGGAGGCCATCCTATCCCTTGCGGAAGAACCTCGGCCAATGGGTTGTAAGAAATTAACGGCCCGCCAAGGATGGCGTATCCGAGCAAGTGATTACAGAATTGTTTACGAAATTGACGATTCCCAGCAAAGGATACTTGTTCTCCATATCGGTCATCGGCGGGATGTTTACCGTTAAAACCAGAAGGAGAGAGCCGTAGACGCCGAAGGCGGGAGGCGCGGCACTTGGCCGCCCTGCACTTGTTGTCTTTCTTATCAATTTTCCTTTACTTTTTTGGGGCATGGTCCCTATTATTTAAGGTCACCGATGCCCTTTCCGAATTCCTTTTTTGAACGCATCTTGGCATCACCGCCCACAGCTCCAAGCTCCCCACTCCCCGCTCGCCAATTACACCTCCCGGCCTAAACATAAGCGCTTCAGGGGCGCGCCGGGGCCATGATTCTCCTGACCAGTTTATCGACCTCCACCGCAATGAGGACGGTGACCGTGATCAGGCCGATCCTCAGCCATTCCATGGGCAAAAGGGGCTCCATGCGAAAGACCCATTGCAGGGCGGGCAGATAGATGGCCGCCAGGTGGGCGCCGAACGCCGCGAGGGTGCCGAAAAAGAGGAAGGGGTTGCCCAGGGGATTCAGGCGGAACAGGGACTGCGTTTCCGAACGGCTGTTAAAGGCCTGGAAAAACTGGAAAAAGACCATGGTAGTCACCGCGATGGTCCGGGCCTTCTCCAGAGACACCCCTTGGTTCAGGGAAGAGATGAAGGCATAGATGATGCCCACCGAAATCACCAGGGCCACCAGGATGGTGCGCTCCACCAGCAGGCGGTTGAAAATGCCGGCCTGGGGGTCCCGGGGCGGCCGGTTCAGGACGTTTTTTTCTCCGGGCTCAAAGGCCAGGGCCACATCCTGCAGGCCGTTGGTAACGATGTTGATCCACAGCAGTTGGGCCGGGAGATAAGGGAGGGGCAGCCCCAGCATGACGGTGGCCAGAATCGAAATAATGGCCGCGATGCCGGTGGGGATGAGGAAAACGGTGACTTTGCGGATATTGTCGAAAACCACCCTGCCCAGTTCCACGGCCCGGTAGATGCTGGCGAAATTGTCGTCGGCGATGATCATGTCCGCGGCCTCTTTGGCCACGTCGGTACCGGTCCTGCCCATGGCCACGCCGATGTGGGCCGCCTTCAGGGCCGGGGCGTCGTTCACCCCGTCCCCGGTCATGGCCACAATCTCCCCGTGCTTGATCAATTGCTGGGTGATGCGCAGCTTATGCTGGGGGGCCACCCGGGCATAGACCGAGACCTGCTGGACCAGGTGATACAGGGTGCGGTCGTCCATGGTCTCAAGCTCTTTGCCCGCCAGGACCTGGCGCACCGCGCCCTCGGGCCCGGCTCGCTTGACCAGCGCGGCGAGGATTTCTTTGAGGAAGGTGAAAAATTCCATCTCGCCCAGGGACAGGACATGTTTACCGGTGAGGCCGGAGGGCGCCCGGCCGGCCAGGCCGGAGCGTTGGGCCAGGACATTGGCCACTTCTCGGGTGACCGTGAAGAGCTCTTCGTCGGTCATGGCCTCCACCGGCTTGGTCACCAGGTCCTCCACGACCTCGGCGTCCTCTTCGATGCCCAACTGCTTGGCGATGGCGTGGGCGGTGACCGCGTGGTCGCCGGTGATCATCACCACCCGGATGCCCGCCCGCTTGCAGCCGGCCACGGCCTCGATGGCCTCGGGGCGGGGCGGGTCGATCATGCCTTGAAGACCGGCGAAGGTCAGCCCGGACTGCAGGTCGGCCATGGTGATTTCGCTCCGGTCGGCGGGGATGTCCTTGTAGGCCATGCCCAGGACCCGCAGGCCCTCCCGGGCGAAGTGGTCGGCCACCCGGGGGACCTCTTCCCAGGCGTCGAACCGGCACTCGGCGCAGATCTCCAGCAATTTTTCCGGGGCCCCTTTAATAAAGGCCAGATTACGGTCGCCATGCCGGTGCAGGGTGGCCATATAGCCCCGGTCCGATTCAAAGGGAATGAGGAAAAGTTCGGGAAATTTTGTCCGCTCCTCGTCAAGATTTAACCCCACCTTCATGGCGGCAACGATGAGGGCCCCCTCGGTGGGGTCGCCGTCCACCTTGTAGACCCCCTCTTCCTCATAGACCTGCGACTCGTTGCACAGCAGACCGATGCGGAAGAGCTGGGCCAGTTGGGGGTCGGACTCGGCCTTGACGGGGCGGCCTTCCTCCAGGATCTCTCCGGCGGGGTCATAGCCGGTGCCGGTCAGTTCATAGAGCTTTTCGCCGTCATACGCCCGCACCACGGTCATTTCGTTTTTGGTGAGGGTGCCGGTTTTGTCGGAGCAGATCACCGTGGTGCTGCCCAGGGTCTCCACTGCCGGCAGTTTGCGGATGATGGCGTTTTGTTGGGCCATGCGGGACACCCCGATGGCCAGGGCGATGGTCACCACGATGGGCAGACCCTCGGGGATGGCGGCCACAGTGGCGGCCACCGCGGTCATGAACATGTTTTTGACGCTTTCCCCCACCAGGATGCCCACCACAAACAACAGGATGGCTGCCACCAGCACGATAATGCCGATGGCCTGGGCGAAGCGGTCGATCTTTTCCTGGAGCGGCGACTTGGCGACCCCGATCTCCTGGACATCTTTGGCGATGTGGCCCAGGACCGTGCGGGCCCCGGTGGCCACCACCACGCCCTTGGCCCGGCCGTTGACCACCACGGTGCCCATGAAGGCCATATTGCGCTGATCCCCGGGGGTGAGATGGTCTTCCTCGATAACTGCGCTCTTTTTCTCCGCGGGGACGGATTCCCCGGTGAGCATGGACTCGTCGGTTTTGAGTTCAATGGTCTTGAGGAGGCGCACATCCGCGGGCACCCTGCCCCCGGAGGCCAACAGGACGATGTCGCCGGGCACCACCTCTTCGCCGTTGATCTCCACCTCTTTGCCGTCCCGGAGCACCCGGGCCTTGGCCACCACCATGCCTTTCAGGGCCCGGACCTGCTTTTCCGCCTTGACTTCCTGGATGTAGCCGATGAGGGCGTTTAAGAGCAGTATGGCCGCAATCACCCCGGTGTCTTTATATTCCTCCAGGAAAAAGGTCACCACCCCGGCGATCAGGAGAATATAAATCAAGGGACTGGTAAACTGGTGCAGGAGGATTTTCAGGCGGCTGATCTTTTCCGCTTCGGCCAGCCGGTTGGGCCCGAATTTTTGCAGGCGCTCCCGGGCCTCGGCCGAGGTGAGACCATGCTCCGAAGCGTTCAGTTCTGCGAAGATGCGGTCCGGGTTCATTTGATACCAGGTCATCATGTCTCCCGATTCTGATATAATCCGAGGTATTGGCCTCAAAACCGACGGTTTGTGGGAATGGTCCAGGAAGTTGCAGATGCTTGGCCCGCTGGCCGGTTCCCCCAATTTCAGGCAACCGGGGGATGAACCGGGGCAGCCCGGTTAGGCCTAAAGCGGCGACTCTCCGCCCCAATCGGGCAACGGTGAGGGTATAAGGCTCAGATTTTTAATGTTTTTATTATAACATTATTTCCTGCAAAAATTTTTAAAGGTGGGCGCACCGATGGAATCGCCTGGGGGCGCGGGCTTGCCAACGGCGGGGCGTACTATGCTTTCGGCCCCGCGCCTTTTCTGGTCTTTTTTCATAAGAGTCGCGCCTGAGCCTGCGGCCCTCTCAAAACCAGGAAAAATTCGGCGGCGCCGGCCTCCGGGCCCGCCGGGACCATGGGCGGCCGGAGACGGCCACCCCATCAGAATCTGGCTTCCTGATAAACTTTCCCCAACAGCAGCGGGGACACCTGCAACATCCTGTTTTATGACTTGGGATGGTTGTCGCATTTAACCTGTTTCACCTGGAAAGGAGGGACCAGCCATGCGCATCGCCATGGTGACCAACGAATATCCCCCCCATATTTACGGGGGCGCCGGCGTGCATGTGGATTATCTCACCCGGGAACTCGCCAAACTGGCCGTCGAGGAAAATCACACCCTCCATATCCTCTGTTTCGGGGAGCAACGGGAAGCGGGGCCCCACAAGACGGTCCAGGGCATCGCCGCGCCGCCGCCGCTGCCCACCCACGACCCCCGCCAGCAGAAATTGCTGGGCGCCCTGGAACGCAACCTCATGATGACCGGGGTCCTGGGGGAGGTGGATATCATCCACTGCCATACCTGGTACACGCATCTGGCCGGCTGCCTGATGAAGCAGCTCCTGGGCGCGCCGCTGGTGCTCACCACCCATTCCCTGGAGCCCCAGCGCCCCTGGAAGGCAGAGCAGCTGGGCCGGGGCTACCGGGTCAGCACCTGGCTGGAGCGCACCGCCTACGGCAACGCCGACGGGGTCATCGCGGTGTCCCGGGCCATGCGCCGGGATGTGCATGAGACCTATGAGGTGCCTTTGGAGAAAATCCGGGTGATCTATAACGGAGTGGACATCGACGCCTACCGGCCCACCCCGGACAGGGGGACGTTGGCCGCCTATGGCATCGACCCGGCGCGGCCTTTTTTGCTGTTTGTGGGGCGCATCACCCATCAGAAGGGGATTTTTCACCTGCTGGAAGCGGTGCGTTTTATGGACCCGGAGTTGCAGGTGGTGCTGTGCGCCGCCGACCCGGACACCCCCGAGATCGGCAAGGACATGGCCGCGAGGGTGGAGAAGCTGAAGGCTGAAAGCTCCCGGCGGGTCATCTGGCTCTCGCAATTTATGCCCCAAAAAGACCTGATCAGCCTTTACAGCCAGGCGGCGCTGTTCGTCTGCCCCTCCATCTACGAACCCTTCGGCATCATCAACCTGGAGGCCATGGCCTGCGGCATTCCCGTCGTGGCCAGTCGGGTCGGCGGTATTCCCGAGGCGGTCACGCACGGCGAGACCGGGCTGCTTGTCCCGGTCGAGCAAATGGGCGTGGCCCCCTTCGAGCCGCTCGATGCGGAAAAATTCGCCATCGATCTCGCCGCGGCGATCAACCAACTCATGCAGGATCCGGCCCGGCGCGCGGCCATGGGCGCGGCCGCCCGCCGGCGGGTCGAGGAGGTCTTCAGCTGGGAGGCGGTGGCCCAGCGCACGGCCGAACTTTATCGCGAGGTTTGCGCGGGGAGGGCGGCCTTATGAAAGAATCTCCCGCCGATCGCGTGCTGGCCGCCGGTGCGACCCTCGGGGAGGGCGCTTGCTGGGTGGTGTCCGAGCAGCGGCTCTACTGGGTGGACATCCTCAACTGCGAGGTCCACCGGTTCGATCCGGCCACCGGACGCGATGAGGTCCGCACCACCCCGTGCCACGTCACCCTGGTGCAGCCCACGACCCGCGGAGACCTGGTCCTCGGCACACGGGACGGGATCGCGCGGATGGATTTTTCCACCGGGGCCTTCACGCCGCTGTGCGATCCGGAGGCCGATCTGCCCGGCAACCGTTTCAACGATGGCAAGGCCGACCCGCGCGGGCGGCTCTTTGCCGGCACGATCGCCTATGACGGTTCGGACAAAAAAGCCAACCTCTGGCGCATCGAGCCTGACCTATCGTTCACCCGCCTGATCGACCAGGTCGGCAACTCCAACGGCCTTGGCTGGTCGCCCGATCAGCGGACGTTTTACTGGACCGACACCAAGACCGGCTGCGTCTTTGCCTTCGATTACGAGGCTGAGACCGGCGACATCCGCAACCGCCGCGTGGCCGTGGAGGTGGACAAGGCGATCGGCCGACCCGACGGCCTGACGGTCGATGCGGAAGGATTTCTTTGGACGGCCTTGTGGGGCGGATCCGGCGTGGCCCGATGGAACCCGGCCAACGGCACCCTCGTGGATAAAATCACCTGCCCGGCTCCCAACGTCACCTGCCCGGCATTCGGCGGACCGGATTTGGACATCCTCTACTTCACCACCGCGCAAAAAGGCCGCGAGGGAGCGGAGGCGGCGGCCCAGCCCGGTTCGGGCGATCTTTACGCCGCGAGCCCGGGAGTTCATGGCCTGCCGGGTTTTGCCTTCGCCGGTTAGGACGCGGTGCCCGGGTTTTGCTCGGCCTTTTGCCATTCGGGCCAGCGACACATTGGTGTCAAAGCCAGGGCCATCAGAACAAGCTGGCTGATCATGAACCCAGCGAGCCATGGCACTGCCTTGTTCATGAAGCCGTAGGAGTGCAGACCCACGCCTAGCATGTTGACCCCGAACCAGGAGAAGCTTGTGACGATGTTTCCAAAGAGCGCCATTATCATTATGCCGCGGGTTCGGATGAAGCCGCCCCAGCGGGCGTGAAGAATAATCGCGCACCACAGCACGATGAGCAGGGCGCCGTTTTCCTTCGGATCCCAACCCCAGAAACGGCCCCATGATTGGTCAGCCCAGATGCCACCGAGCACTGTGCCGACGAAACTGAACAACGTGGCGAAGCAGATGACGCCATAGGCCATTCGAGACAGGTTCCGGGCTGCTGTTTTGGTCAGTGACCCCGGAACCAGGCACCGAATCACGCACACAATGGCGAGCATGCCAGCGAGAAACATGGCGGAATAGCCAATAGTGATCGTGACCACATGGGTGGCCAGCCAGATGTTCGTGTCGAGCACGGCTTGCAGCATTTCGAGGGTGTCGCCGCTTCCCGCCAGATGGTGGGCAATGACCAGCGTGACGAAGCCGATGGCGGCGGCGCAGGCCAGGCCAACACCATCGCGGAAAATCCGGTCGAGGACGAGACCGATGAGGACCGTGGCCCAGCCGATGAAGATCGCCGAGGAATACAAATTGGTGACCGGTGGCCGTCCCTGCAGATACATCCGCGAGGCCAGCCCCAGCGTATGGACGGCCAGCGCGAGGAGAATGACCCAGAGGGCGGCTTTGCGCAGGCCGCGGTCTCCCGCCAGCCACGAAAAGCAAACGAGAAGAAAGCCCAGCACATACAAACCCATCGCCTGATAAAACGGCGCGAACCGATTGAAGACCACCTCGAAGGCGGAGCGGTCGGCCGCCGCGGGTGCGTTTTCTGACATCCAGGCGGAAAGCTCCGAGAGGTGCTGATTGAATGCTCCAGGGTCGCCGTCCTGGTAGGCGTCACCGACTGAGGCATAGGACCGCGTGATTGGGGAGATCACGGCCGGGGGAAAGCTTTGAGCCAGGCTTGCGCCGATGGAACTCCACCCCGCATCATTATTCGCGCCCGTGGTTTCCGGCGGCACCGGCAATATGCTGGCCAATTGAGCCATGGTCGTGAATCGCGCGTTAAGATTGGCCGCGGCAACCAGATGCTCGCGGCCGTTGGCCTGCGCCGCCGACAGCTCATTTTCGTAATCCGCGATCTCCGCCGAAAAATTCCTTGCGCCTTCCGGCCGAAGGCTGTTCTTGAGACGAGCATAAAGCACCAGCGAGTTGCGCAGGTTGTGGATCGCGGTTTGGTAGGGCGTGCGTTGGGCCGAGGGAACTGTCTCCACCCGGGCTCCCTGCGTATCAATCGTGTCAAGGAAGGGAAGCAGCTCGTTGTAGCTGAAAAATTTACGGTCACTCCTGACCCACCCGAACAACCCCAGCACGTCCGGGTTCTGGATGACGAAAGAGGGATAGCCGTCGGCCACCGGCGCGTTGAACACGACGTCAGCCAGCCAGCGTCCCGCATCAATGGTGTGGCCGTCGCCGATCTGCAGCGTCTGCTTTCCGTGGATGATGACCAGGCTTGCTCTCGCCACCGTATCGAGTGGCTTAATCCGGCCGTCGGCCACCACGGGGAGCTGGGCAAGACCGGCGAGATTGAAGTCCGCCGGTTCGGGTTTCGGTCCCCGCGTGTTGGAAAAAATCCAAAGCGCACCAACCGCTAGCGCAGCCCAGGGAAAAATGTTTTTCATGGCGACTGCATCAGGCGCTGTCGGCGCAGAAAGCCGGTGAAGTGATACCCGAACTGGAAGAGCAAGCCTGCGGCCACGATGACGCAGGCGAGATAGGGCGCGATGAAACCCGGGTTGTAGACGACTTGAAGAATCGTGGCGCTGTCGTCCTGCTCGAAACCCGACTGGAAAAAGGTCTCCCCGCGGTAGCGCAGAGGGTGGTTCATGTAAATGAGCACATCTCGGTCATCCTCGCGCTCCGGATCGACCAGCACCGCGTGACTGGCGAAATTTTTCGGGATCTGGGTGCCTGCATACACTTCATGGGTAAACTCCCGGAGGGTCAGCCCGAATGGCTTGTAATAGCGCACCGGGCGCAACTGGATGCGCCAGGTCCGGCCCGCGGAGGAAAATATCTGCGGCATGCCGAGTTGGTCGGAAACCAGCCACGTGCCCAACGATCCGCCGGGGGTGCTCTGATCCGTGCTCGTGATTTCCACGACTGCACTTGGAACGTCGCGCTCGCCTTGGGCCGTTGCGCGGGAAACTTCCTTCACGGTAATCCTTGAGCCCACGCCTTCCGTCGAGGCCGCCGCAGCCGACTCCTCTTCGCCAGCCGGTGCAAAGCGTGAGTTCTGATAAAATCGCCTGACGTCGATCCGGAACGGAAGGCTCTCGTGCTCGATCAGCCTTCCGTTTTCCAGCCGCGCCTGGGGAATCACCGTGACTTGGTCAAAGCCGGGGTCAGTTCCATCAATCACGGCCAACTCAAAGCTCCGCGGGTCCTCCGAGTAATGTTTGGTTTCACCCGGAGCCAACCGCATGAAGCTCTCGACCGAGAGAAAATCGGTCAGCAGCACCCCGGCGAGGATGATGATGAGCCCGGCATGCGTGAGTTGGATGCCGACCTTGTTCCAGCCCCAGCGAAACCGCCGGACATGAGCGGCGACCAGGTTGGCAAGCAGCACGCCGAGGAGGAGATGTCCGCCGGGAAACACCGGGATGCTCCATCCCTGCGTCCCGACGGGCCACCAGATGAACAGGCTCTGGAAGTAGCGCTGCTGCACCTCGTGGATGCCATGATCGACCTGCGCGATCGTCCCAACGAAGACTAGGACCATCGCGAGGGCGAGACAAACCACAGTCAATCGCAGCGACGAGAACAGATCGAGAAGACGGCGCCACATGTGCGTCAGGGGTTGAATTGGATGGACTCGAGAAAACTCTCAAACCGCGGCTTCTCCTGGCCAGCCAAGCCTTCGGGGGCGGTCATTTTGAAAAACCAAGTCCTCCCGCCAACCCGGCTCCAGCCGGCCAGCACCCGCGCTTTCCCTCCGGTCATATCCACCATAAGGATGTTGGGGCCTTGGCTCTTCAGCGGGACAATCAGGGAGTCCAGTTCCGCGGCCCCGACGTCTTGCAGCCCGATTTGTGACCGCCAGCGGTTGACATTTCCAAGGTCGTCTCCCCCTTCGCCCGGCAACATGCTGACCGAGATATCGGCCGACTCGCCGTCCTCTCCGCTGACCGCGAAGCTTGCGTAGCGCATACTCGAGGGCGGAACGGTCCGCCAGCCTGAGGGCACCTTCCAGGTGATCGGGGCTGATTGCGACTCTAGGGGATCGCCTGATATTGGCGCAGACGGCGCCTCCTCTTTGGCCACGCGGTAGACTTGGATCTCCGTCCTGTCCTTGCATCCACCGAGCCCGGTCAGGAAAGCCAGAAGGCTTCCGTAACACAGCGGCCGACAAATTTTCATGATCCTAGGGCATCATGATCCAAACTAAAGGCAGCGCGAAGCCGCAAGATGCTTCGGCTCTCCTCGGCCCAAGCATGTTGTGTTTCCTCAGATCAGTTTGAGCTTGACGGACGGATTTCGAAGTCCGTGGATGGGTTCAGGTGAAAAAGAAGTTCCTCCTGCTGGGTGCGGTGGGGGTGTTGTTTTTCCTCGCGCTGGATTCCTTGGTTTTCGCGGGCAACGGTCAGTGGACCGTCGTGGTTTGGAACAATCTCGGCATGCATTGCATGGACGATGATTACTCGGTGTTTTCGATCCTGCCCCCGTTCAATACCCTCAACGCTCAGGTCATGGACGCGGCGGGCAAGTTGGTCACCAATTCAGCGGCGCTGGGCCTCATCGTGACCTATGAAGCGATCGAGGATCCGGATGGATCGAAAAACACGACGACGGCCGGCAAGTCGAATTTCTACCAATACTGCCAGGCGCTTTACGGGCCGGCGCTTGCGGTTGACCAAGGTCTCGCCGGCCACTCCATGCCCGGACCGTCCAACACACCCCAGCCGATGACTTGGGATGCCGCCATGGGTTGGTTTGAAGCCACCGGAGTTCCCATCGCTCCCACCGATGACATGATGCGCAAGAATTCCTATCCGCTTATGCGGGTCAGCGTTCGCAACAGCGGCGGAATCGTTCTGGCCAGCGCCGACGTGGTGTTGCCGGTGTCTGACGAAATGGATTGCCGGGCCTGCCATTCCTCAACCAGCGGCCCGGAGGCCATGCCGGCGGCGGGTTGGGTCAATGACCCGGTCGACAAACGGGATTTCCGGCTCAACATCCTGCGACTGCACGACGAGCACCAGGCGGCCAACCCGTATTACGCCCCGGCGCTGGCGCTGGCGGGGTATGCTCCGCAGGGATTGCACTACACGGTGACGCAATTGGGAAAGCCGATTTTGTGCGCATCATGTCATGCCTCGGAAGCTCTCGGCACCGCCGGGGCCCCGGGAGTTCCGGCCCTGACCCGTTCGATGCACTCCAAGCACGCGACCGTGACTAATCCGACCGATGGGCTTCAACTCGACAATGAACTGAGCCGCAACGCCTGCTACATGTGCCATCCCGGCTCGGCGACGCGCTGCCTACGCGGTGCGATGGGCAAAGCGGTGAGACCGCAGGACGGCACGATGGAGATGCAATGCCAAAGCTGCCACGGATCGATGAGTCAGGTCGGAAGCGCCAGTCGCACCGGATGGCTAGATGAACCGAATTGCCAGGCTTGCCACAGCGGCGATGCGCTTCAGAACGAGGGGCAGATGCGATACACCTCCGTCTTTACCGCTGCTGGGACGCTGCGCGATCCGGCCAACAAACGCTTTGCCACGACCGCGAACGCTCCCGCCCCGGGAAAATCCCTCTTTCGTTTTTCCCAGGGCCACGGCGGGTTGACCTGCAGTGCCTGCCATGGCTCTACCCACGCGGAGTTTCCCTCGAGCCATCGCAACGACAACCTCTACTCGTTTGGCAAGCAGGGCCACACGGGCAAGCTCGCGGATTGCATCGTCTGCCATGCCACCATGCCGGCGAACACCCTGGGTGGTCCGCACGGCGTTCATCCGATCGGATCCTCAACATGGGTGAACAACCATGCGGATCTGGCCCGGCAGGTTGGTCTTCAGAAATGCCAGGAATGTCACGGGGCCGACTATCGTGGCACTGCACTTTCCCGGGCGCAGGCCGACCGTTCTTTGAGCACGAAATTCGGGCAACTTGTCCTCAAGCGTGGGATGGAGGTGAGTTGCTACTACTGCCACAACGGGCCGAACAGCAGCGATCCGAGCACCAAGACCGGTCCGACGGTGGCCAGCGGCCAACTCGCCGTGCCCGTCAACACGCCCACTTCGGCAACTTTGACCGCGAGCGGCGCTGCGCCCGTGCTGCGGATCATTGATCAGCCGCTGCACGGAACCGTTGGCATCAGCGGAAAAGTGGCGACCTACTTTCCGGAAACGGACTACCAAGGCCCTGATTATTTCACCTACATCGCCAGCGATTCTGGCAGCTTCATCGATTCCAAGCCGGCCACCTGGTCAGTCATGGTGGGCAGTGCACGGCACATGTGGGAATACGCCATGGGTCTCAACCCCGACTACGGCTCCACGCCACGTGCGGCGATCGAGAGCATTGGTGGCGTTCCTTATTTAACTCTTGCCGCGCAGGCCAGCCCCATCCGCCCCCCGGATGTTGCCGTGACTTTCCAAGCCTCCGGCGATCTCCTCGGTTGGGTGCCTGCTGTCACCGTCTCCACCACAACCAGTCAGATGACCGTTCGGGATGTGATGAGTTCGACCAACGCAACCCGACGATTCCTGCGGGGGAAAGTCGTCCGCCAAACCCCGTCACCTTGATCGCCCGCTGGGTTAGGAAACAGCGGCCTACGGGCGGGTGACTTTGAGGCGGAGGTAGCGCTGGCCGTTCGGGGCTGCGTTGATCGGCGTGGGGTCCTGCACGGTTTCGAGGGAGAATGCATTGGTGCCGCCGGTAAAGGCATTCGTCGAGCTGGTCCAAATGTTGGTCCAGCTTCCGACCACGCCGTCGGCGGCCTCGACACTCATCGTGATGTCCTGAGGGTCGCGGGCGCGGCGAAAGACGATGGAGAGCGTGGTGCCATCGTTGGTCAGGGCGGGCAATTCAGTCCGGGTGGCGAAGTTGGTTGGAACCAGACCCATTGCATACTTGAGCAGATTGGCGACCCCGTCGCCCGCCGGGCTGGCCGCGTCGGCAGCGATGCCCGCATCGGCCGTGGATTCAAAGTGAGTTTGCCGCCAGGCCTCGATGCCGCCAAGTGGCGGGCTGACGGTGAAGACCTGCGTGGCGGTGTTGTTGGTGCTGATGGCGTCACTCCCGCCGGAGAGGCTGGCTGTGTTGGTCAGGCTGCCGGTTGCGTTGGTTGCCAATGTGCTTTGGACAGTGATCGGCGGATACGACGCGCCCGCGGCGAGGAGATTGGTGGTGGTGCAGGTGAAGTTGGTGGAGTTGAATGTCCATCCGGCGCCGCTCATCGAGCTGATCAATAATCCCGCGGGCGGTTGCTCGGTCACGGTCACGGGTCCGGTGCTGGCGATCGATCCGGTGTTGGAGACCACGAGGGTGAAGGTCGCGCTGCCTCCCGGTTGGAAGGGGCCGACGCCGTTCTTTTGGATGGTCAGGTCTGTCCCGGTGACGAATGACCGGGTCGCGCCGTAGGAAAGGCCAGCCGGGCTCGATACCGCCACGCGGTAGGCGTAGAGCGTGTTCGGGGACAGGCCGGCCAAGGCCTGGCTCATCGCCACGTCGGTCGTTCCGTTGCCTGCGGCCGCGCCGCCGACGTAGGAAATGTTGTCGAAGATGAGGTTCTGGTTCGACGCACCCGAGTTGTTGGAGTTGAGGAAGCCGAAGGCCGTGGCATTGATGGTCGCACCAAAAAGTTTCAGCACGCCTTGCACCTCCCGCGTGGTCGCGACACTTGCGCCATCCGCCCGCCGCGTGATCCGCAGCGTGTAGAATCCTGTCAGCGTGTCAAAATCCAAGACCGCATCGAAAATGGCTCCGCGCGACTCCACGCCGAAGTCGATCATGCGCGGCCCGCCCGCGTCGGTGACAAGCAGGCCGCTGTTCCCGCTGATTACGCCGTTCAGGGGGGTCATGCCGACGGAGATGAGTTCTCCGACGCCGAAGGAAGTGCCAGTTTGGGATTTGAGGTTGAGCCCCGTGAAGCCCTTGGCGTTGTCCACATCGCAGCGGAGGGCAAAGGAGAATGTTCCGAACTGCCGCGGTTGCGAGATCGTGCGGTAGCCGGACTGTGAGCCTCGCGCGGTCGAGGTTCCCGCAGTCAGGCCGAAGGATTTCGCTCCGCCCAGCATGCGGTTGGCCGTGCCGCTGCCGCTGTTGGTCGTCACCAGCACACGGGTTCCGCGGCTCGTGCTGCTGTTGGTCACATAGCCAACATAAACCCCGAGTCCGCTGCCGCCCGTGTTGTTCGGTGAGCTGTAGGAGAAGCTCGTGTAAGTCTCGGCGTTGTCGGCTGCCGTCTGCCGCGTGGTCAAGGTCAGGTTGGTGCCGGGGCCATATTCGACCCAGTAACCCGAGGACCGGCTGTTGGGGTTGATCGTGCCGTTGATCGTGGCGCTGTTCGTGGTCACGGGGTTGGCGGATCCGGTCAACACCGCGGGCGGCGGGAAGCCCGTGGTGAAAGTTTGATCCGCGCTGAAGGTCATGCCGTTCGTGTTGGAGGCCACTCCGCGGAAATGATAGGTGCGGCCGGCGGTCAGGCTGGTGAGGATTTCGCTGATGGCTGCGTTGGTGGCGGTCGGGGGGAGGGTTTGGACCGCGGTGGTTGTGCCGTAGGTTTCGTTCGTCCCATACTCAAACCAGGCCCCGGTGTCGAAGCCGTTGGCGGAGATGGCTGCGTTGAGCGTTGCGCCCGTGCTGCTCACGTTGGTGGCCCCGGTTGAACCGATGGTCGGCTTGATCGCCTGCGTGCGGAGCGACAGCACGGCACCATAGACCGTTTGCGCGCCGCTGACCGCAACCAGGCGGTAGAAGACCGTGGTGTCAGGGGTGAGCCCGCTGACGAACGCAAATTGGTCGAGATTGGCGCTGCCATTGCCTGCATTCTGCGCGGTCGTTGTGTTCGGCAAGGCATCGGCCCGGTCGCCGTATTCAAAATAAACGCTGGTCGGCAGGCTGTTCGGGTTGACTGTTCCGTTCAGGTTGCCCGAGGTGGCGGTAACGAAGGACGCTGCGGTGGTCGTGACCTGCGGCTGTGGGGCGGTTGTTGTGAATGTATTGTTCGCCCCGGTGGTTGTGCCCTGCGAGTTGGTGGCGATGACGCGGTAGTGGATGGTCGAGCCGGATGGCAGTCCGGTCAGCGGCGCGCTGGCAGCCACCGGCGAGGTGCCGCTGCCGATTGCTTGCCCCGCCGTGGTCGATCCGTAGGAAGTGCTGGTGCCGTATTCGAACGTCACGGTGGTGGCCGCACCGTTCGGAGTCACGGTCGCGCTGAGCGTGGCGGTGGCGTCGGTGACTGCCGACGAGGAGACCGAGTTGATCGACGGACGGGCCACGCTCGAGGAGGCGCCGGTGGTGAAGCGGGATTCGAAGGGGGCATACATGGCCAGGCCGGCGGCATCGGTGGCTGAGCTCTCGATGCGCAGCGAGTGCAGCAACGTGCCGGCCAGATTGGAGGACGGGGTGTAGGTCATGACCGTGTTGCCGCCGCTCCACCCAAATGCGCCGGTCGAGGCTGGCACGGTCGAAAATGCCGCCTGCACGGTCGCCGGATTCATGGCTTGGCTGAATGTCACCGAGATGGTCGATGCAGGCGAGACTCCGGCCGCGTCGTGGGCCGGCGTGATGGCGGCGACAACCGGGGACAAGGGGCGCACCTGTGATTGCGCGACGAACATTTTCGTCGAAGTGGCCGGCATGGTGATTGCCGGAATGCCATCGACGCCGGCCACCACGGTGACGGTTTCCGCGGGGTTGAGCAAATTGACCAGGACGGTTCCAGCCGGATGAATCGTCGGGCGCGCGCCCATCGTTTGTTGCGTGGTGGCGGTATTGATGATCACGCAAACCTCTTCACCGCCGAGTCGCCGGGCGTAGGCGAGGAGTCCGGGCGAGGTCCAATTGACCCACAGCATCTGGTGCGTGCCCGTGCGCAGGGCCGGGTAGAGGCGGCGGAAGTTGTTGAGCTTGGCCACCAGGAGGAAGCGCGGGCTGGTCATGCTGAAGTTGTCGCCGAGGGAAGGCCCCTGCTCGTAGGAGCCGTCGAACATGTCTTCGCGGTTGGCCGGGTCGGCCCCGCCGTTGAAGTCCTGCTCGGTCCCGTAGTAGAGGCTGGGAATACCGCGTGTCGTGTAGAGAAAGGCCAGGGCCAATTCGAGCCGGGCGGTGCTGCTGCCGCTGGCGTTGAGAAAGCGCGAGTTGTCGTGGTTGTCGAGATTGAGCACGAGCGCGTTGAGCGCCGAGGCGTCGTAGTTCGCTGTCGTCAGGTTGTTGTAGCGGTTTTCAATCTGCCCGGTGTGGCCCGAGGCCGTGGCGAAGACGCTGCCGATCGTGTAGTAGAGCGGGTAGTCGAGGACGCTCTCCATCTTGTAGTTCCCGCCCGATTTGGTCCCGGTATACGATCCGACTTTGCTGTCCGAGCCGTCGAAGACCTCGCCGAACTGGAAAAAATTCGGCTGGCCCGCCGCGGCTGCCGCGCTGCGGATGGCGGGTGACCATTCATCCCAGAAATCCATCTCGACATGTTTGACCGTGTCGATGCGAAAGGCGTCGAAGCCGGCCGCGCCGATCCAATAGCTCCAAATTTCCCTCATCTTTTGCCGGACGTAGGCCGATTCGGTGCGGAAGTCATCGAGCGAGGCGAGTTCGCCCAATTCGACCTGCGTGGCGTCGCTCCAGTTGGCCGTCCCGCCGTTGTTGTGGAAGAGATTGGTCAGGGCGGTGCTGCCGAAGGCGGTCGTGAGGGATGCGTCGTCGAACGGCGCAGCGTATTTCTGTCCGCCCGAGTTGTAGCGCAGGTTGTATCCGTTGGGCGGAGCGCGGAAGGCGGCCCATCCGGCATCGGCGCTGTCCACCCAGGTGCTCCCGTGGTTGACCACCACATCGTTGATGACCAGGAGTCCGCGTTTGTGCGCCTCGCTGACCAGGCTTTGCAGGTCGGCCAGAGTGCCCATGCGTGGATTGACCTGATAAAAATCCGTCGCCGCGTAGCCGTGGTAATCGCCCTTCGCGTTCATCAGGACCGGCGAAATCCAGATGGCCGTGGCCCCGAGCGCCTTGATGTAATCGAGCTTCTTTTCGATGCCCTTGAGATCCCCGCCGTGGGCCTGATTGCCGGTGGAGGGGCTGTAGCCCGGGAGACCGCTGACGTTGTTGGCCGGATCGCCGTCGAAGAATCGGTCGGTGATGATTTGGTAAACGCTCTGGTTGCGCCAGAAATCCGCGGAATATTCCGGTGAGAAATTGGGGTTGCGGCTCAGGACGATTTTATCGAGGACAAAGCCCGCGTCGCGCATCCAGACATTGAGTGTGTGCGGGCCGGCGGTGCCCACCGTGACGGTCACGGGTGCGCTCGAACCTGCCGACGTGCTGGACCACGACCAAGCCCCCGTTTTGGGCAGGTCGATCTGGGCGGCAGGTCCGGTCCCGTCGAGACCGACATAGGCCGAAACCGTTTCCGTCGTGTCCGCGTAGCCGCGCAGCCAGACGTGATAGGTGCCGGGGCTCGCAAAGGTGATGGAATATTGCAACTCCGGCGAAACGTTCAGCGGGGTCGTCGCCACGGTTGCTCCATCGTTGGGCGTGGCTTCCATGAACCCCGCGCCGCTGTAGCCTCCGATGTCAGAAAACGCAGCCCAGGAATAGGCGGTGCTTGAAACGGTTCGCGAGGTGTTCGTCGTGAAATCCTCAGCCTCGAGAGCCACCAGCCCCCGAGCCTCAGTCGCCGCCCCTGCGTGGACGGCGGCGGCAAGCAGTGCGCCAAAGAATAAAGCGGCGCAGGTGAACGAATTACGAAACATGGGGGGAAGCCGACAACTGTAATGCTGCTCGGAAGGCTCCGCAACCATGGCTGCGTTTGCGGTTTATTAGAAGGCCTTATATTTTACTTGTCCTGTCGTTCGCCAGGCCCAAGCTGAAGCCATGATTCCTTTCCCCTCGCCGCTCCACCCCGCCGTTGTCCATTTTCCGATCGTCCTGCTCATTTTGGGCATGGTTGTGGCGGTCGTGGCGGTTTTTGTGCGGCGCTGGCACCTGCCGTGGTTGGCGGCCTTGGTTTTGGTCGCTGGAGCCTTGGGCGCGGTGGCTGCAACGGTGACCGGCGGGGAGGATGAGGAGATGGTTGATGAATCTTCCGCGGGCACGGAGCAGGTGCTGGAAGCCCATGAGGAGTGGGGCGAGACCACGCGGAATGTTGGCCTCGCTGCGGCGGCGCTGGCGGTGGCGGCAGCGCTGACCGCGAAGGTCCGCGTGGTCGGACGTTCCCTCTCGGTTCTCGCGGCTTTGTTTGCGGTGGTCGCCGCCTATTCGGTGGCGCAGGCTGGTCACTACGGCGGCGAACTGGTCTATCGACACGGCGCCGGGGTCAAAACAGGCGGGGCAATCGGTGGCTCCGCCGCACAAGCTGCGCCGGGCGAAGGAGCCACGGGTCGTTACGAAAAGGACGACGATTGAGCCGGGCGCACGCGCGGCAGAAGTCTGGTGCTCCCGCGCGGCGGACACTAAACCAAGGCCATGAAGCGTCCTGACTCGAGCCGCGAGCACACGATCACCGACCACGCCGGCATTCTGGGCGTGGAGCCGAAGGCTAATGGCGAGCGCGTGGAGATCGCTTTTGATCCGCGGCAGGTTTCCGAGAATGACCTGCGGCGCATCGCCCGGGAGCACCTGCAGCCGGAAATCCTGCCCGCTTCCGGCGGGATGCAGCGCTGTGTCATGCGGCTCGACGGCCACGCCTGCGAGGCGGCGGCCGCGAAATTGGAGCGGCGGATCGAAAAGGTTCCCGGGGTCCGCCGGGCCACCGCGACCTACATCGGACGCGTGCTTTGCCTGACCTTCGATGCGGGTGTGTCCGACGAGGCCTCGGTCTTGCGGGGCGTGCGCTCGGCGGGGGCGAACATCGAACCGCTCCAGCGCG
>JBGSSV010000208.1:0-4698 GCA_041736875.1 Chthoniobacterales bacterium | reverse complement strand
GCCCGCAGCGAGCGCCGGCAAGCGCCGCGCGGACGAGGATGCCGAGGCTGCCGACGTGGAAGAGAGGGAGCGGATTGATCCAGACGTCGGAGGCCGTCGCGGCGAGATGCGTGTTGACCGCGCGGGCGCTGGTTTCGAGGGCGGTGCGGGACAGCGCGACGACCTTGAGTTTCCCCCCGGTCCCGGAGGTGGCGACCCAGAGGTGATCGGGCAGGTCGGGAAACGGCGCAGCGAGCACCTGCGCCGTGAGCTCGGGGTCAAGGCGCGGGTTGAGCAGCAGCCCGACGGTCCCCTCCCCCCAAGCGGAGGGTTCGGGGCGGAGCAGATCGGATCCTCGGGGCATGGGGAGAAAGCGGGGAGCTTGGAGCACGGAGCGGAGAGGTGGAAAGTGGAAAGTAGAAGAAGCCGGGGCCGTTGGCCGAGGGGAACGCAATATTTGCCCGGCCTGCAGGATGTGGCGTTGCCGGGTTGATGACAGCTGCGGTGCGGGCCCCGGAGGGCCGGCGGTCGGGAGGGCGCCCGCCGCCCCCGCAACGGCGCCTTGTGGCTCTGACATTTGCCTTGTCACCGCGGCGTCGGCATCGCACATTTCTTGGCCGTTCGCGGTGCATCTGCGAAGCAAGATGGTCGACCCGCCAGGGTAGCTCAGCGGTAGAGCAGGGGACTCATAAGCCCTTGGTCGGGAGTTCGATTCTCCCCTCTGGCACGACGGTCGGCTGCTACTCCGGCAAAAGCAGCTCGGACGGCGCTCCGACTTCGTCCGGCCAGGAGGCCCAGGCAACCTCGGTGATTCCGACCACGCAGCGGACGACTTCCCAGCCGTCGCGGGCGTCATACCAGAGGTCGGCGACATCCGCACTCTGGCTGTCGCCGACAAGGATGGGGCTGCCGCCGGCATCGACGATGCGACCTTGGAAAAAGCCCCAGCCATCGAGTTGCCTCATCGAGCCGGAAAACTTGACCGGCTGCCCCGCGATCTCCTCGACCTCGGGGCGGGCGAGGTCGAAGAGTTGGTCGCGCAATTCGGAACCGCGCGGAACTTCCTTCGGCCCGGCGAGGGCGGTGGACGTGAGGACGGCGGCGAGAAGGAGAAGGGTTTTTATGGGATTACTCGGGGATCTCAAGGACCGCGAGTTCGGGGACGATTTTTTCCCGTCCGTCGCTGATGTCCTGCGCAGTGGAGTCGGAGATTTTGTAAAAGCGCCGCGCGTATTGCACGGCTTCGAGGCCGCCGCCCTTTTTCTCGATGCGCCAAAGGTTCCACTCGGCAAAATACTGCTCGCTCCCCTCCTCCGCGAAGACGAGGAAATCGGCGATGTAGGATCCGGCCTCATCGTTTTCCATCACCTGGCCAGAAGCGTTGGGGTTGCTGGCTTTGGCGTTCTCGACCATCTTGAAAGCGAGGGCGCGGGGGTCATCGAGGTTCTTGAAGCGGCGGATCGAGATGAGCGTGGTCCAGTCCTCGAACCGCTCCCCGGCCGTCAGATACTCGCGGATGCCGGCCTCATCGCCGCGAAGGAAATACTTCTGCCCGTCGAAGCTGAAGACCGGGGCGGAATCGTCCGGCGGCTGTTCCCCGGTGTCGCCCTGTCCGAGCACCGGCGCCCCGGGGTCGGCGAGCGTCGGTCCGGAGGGTGGAGCCAAGGCGGAGGGAAAGCCGGCGGGCAGGGAGTTCGATGGTTCTTCGGTGCTGGTGCCGACAATCTTGGCCTGCAGACCGTTGATCTCGAGGTTGGCCCAGACATTGCCTTGCTTCTGCTCCTGCCCTTCCTCGGTCACATGCTCCGCCGCCCAAAAGTGCAGCAAAAGCGTGCCGTCCGAGTCCCAGCGCACGGGATCCACCCCCTCCGCGGCGACATCCGCGATCGCGGTCAGCGGCTCAGCCTGCGCCTCGTCGAGTTGGGGGACGCTGATTTCCTTGAGCGACGAGCCGACGACCTTGTAGAGCGAGACCGCCCGGCTGCGCGCGGCGCCCCCGGTCACGGCAACGTAATCACGGTCGGGCGACCAGACAAAATCCGGCACGATGGAGGACTCAAAACCGAAGTCGCTGGTGTCGTTCTCCCGGTCCCAGAATGTGCCAAGGACGCGGTTGGTCTCTTGGTCGATGAGAACGTAGACCGGCTGCCCGCCCTCCTCACTCGCCTCGATGATGTCGAGTCCGGCGAAGGCCGACGCCCCGACGATAAGGAGACCGCAGGCGGCGAGGTGAAGGCGGGGCAGGACCATGCCGCGGCGGCTCAGGGAGCCTTGAGCGAGTTGACGATCTTGTTGGCCTGGTCCATGCCCTTCGCGTCATCCGCGTCGGTGACGAACCACAGCTCGGCGATTTCGTCGTTGGGCAGGGCGCACCAGGCGAAGGCGAGGCGGACATCCTTGCCGCTGCTCTTTTCCTTCGCGTCACCCACGGCGTAGAAGCCGGTCATGCCGGACGGCGTCCAATCCTGCGCATCGCCGAGCTCGATGCCGTCAAACTTTTCGCCCACGTTGGAGAGGCAATTCTTCATCGAGTCGGCCAAGGCATCCTCGCTGCCCTCGATCGTGCGCATGGAGAAGACGGCGCCGGTCGGGCCATCGAGGTGGAAATAGTCCCCCTCCTCCTCGGCTTTGGTCAGCTCCCAGTCCGAGGGCACATCGACGACAAAACTCGGGGCGTCCGAGGTGGGATAGACGAGGGTGAGAAGTTCAGCCGCAGCAGCCGGGCGCGCGGCCAGGAGCAGGGTGCAGAGGCACAGGATGAGGAGGTTTTTCATGGTGTGTTGTTGGTAGTGGTGCGCGGAGAGCCCACGCAAGGTTGTTGGATCGCGCAACTGCCTCCTCGTTGGGAGGAGGGATGTCAACTCCGTTTTGCGTCCGCCTGCTCCCGCGTCAGGTGGTAGAGTTGGAAGGTGCCGAAACCCTTGGGCAAGATGGTTTCGCCCGCGTATTCGAACCGCACTCCGGGGATCTCCAGGGCGGCGGCCAGCGCGGCCATGGTGCGGCCGGCGTAGACGTGATTGACCGGGGTGACGGGTTCGATGCGGGCGGCACGGTTGACGACCAGTCCGGCCACGTCCTGGTGCCCGCTCACGGGGTCGAGAAACTCCATGACGGGCCCGGCATCGAGCGAGATGCGCAGCGCAAGATCCTCGGGGAATCCACGCGCGGCCCAGTCGATCGCGGTGGTTGCATCGAGCAGTTCGAGGCTGAAACGGATGGCGTTGGGCAGATCGCGAAAAACCATGAAGAGGCCGTCGCCCGCGGTCTTGACCGTGACGGTGTGGGCGCGAAATCGTTCGACGACCCCCGCGACGCAGCCGAGGTAATCGCGGCAAAAAGTCGGCAGCATGCCGGCCCCGAGACGGCTGTAACCCTTGGCATCCGCGCAAAGCATGGCCCGGAAGGGCGGCGTTTCGCCCGCAACCACGCCGCACTCGGCCAGCGACGGCAGGCCATGCGGCACGAGGTCAAGTTCGCGCGCGCGCAGGAGGGCCAGCCCGCGGAAAAAGAGCCGGGTGAAGACCGGCGTGAGCTCGGCGCCGGCGGCGAGGATTTCATTCTGCCCATGCACGCCCGTGGCCGCGGCGAGCAATCCGTCCAGCCGGGCGGTCTGCGCCGGGCTCAGGCGCTGACGAAAGCTCTCCAGCAATTCCCCGGTGCCGAGGTGGAACTCGGAGGCCCGGGCGGCCAGATCGGCGGCGGTCTCCAGTTGCGCGGGGTCGTCGAGGTAGAAAAAGACCATCGACCCGTCGGGCGGCGCGGCCGCAGGTCCATCGGCGAAGCCGCGCACATGCAGACCGGGCAGATTGAACCAGCTCTCGACCAGCAAGGAGGGAAAGCCGATGCGGTGGGCGGTCTCCAGGGCTTGGCGGCGCATGGACTGGAGCGGACGCCATTGTCCGGGGAGGGCGTTGGCGGCGGCACGGTAGGCGGTCCCCGCCCCGCGCTGGTTGCCGAGGAGAAGATGCGCCTCGCCCCGGGTGGCTTGGAGCCAGGGGCTGGCACCCGCTTCGGGAAGGCGTTCGGCCAGCGCATCGCAGATGCTCAAAACCTCGGCGGCCAAAGTGCGGGAGGCGCACTCATGGCCGGCCCAGGCATTCATCGTGGCGGCATTGATGCCGAGGTAATAAGCATCGTCACCGTCGCGCTGGGCACCGCGCTCCAGAAACCGGTCCCGGGCCCCGGCATAGGAGTTGCCGTAAATGCGGGCGGATTGTTCGAACCAAACACGGGCGCGGGCGGGGTCGAGGGCGCGCAGGCCCTGCATTTTGGCCAGACGCCCCCGCAGGCCGGCGAGGTCGCCGTCGATGGCTTCGCCCGCCCGGAGTTTTTCCAATTCGCGCGCTGCCCGCTCGAAAGCGCCGACTTCCACGAGGGACAAGACTTCGAGATAACGCAGACGCGCGTCGATCTCGCCGGGGACGAAATCCGCCTCCACCTCGCGGCGGGCCAAGGCGGGCGAGACCAGATCGTAGACGAGCAGCGGCCAACCCGCATTCGAGGCCTGACGGGCCAGCCGGTAAAGCAACTCCGGATGCTCCGCCCAAAAATCCGGCCGGTAGCTGCGCCGCAGCATATCCGCCGCCTCGAAGGTCAAGGTCCCGGCGAGCACCGCCTCCACCGCAGCGGCGTCGGACGCGCTGTCGGCCACGCGCGCCGAATTGATGCGGTAGCCCTCGCCGTGCAAGGTCTGGAGGGTGGCGAGGGCCGTGGCCCGGT
>JBGSSV010000193.1:0-11594 GCA_041736875.1 Chthoniobacterales bacterium | reverse complement strand
GGTGGTTGCCGGTGTCGGCGACATAGCGGCGACCGTCGGACGCGATGGTGATGCCCTCGGGGGCCGTAAACGTGGCCGAGGTGCCGGTGGCGTTGACGGCTCCGGGCGTGCCGGGCGAGCCGGCGAGCGTGCTGACCGAGAGCGTCGCATTGGAGTTGACGAGCACAGACGCCCCGGCCGAGGGCGTCCAGCCGGCGCCGTTGTTGGTCGAGGTGTAGGCTCCTGATTCGACCGGCGCCCAGAGGAAGGTGGTGCCGTCGGCCGAGAGGGCGATGCGGTTGTGCCCGTTGAGGGCGGATGGCGGAACGTTGGGAAAACGTATCCACGATGCGCCGGCGTCGCTGGTGTAAAGCGAGTCGCTGCCATTCTGACGCACCATACGGACGGAGTTCGTGGCCGCGCCGCCTAGGGCGCCGTTGCTGCCGTTCCTCGGCGACAACGTTCCCCGCTGGGGCGACTGTTCCAGGCTGTCGAGCCGGAAGCCGGTGTAGTCGCCGGTGGCGGCGGCGACGGCGGGTCCCACGGAGGGGCTGAACAGGGCGAGCGCCACGAGTTCTTCGAGCCCGTTGTTGAAAAACGTCCACACCCGTGAGGCGTTGGCTGCCGCCAGGTTGGTGGTCTGGAAGAGGCCGAAGCCGGTATTGAAAATGACGCGGTCCGAGTCGAACGGGTCGATGTCGATGTCGGTCATCCAATGCGGCGTGATGTCGGACGACCACGGCGAGTTGCCGGGCGAGCGCGTGGTGCCCGTGCTGCGCAGGACGGCGGACCACGTCGAGCCGCCGTTTGTCGAGCGGTAAACTTCATCTCCCGGCCACCAGCGGTGGAGGGTCGTGCAGACGACATGCCCGGCGACCCGCGGGTCGGCGGAGATGCCGGCGAATCCGCCCTGGCCGGTCGGCGGCGTGATTGTGGTCCAGGTGAAACTTGAAGCGGTCATGCGCGACACGACGTAGCGGCTCTGGCCGTTGCCGGGCCCGGTCTGGTCGCCCCAGGTCGAATAGAACGCGCCGGCTGCATCGAACGATCCCATCAGCGCGAACATCTCTTGGCCGGCCACGCGCCCGGGCTGGTTCGGCACCTCGGCCCATGTGTCGCCGTTGTTGTCCGAATACCAGAGGCTCGCGGCCGTGAGGGTGCGTCCGGCGGCATAAACGCGGCGCGCCGGGCCGGGGCCGGTGGCGTTGGCGGGAGCGTAGATGACAAAGTTGATGCCCGTGATGGCGGACGGGAACCCGGCCGGTCGCGCCCAGGACACGCCACGGTTCGTGCTCCGCCAGATGCCCTGGTTGCTGGTGCCGAGGAGGATGATGTTGCCGTCCGTCGGGTTGACCGCCATGCGCTCGCCGGTGCCGCGGCCCTCCTCGTTGCCAGCCAATTTGAAGCCGGGGACGACATAGCCGTCCCACGTTGCGCCGCGGTTGGACGAGCGGTAAATGCGCGACGGAAGTTTCCAGGATTCGGTGCCGCTGTATTGCCCGGTGGCGATGTAGAGGCGGTCCGGGTCGGAAGGATCGACGCCGATGGTGAGCACGCCCTGGTGCTGAAACTCGTTGTTGAGTCCGCCGATGTCGTCGTTGAGCGCGATCCACCGGTTGTTCGTCGTGTCGAGCCGGTAAATGCCGCCGACGTCGGTGCGGGCGTAGACGAGACCCGCCTCGGACGGATGGAACACCGTGCCCGTGACAAACCCTCCGCCGCCGATCTCCGCCGTGCGCCAGGTGGTCGTGTTGGTGGATGACTGCGCTTGGACTGATCCGCAGGTCAGCACGCAGAGAATCGCGGCGAGCGGAAGACGCTGTCGCTGGAGCGCGCCGCCCGCGTAAGCGAGCAGACGGCTGATTTTGGGGGAAATCATTGAGTAAACTGACGTTTAAAAGCGGCTTGGCGTTGAAGCCGTGGGAAAAAAATTTAGCAGTAAATCTGTCGCACACCTCGGCTGGTGTGCAAGGCCAAATCCGGCCGGAGAAGCTGATGTCGGTGCCGTGAATTGGTGTGCACGGCTTGGACAATGTAAACGTTGCAACATTGCCACCGTATTTTGCTTCCGCCGCCGTTGCGCCTTGAGACTTGCGGGCCTATACGAGGGCACTATGTATGGAGGCTCCCCCTTGTTTTTCGCCTTGGCCCTGGGTGTCTGCGTTGTCCTGCCTTGCGCGGCAGCAGCCCCGAGATTTCTGACCGTTGATCCGTCCGCGACGGGCGGGCATGGCAACGTTTTCGGCACGATCCGGGAGGCGGTGGACGCCGCGTTGGCAGCGAAGAATGGCGAGAATGTGGTGATCGAATTGCGCGGCGGCGTGCATCGCCTCGACCAAACCGTGAAACTCACATCGGACCGACTCGGTGGCAAGCGGCGCTTGATTTTCCAGGCGGCTGAAGGTGCGGAGCCTGTGATCAGCGGCGGTGTCGAGGTGGGTGGATGGACCGTCCATGATGCGGAAAAGAGCATTTGGAGAGCGACTCTGGCGGGACCAAGCCCCTCGCGAAGCCTGATTGTCAACGGCACCCGCGCGGTCCGTGCGCGCAGCGTGGGTGGATTGACGGGTCCGGAAGTCAAAGAGACCGGCTACCTCGCAAAGAACCCGGAGATGGCCGGATGGAAGAACCCGGACAAAATCGAGTTCGTCTACCGCGCGATCTGGACGAACCCGCGTTGCCGCATCGCCTCGATCGTTCCGGAGGGCGGCGGGGTGCGCATCGAGATGGTGCAGCCCGGTTGGAAGTTCTGCCGGGACAAGGGCATCACCTCGGTGAAGGACCCCTGGTATGTCGAGAACGCCTACGAGCTGCTCGACGCGCCGGGCGAATGGTATCTCGACGAAACGGGGGTCGTCGGCGGCGAGGCGTGGACGCTCTATTACAAGCCGCAGCCTTGGGAGGACATGGTTGTGGCGAGGGTGGTGCTGCCGCTCCTGGAGAATCTTTTTGTCTTCGAGGGTGTCCCGGACAAGCCAGTCGCGGACGTCAGTTTCGAGGGAATCACGTTCGCTGACACCGCGTGGCTGCGTCCTAGCTCCGAACGCGGGCATCCGGACGCCCAGAACAACGTCATCCGCGAGAACTACAAGGAGAGCGTCGAGTTTGTGGGCGAGGGGGCCGCGCTGCGCTTCGTCAACGCGTGCGGGATCGAGGTCAGGGACTGCCGATTTCGCCACCTCGGCGGCATCGGCATCCTCATGACCGGCGGGGCGCGGGACAGCCGGATCACCGGCAACTCATTCATCGACATCGCGGCGAACGGCATCCAGATCGGCGACTACCTTGACTGGCCGAAGCCCGCGAGCCCGAACAACCCTTCCGTGGCCGAACCGGGTCTGCAGATTTCCGGAATCACGATCAAAAACAATTACTTTCGCCGCTGCGGCGTGGAATACCGTTCCGCGACGGCCATCGCGCTCACCTTCCCGATCGACTGCGAGATCTCGCACAACGAGATCTGGCACATGCCCTACAGTGGGTTCCACATCGGCTGGAGCTGGAGCCGCATCGACTTGTCGAACACCGCCGGTAACATCGTTTCCTACAACCACATCGAAAACGTGATGGTCGAGCTGGCCGATGGCGCCGCTATCTACACCCTGGGGCCCTCGAACTCGAAGGACCACCCGAATAAGATGAACGGCAACGTCATCCGTCGCAGCCGCTGGGGCCAGGCGTTTTACTTCGACGAGGGGTCGTCGTTCTACAACCTCGACAACAACGCCACGCTTGAGGCGGTTGACTTCAACATCAAGGTCAACGGCCCCACCAGTCACACGATCAAGTCCAGCCGCCTTTACGCGAGGCAGGAACGCAACACCGTCACCGACGGTGCGCGCGACATCGCGATCGAACCGGCTATCATTGTCACGGACGCCAACCGCGCCGAGGTGGAGAAGCTGGAGGCGGTCGCCGGATTGGAAAAGGATTACGCGCACCTGCGTCACGTCCCCCACGACCCGTTTGTGCTCGAGGTCGAGGAGGGCGCGCTGACCTTGCCCGCCCGCACGACCTCCGGCATCGGCACAGGCGTTCACGGCTACGAGGGCATGGGCTATGTCGAGGGCATCGGGGGGAAAGCGGGCGCGGTGGTCGAATGCGCGTTTGAGATGACGAAGCCCGAGGAGCGCGAGCTTTGCATCCGTTACAGCCTCACCGGCGAGGCGAAGGACGGCGTGGAACTCGTGGTGAACGGCGGCCCGCCCGTGGCGATCAACCCGGGGCCGACCGGCGACCGCAGCACATGGAAGACGTGGAAAACAAAGGTTCTCCTCCGCGAAGGCGCGAACACGTTGACCCTGCGCGACGCCGCCGGAAAGACGGATGGACTTCTCGTCGATCGCATCGAGCTCGTCCCCGCAGCAGCACCCTGATGCATGGCCGATTCAGCCGAGCTCAATCTCGACCTTGGCCGTCGTGCCGGGCGGGAGGACGGGAGGGACGTTGCCTTCGACGGGACGTCCGTCGAGGGTCATGCGGGCTACGCCCTTCGAGACGCCGCGCGGGTTGGTCACGGTGATGTCATAGGTAGCCCCGCGAAAGTTGCGGCGGGCGCGGAATCCCGGCCAGTCGGGCGGGATGCAGGGGTTGACTTCGAGGCCGTCGTAGCCAGGGCGGATGCCGAGGATGCCCTGCGTGGCTGCGACGAAGGTCCAGGCGGCGGTGCCGGTGAGCCATGAGTTTTTCGCCTCGCCGGGTGTCGCCGCATCGCGTCCGGCGATCATCTGTGCATAGACGTAGGGCTCGCATCGGTAGGTCTCGATTTGGTCCTCCTTCGCGGACGGGCAGATGCTCAGATAGTATTCGAGCGCGCGGTCGCCTTCGCCAAGAAGACACCAGGCAAGGTGGATCCACGTGTTGTTGTGGCAGAAGATGCCGGCGTTTTCCTTGTAGCCCGGCGGGTAACTCGACACCTCGCCCAGTTCGACGTGGTAGGTCGCATAGGGCGGTTGCTGGAGGATGATGCCGTCCGGCGTGAACAGGTGCTCGTGCACGCTTTCGAGGGCCTGCCGCGCGCGTCCGTTGTCCGCACCCGCGCCGCCGAGCACGCACCACGCCTGGCTCTCGATGAAGATTTTGCCTTCCCCGCACTCCGCCGAGCCGACCGGGCGCCCGGCGGCGTCGTAGGCGCGGCGATACCATGCGCCGTCCCACGCCGTCTTTTCGACCGCGTCCATCATGTCTTCGCGCAGAGCAGAGAGGCGGTCCGCGTCGTCTTGTTTGCCCATGGCATGGTAAAGCTCCGCGAGGTCGCGCGCGGCGTAGAGGAAAAGTCCGGCGATCATGACCGATTCGGCGCTGGAATCCTTCACGTCGCCAGCCGTCTGGAATGACTCGTTCGGTTCCGTCGAAAAGCAGTTGAGGTTGAGACAGTCGTTCCAATCGGCGTGTCCGATGAGCGGGAGGCCGTGCGGCCCGCGCTTGCGCATCGTGTAGGCGATGCCCGTCTCGAGGTGGTGCAGGAGCGTCTCGCCCGAGCCCGGAGTGTCCGCGTAGCCGACTGGCTCATCGAGGATGGCGAAGTCGCCGGATTCCTTGATGTAGGCGCAGGTGCTGAGCACGAGCCACAGGTGGTCGTCGTAAAAGTCGCCTCCGATCTCGGCGTTCCCCTTCTTGGTGAGCGGTTGGTATTGGTGGTAGCAGGTGCCGTCCGACAGTTGCGTGGCGGCGATTTCAAGGATGCGCTGGCGCGCGCGTGAAGGGATCATGTGGACGAACCCGAGGAGGTCCTGGTTGCTGTCGCGGAACCCCATGCCGCGTCCGATGCCGGTCTCGAAGAGGCTGGCCGAGCGGGAGAGGTTGAAGGTGGACATGCACTGGTATTGGTTCCACGTGTTGACCATGCGGTCGAGGTGGTTGCACGGGGTCGTGACCTGGAAGTTGCCGAGCAGGCTTCCCCATAACTCACCGAGGGCGCGGAACGCCTCGGTGATCGCGTCGGGTGTGCTGTAGCGCGCGACGAGATCAAGGCCGCGCTGCTTGTTCAGGACCCCGGGCGCGTCGAATTTTCCGAGGCCCTCCTGGTCCACATAAGCGAGGAGGAAGGCGAATGATTTCTCCGCGCCTGGGGCGAGGTCGAGGTTGATTTGGTGGGCTCCGACCGGGTTCCAGCCGTGCGCGATGCTGCCGGTGCAGGCGTCGGCGAGAACTGCTTTGGGGTCGTGAAGGCCGTGGTGGACGCCGACGAACGCGTCGCGCGACGTGTCGAAGCCGTCGATGGTGCGCGTGCAGGCGAACAGCGCGTAATGGTTGCGGCGCTCGCGGAATTCCGTCTTGTGGAAAATGCACGAGCCCGCAACCTCGACCTCGCCGATGGAATACGTGCGCTGGTAGTTGGTCATGTCGTTGAGCGCCTCGAAAAGGCAGAACTCGACGAATGAGAACAGCTTCAGCGACTTCGGGACGGACGACGAGTTGCGCACGGTGGTCTGCCAGACCTCGGTGGTCTCGCCGGGCGGGATGAAGAAGAGCATCTCGACCTCCACGCCGTCCTTGGCCCCGATGATGCGTGTGTAGCCGAGTCCGTGGCGGCACTCATAGCGGTCGAGCGGCGTGCGCGTCGGTTTCCACGACGGATTCCATACGGTGTCGCCATCGCGCACGTAGAGGTAACGGCCGCCGAGGTCCATCGGCACGTTGTTGTAGCGGTAGCGCGTGAGGCGGCGCAGCTTGGCGTCGCGCCAGAACGTGTAGCCTCCGCCGCAGTTCGTGCAGAGCCCGAAAAAGTCATCCTGGCCGAGGTAGTTGAGCCAGGGGAGGGGGGTGTCGGGGCGGGTGATGACGTATTCGCGGGCCGCGTCGTCGAAGTATCCGTAGGGGTTGTTCAAGAGCTGCAGATTCTGGAGTGGTCAGGCGCCGAGGCGGGCCTCAATGTGCACCGCTTTTCCGGTCGGCGCCGGGGCCACGAGGTTGCCGTTTTGCTTTTGGCCATCGACCACCAGCGAGGCGATGCCGCGGTTCAAGCCGTCCGGGTTGGACACGGTGACTGTGTAGGTCGCCCCGCGGAAACGGCGTGTTACCTCGAACCCCGGCCAGTTTGTCGGGATGCACGGGTCGATGCGCAGGCCGTCGCGTTCAGGACGGATGCCGAGGATGTGCTGGGAGGCGACGAAATGGGTCCAGGCGGCCGTTCCCGAGAGCCACGGGATGCGCGAGGCGCCGAACTTCGGGCTCTCGGGTCCGTGGGCGCTTTGGCAGTGGACGTAGGGCTCGATGCCGCGGATGTCGATGCGGTCGTTCTGGGCGGACGGCATGTGCGCGCGGTGGTAGGCGTAGGCGCGGTCGCCGTTGCCGAGGAGGCATTCGGCGAGGACGGCCCAGCTTTGCGGGTGGCAGAAAATGCCGGCATTCTCCTTCGTGCCGGGGTTGAAAAGGACGGCCCGCATCACGTCGAGCGGGACATTGGCGAACGGCGGGGACGAAAGTCGCAGCCCGAACTCGGTCGCGAGCCGCTCGTGGATGGCGTCCATGCACAGCTGCCGCTGCCCCGCGTCGCCTGCGCCGCAGATCACCGCCCAGACCTGCGTGTTGAGATAGATGCTGCCTTCCGGGGAATCCTTCGTGCCATACACGGTGCCGTCCTCGCCGATGGCCCAGATGAACCAACCGCCGTCCCAGCAGTGCTCACGGATGGCGCGGTCGATCTCCTCCCGCTGCGCGAGCGCCCAGGCGGCGTCCTCCGTGCGGCCGAGTGCCTCGGCGATGTCCGCGAAAACGCCGAGTCCGAGCCGCACCTGGAAGGCGACGAACGGACTCTCGCCGTAGTAGCCCAGCCTCAGACAGTCGTTCCAATCCGCCTCCAGTCCGCAGGGCAGCCCATGGCGTCCGCGACGTTCGAGGTTGAACTCAAGCGCGCGCCGCAGGTGGCCGAAGACCGTGTCTTTGCCGACGTCGGCGTAGGGGAGCACTTTTTCATAGAACCCGGCGTCCCCCGTCTCCGCGACGTAGACCGGGATGGCGTTGAAGAACCACAGGCAATCGTCGGAGCGGAACCCCTCGTCCGTGGGACCTGTCTCCGAGCCGGGGCGGTGGGCGAACGGCTGGACCACGGGCATGGCGCCGCCGCAGGCCAATTGGCCGGTGAGCATGAGTTCGAGCCGCTCACGCGTCTCGTCTGGGATCATGGCCGCCACGCCGAGGCAATCTTGCACGCTGTCGCGGAACCCGAGGCCGTCGCGCTCACCATTGTAAACGAGGCTGGCCGCGCGCGACCACGCAAACGTGATGAGGCTGTTGTAGGGATTCCACACGTTGGCCATGTGATCGAAATCCGGGTCCGGGGTCCGCACCCGCTGCACATCGAGCCGTGAGTGCCAGTGCGCACGTAACTCCTCCAGCGCGGACTCGACCGCGCCACGGGTCGCGCATTCCGTCTCGGCGGCCGCGCCCTCCTTCTCAAGCGCGCCCACCCCGAGCAGGATAGAGATGTCGCGCGTCTCGCCGGGAGCTAGGTCGAAATCGGACTGGAACACGCCGCATGCGTTGTCGCCGAAGGCGAGTGAGTTGGCGCACGATCCCACGGCCACGCGGTCCGGTGCGGCGTAGCCGCCGTAGGCCCCGAGGAAAACATCCCGGTCGGTGTCAAAGGCGCAGGCACCACCTCCGGGCATGATCATCCATGCGCTCTTCGACTGCTCCGGGCCGAGGAAGTCGGATGCGGGCGCGGCGAGGTTCTCGTTGATCGTGATCCCGATGCGCCCGGCTTCAGCCCGCGCCCGCACGATGTATTGCGAGTATTGCAGGTTCACCAGGTCTTGCTGGGTGTTCCAGTCGCTCGCGAACTCGCAGTAGCTGAAGGCGGAAAGTTTTCGCGGCCGGTCTGATGCATTGCGAACGCGCAGACGCCAGATTTCGTAGAGCTTGCCGATCGGCACGAAGTAGAGGCTCTCGGATTCGATCCCGGCGAAAGACGACTCGATGATGGTGTAGCCGGTGCCGTGACGGCAGACGGTCTGGTATTCCTCCAGCGGACGTGCGACCGGCTGCCACGAGGACGACCAGAATTCGCCCGACTCGCGGTCCCGCAGGTAGAAGTAGCGTCCCGGCTGGTCCATCGGCACGGCGTTGAACCGCAGCCGCAGGAAGCGCCCCTGGGCGGCCGAGCGGTAGAAGCTGTAGCCGCCCGCGTTGTTCGTGATGATCGCGCCGTAGCGCGTGTCGCCGAGGTAATTCGTCCAGGAACGCGGGGTATCGGGGCGGGTCACGACGTATTCCCGCGCGGTATCGTCGAAGTTTCCGTAGGTGTGTTTGCTCATGGGCTTGGGAAAAATTCGGCGCTGCTCCTTCGCCGCTGGCCGGGTATCGTCCGGCCGCTGCTCATGCGGAGTGATTTGATCGTTGGCGAAGCTGCAGGATCGTCCGTGGTGTAGCGGCGGCTTCTCCGCCGTCGCCGCATTACTCTGCGCGCGCGCGCTGTTGCTTAAGTCTGACATTGCGTCCACTACCATGCGCGCGCGTTGTTTCCTGCGCCAGAACGCCGGGCACCTGCGGCCCTGCATCGTCACTCTAATGTTGCAACAACCGGCTCTCGATCGCTTCTGTTTTCGCAGCCACAGGTTGCCGCGGCTGGCGACAACCTCTACCAACTGCCTCGGGGCGGGCGGCCTTGGCTCGCTCGGGGGGGCGCTCCGCCGCCGTCCGCCCCGCCTCCCCGCCATGAATTTCCGGCGCGTCTTCATGGTCATCGGTCCGCTCGCCGTGGAAACCGGTGATCGCAGAGGCGCTGGCCCTGTCTGCTGGAGGAACGCCGTCCCCGGAGTCCGCGCGATAGGATGCCGCGCCCCGGCGGGGCGTGGGTGGCTACTTTTTCCCTGATCTTCCCGGTTTCCAGCCCGATTTTACGCTTCGAATCCGCATTCAATCACATTCCTGCCCCTCAGCCCGAAATGACTGGCGGCGGCAAGGAGGTGCTGGTCGTTCGAGTGGATCTCCCGAAAGCCGTGTTCCTTGGCGCAGGTGAGGTGGAGGGCGTCGGAGGCCCGGAGAAACACGGTTGCTGGGAGCGAGGCAAAGTGACGGCCCGCGAACTCCAGCAGCTGCTCGTCGATGGCAAGCCACGTCCACAGCCCGTCGCGCACGTCGTCGGCCAGCTGGGATACGAGAGCTTTGTGGGCCTTGGTATCAAGCCGGCCTTCACGCAATTTGCGGTGGAAAGACGCCTGCAGCTCCAGGCTGGCCAAGGCGAGCAAGGAGACGCCCGTCTGGCGGTCCAAGAGCTATCTGACCTGCTTGCTCCCCGGCTCGTTTAAGCAGGTAGGCTGTGTCGCAGTAGATCATCCGCGCCGGTGATTCAAAGGTTGCGCAGCGCGGACGTCTCATGCAATGCGGACGTGCTTTCGTCCGGTATGGTCAGTTTTCCCGCCTTCAGGACTGCCCGGTAGTCCGGGCGAAGGCGTCGGCATTGCGCGAGCGTGGCCATCGGGGGTGTCTCCGCTGCGGGGATAAGCGGTGAGAGCCGGGCGGCGGGTGTCTGAAACAAACGGACCGTGGGGCTAAAGTCCCTCCATCAGAACACGCGCACCGTGGAGGGACTCCGTCCCCGGCGCCCCACGATAGATGCCGTGCCCCAATGGGGCGTGGGTGCCTGCCACCGGATAGGTTGGTGTTGCAACAATTGCTTGAAGATTCCGCGCTGCGCTCCCCCACCAGCCATTCTTGCTTGGACAACACATGCCACCGTCGTTACGACTGCAGCATGTGAAAGGCTGTGTGACGCAGCTTTCCGCCCCCAGATAGTTTAACCTTACATCCTCCCACCAAACACGCCGATGAAAACCCACCGCACCTCCCCTCGTCCCTTCCTCACAGCCCTCGCTGTTGGCTTGCTGCTCCTCGCTGGCGCAACATCCCACGCGCAGACGACTTATTCTTGGTCCACCAACGGATCCGCGACCCTCGGCGGAACCGGGACTTGGGACCTTGCCCTCTCGAATTGGTGGAATGGTGCGAGTGCCTCGCTGTGGCCGGCTTCGGGCACCGCCAATATCGCGCTCTTCGACGGAACGGCCGGCACGGTCACGCTCGGGGCTGCTGTCGCTGCCAACGAGCTCCGTTTCCTCACCAACGGCTACATCCTCTCAGGCGCCCAAACGCTCACGCTCAACGGCACCACGCCGCAGGTCAACGTGACCAATGGAATCAACGCCACCATCGGCGACGGCACGGCCCTGGTGCTCGCGGGCACAGCCGGGCTGACCAAGTCCGGCGCGGGAACCCTCACCCTCAACGGCAGCGCAGCGAACACCTTCACCGGCGGCGTTGTGATCAACAACGGCACGCTGCGCATCTTCGGCGGCAGCGCCATTGATGACGCCAATGTCGTGACCCTGTCCAACGTCTCTGCCGTGACCTTGGCTATTTCGAATAGCGAGACCATTGGCGCCCTCGCGGGCGGCGGAGCAACCGGCGGGACGGTGGCACTCGGCACCAACAACCTCACGATCCGGGCAGTCAGCAACCAGCAATACAACGGCTTTTTCACGGGATCCGGAAACATCGTCGTCAACGCGTCGAATTCCTCGGCTACGGTTGGGTTCGGAGCCGATAACACGGCCCAATCAACGGCTTTCACCGGGAACGTGCAGGTCCAGTCGGGAACCTTGGTTCTCGGCAGG
>JBGSSV010000159.1:0-4829 GCA_041736875.1 Chthoniobacterales bacterium | reverse complement strand
CTCCCGCTGGCGCGCCGCCCCGGCCCAGCCCGAGCATCCCGACCCGGCGGCGACGATGTCCGACGCGGACATGAACACTTGGACCTCCGTCACGCCCGGCACGCTGCAAAGTGCACCTGACGGCCAGTGGGTCCTCTACCGCGCCGGATTTTCCCCATGGCGGGCCATCGCCGCGGGCGGCGGCCTCGTTCGCTTCACCAGCATCCACGGGACCTGCGAGGTCTGGCTTGACGGCAACAAGGTCGCGGACAAAAGCGACCCTGCGCCTGCGCCGCTTTCGATCAACCTCCCACCCGCGAGCGGCGAACGCACCCTCACCCTCCTCATGCGTCCAGCCCCTGACGGCCTCCTCGGCCTCGCCGGCGCCGTCACCGTCGTCGCCCAACCCTAACCTCCCGCGCCCCATGCAACTCTCCCGTCGCTCCTGCTTCCTTCCGGACGAGAAGTGGCCCGACGACCAAGGCAACCACATCAACGCGCACGGCGGCGGCATCCTCCTGCACGAGGGCCATTTCTACTGGTTCGGCGAGCACAAGGAGGACGGCGACACCGCCGAGGTCGGTGTCCACGTTTACTCGTCCGGCGACCTCTACAACTGGACCGACCGCGGCATCGCCCTCGCTGTCGCCGACGAGCCCGGACACGACATCGAGCGCGGCTGCATCATCGAGCGCCCCAAGGTCGTCTTCAACGCCCGCACCCGGAAATTCGTCATGTGGTTCCACCTCGAACTCAAGGGCCACGGTCGCAAAGCCGCCCGCAGCGGGGTCGCCATCGCCGACACTCCGACCGGTCCCTACCGATTCCTGCACTCTCTGCGCCCCAACCCCGAGGTCTGGCCCGCCGATGTGACCGCCGAGCAGATCGCCACGCTCCCCGAGGGCCAAAAACTCCTCGGGACAGCTTTCTGGGGCAGCCCTCATCCTGATCGCGCGAAGATGAACTTCCTGGGCCGCGACTTCCACACCGGGCAGATGGCCAAGGACATGACCATCTTTGTCGATGACGACGGCTCGGCGTATCACGTCTATTCCTCCGAGGAAAACGCCACGCTCCACCTCGCGCGTCTCGCCGACGACTTCACCACCCATGACGGCCGCTGGGTCCGCGCCTTCCCCTGCCTCTGGCACGAGGCCCCCGCCCTCTTCCAACACGACGGCCGCTACTGGATGCTCTCCTCGCACTGCACCGGCTGGAACCCCAACACCGCCCGCGCCTCGGTCGCCGACAGCATCTGGGGTCCCTGGCGTGAACTCGGCAACCCCTGCGCCGGGCCGACACCACCCGGACGCCTCGGCCCCGAACTCACTTTCGGCGGTCAGAGCACGCATGTGCTCCCGGTGCCCGGACGCCCCGGGGCGTTCATCGCCATGTTCGATATCTGGCGGCCGGAGGCCCACCGCACCGGCGGCTATGCCTGGCTCCCCGTCCGCTTCGACGATGACCGCCCCGTCATCGAGTGGCACGACCGTTGGGACCTGTCCGTTTTCGACGCGTGAGAATCCAGGGCGCCCGTCGGTTACGCTGGCCCGCGCGGTCTTGGAGGATTAGAATGCCTCCATGAAAATGTTCCTCCTCCCCGCCGTCGCCTCCCTGCTTTGCGCATTTACACTTCTTTCCGCGACGGCCGACGAGCAAACGGCACCCGCCGTGCAGGCCGCCGATGCATGGCTCGCTCTCGTGGACGGGGGAAACTACGCGAAGAGCTGGGAGGAGGCGGCGCCGATCTTCAAACAGGCTGTAACGCAGTCGCAGTGGGAGACCGCTGTTAATGCGGTCCGCGGACCGCTGGGCAAACTCGAATCGCGCGAGGTGCTCGGCGCGAAGTTCAGCACGACGCTCCCCGGCGCCCCCGATGGCGAATACGTGGTCATCCAGTTCAAGACCCGCTTCGCCAACAAGGCGGAGGCCATCGAAACGGTCACGCCGATGAAGGACGACCAGGGCGTCTGGCGCGTCTCCGGCTACTTCGTGAAGTAGGTTCCCGCACCGCTCGGCGGGAAAACCATGCCGGTCCGCTGATAGAGTTGCGGTAAATTTGCATTTAAATTCTCGCCAAACGTCGAGCGTGCGCCGGTGTCCGTGTATGGTGTCGATGCACGCCGCATGAGTCCCCCCACCGCAACGATAGGCGCCTTCGTCCTCTGCACGGCCGCGCTCGGCACAAGTGCGACAGTCGCTCCCGCCGCAGAACCGCCCGCCCGCTCCTTCTACGAGGAGCCGGCGTGGCAACCCCGCGCCCACCCGACTTATGACGAGGTCACGGGGACGAACTTCCACCCGGCTTCGCCGCCGCTGACCAAGCCCGTCACCTACGACACGCCGGGCTTCGCGGAGAAGAAACTCCGTCCGCCCCCGCCCCCCGGCATCCATCCGCGGGTGCTGGTCACGCCGGACGACGTGGCGGACATCCGGCGTCGCGTGGCGCAGGGCGATGGAGCGCCGCCCGAGTTCCGCACCCTCTGGGAGCGCCTCAAGGAAAGCCGCAGCCCGTTCTACGCGCTGGTGGCGGAGGACGTTGCCCTCGGGAAGGCGCTGGCGGCGCAATTCATGGAGATGGTCCGCAAGCTCGAGCCCAAGATCGACCGCCTCGACACCCAGCCGGACGCCGCGAACATCTGGTCGGCCGAACGCTCGCTCGTGGCCTCGGGCGATCCGGACCCGCCGCACGAGATCTGGAAGCTGCTCGACTACGACTACCTCCACCGCTGGCTCACGCCGGACGAACGCGCCCAGACCGAGGCCGTCATCGTCCGCCTCGTCAAGGACCGCTTCAGCAACTACCTCGCCGAACCCGACCATTTCGTGATCAACAACCACAAGGGATTCGGGATGGAGTTCATCCGCCTGATGCTCCTCATCGAAGGCCGGCCCGGCTTCCCCGAGGCGACATTCCGCGCGTCCGCCCGCAAGGCCCGCGCCATGCTGGACTGGTTCCTCAGCCCGGACGGCATGTGCTACGAGTCGATCAAGGGATGGCTCAACACGTCGGCCTTCGTCGCCGTCGGACGGCGCGACCGCGACTTCCTCCGCCACGACCATCTCGCGGCCAAGATGCGCTTTTTCCTCGCGGCCCTGCGCTGGGAGGACGGCCGCTGGGTCATCCGCGAGGAGATGCGGGCGTCGGCGTTCCATGTCATCTGGCTCATGCGCTTCCTTTACCCGGACGACAAGACGTTCGACCTGCTCTACGGCGCGACCCTCACCACCCACCCGTTCCTCACCGACGCCAAGGCGCGCTGGCCGGATCCGGTCGGCGTGGCGCCCGAGCTTCTCCTCCTCTTCGCCGGCGGCGGACCGGACGACAACCGCGCGGGCCGGCTGGGCGATTGGACCGACCAGAAATCGATCGACGCGCTGAATCTTCCGCTCACATGGAAGGATGATCAGCGCGGCTATGTCGAGGCGCGGAATTCGTGGGAGATCGGCGACCTCCACCTCGGGTTCGTCAACAAGCAGGACTTCTTCTACGGCGGACATGAAGGCTCCGAGGCCAACCGCCTCACGTTGTGGAAGGACGGTGTGAACTGGCTCCGCGACGAGGACCTGCTCGCGGTCAAGGCTACCGGGTTCCAGAACATGCCGACCGTGGACGGCCGCGGACTCGCCTGGCCGCCCGTGCCGGGCGTCTGGCTCGGCGTGAACGAAGGGCCGCACGGCCTCTCCGCCGCCGGCGACGCGCGGATCGCCTACGGCTTCGGCAAGGTGATGCAGGTCCACCCGCTTGACTCGCCGTCGGGCGCGCTGCCCTACTACGCGCCCTTCACCGAGAAGAACTTCGACCTCACGCGCGACCTCCAGGTCGCCTTCCACCCCGGCACGGTCGCCTTCAACGACGGCTACGCACACACCGACTACGGCCCGTGGAGCGGCGAGACACGATTGGTCGAGCAATACAAGACGAACAACCCCATGGCGCGGGCCTACCGGACGGTCCACCTCGCCCGCGGCCCCAATCCCTACGTCCTGGTCATCGACGACCTGAGCAAGCCGGACGAGGACAAGCACCTCTTCGAGGCCTCGTTCAATCTCCCGGATGACGTGGTCGTGGTGGATGCGCAGACCACGGAGGTGCAGTTCCAGAACGTGGAACCGTCGGACCTGCGCCAGAGCGAGTTCCTGCTCGCCCCGGGCAACACCGCGCGCGATGCCGGAACCGGACGCCCCGTGGTGAAGAAGGGCGACCCGCTCATGCTTGTCCGCGTCCTCCACCGGAACAGCGACTACGGTTACCCCGTGCCGCGCGTCCACGTCGTGCCCGGACGCCCCGAGCAACCGTTCCGCGGCTTCTCGCAACTCGTCGTCCCTGCCATCTCGAAGTCGCCGGAGTTCCGCATCATGTTCTACCCCCACCGCCACGGGGACCCGCTGCCCGAGACGAAGTGGTCCGGTGATGCGCTCGAGGTGAAGATCGGCGAGCACCGCGACAACTACCGCTTCGCCACGGCCGACGGCGGGCGCACCGTCTTCGACTTCCAAAGCGACAGCCAGACCGCACTGCCGAACACTGCGGCACCGGCGCGCCCTGTGCTCGTCGTGCGCGGCGACCGCTTCGACCCGAACGAACTCCGCAACACGCAGCGCGAGGGCGAGACTCCTGTTTTTCCCTTCTCCGCGGAGATGCAAGTCGCCTTCGAGCGGGTGGTTGCTCCGGCCGAGATTCGCTACACCCTCGACGGGAGCGAGCCTGGTGCCGCGTCCCCGCTTTATGAAGCCCCCATTGCCGTGCGCGCGTCCTCCACGCTCCGCGCCCGCGTCTTCGACCCGGCCTGGCCCGGGGAAACCCGCGCTAGCGCCGAAACAGTCGCCCGCTTCGAGCAGCGCCCGGC
>JBGSSV010000142.1:0-2312 GCA_041736875.1 Chthoniobacterales bacterium | reverse complement strand
CGGCGAGGGGAACGAGCCGGCGGCGCTCGGGCTGGCCGCCGGGGATTTGCTCGCGGTCCCGGTGCGTCGCGCCTTCTCGCTGGCGGCGTGGGTGCCGGCCGAGGATCCGTCACTGTTTGCCGATCTGGTTTTCACGCAGTTGGAATTGCGCGGCTTGGCCGGACGGTCGCGCGAGACGACCACGTTCGCGTGGCAAATGGTCGCGGAGGAGGAGGGCGAGGCTCTCCTCCACGCCGTGGTGCTGCCGCCCACCCTTGGTGCGCAATACTGGCACGGTGAGGTGCGTGACTACGCGGTTTCCCCGGCCTGCCTGCCGCTGGAGCCCGATTCAGCCGGCGTCTGGCCGGAGGAGGGTGGCTGGGTTGCGGCGGTCAAGCGCGGGGACAAGCTCCTGCACTTCCAAACGCTGGCCGAACCCCTTCCCGACGGACAGATGGCCCTCGAAATTTGGCTCATGCTGGCCTCGCTCGAAGCCGGTGGCATGCTCTCCGCTTCGCCGAGGGTCGTGCTCTACCACGACGGCACCGAGCCGCCCGATCTCTCGGCCTGGCAAGCCTCGGGCGGACTCCCCGTGGAAAGCCGACCCCTGCCGCCGCCCGTGCGACCGAGCGGCGCGCTGGAATGCATCCCTCTGCCGGTGCAGGAGGTCCAGAAAGCCAGGGCGGCCGGCCGCCGCCGGCAGAAAATCGCCCTCGTGGCCGCCGCCGGCTACTTCGCCCTTGTGCTGCTCGTCGCCGCCTACACCGGATGGCTCGCCTGGCGCGTCCACACACTGCGGGCCGAGGTCGATGGCAGCGCGGGCGCGGTCACCCAGGTCCAGCAAACCATGAACACCTGGCGGGAACTTCTCCCCGCGCTCGATCCGAAACTTTATCCGCTCGAAGTGCTCTACCAGGTGGCCGCGGCCCTGCCGGAAGACGGCGTGCGCCTGACGCTTTTCCAGATGAGCCCGCGCGAGGTCATGATCAACGGCGAGGTCACAAGCATTCCTGTGGCCCTCCGTTTCCAGGAGGCGGTGACGCAGAACAAGGATCTGGCGGAGTTCTTCGACTGGACGAGCGATCAGGTCGTGCCGACAGGCAAGAGCAATTTCAAATTTCAAATGAGGGGCGTCTCGCGCGTCGCCCCGGCAACCACGGACGAGGAGGAGAACATTGAGAGCGCTAACCTCTAAGGAAAAACGTCTCCTCATCGGCCTGCTGGCCGCGCTTTTTGTCCTGGCCAACGTCATCGGCCTGCAGGCGCTGCTCAATCGTCAGCGCGAACTCCGCGCCAGCGTCGTGCAACTCCAGCAGGAGATCGAGTTCGGCCGGGGCTTGCTGGCCGAGAAGGACTACTGGGCCGAGCGCGCCGCCTGGCTGGCCGAGAATCAGCCGACCGATGACACCTCGACCACGCAGGATGACGAGAAGTTTTATGATTTTGTCGAGAGCAGTGCGCGGGAGAGTGGTCTGGAATTCGCCGCCGGGACACCGGGGGCCGCCGTCTCGCAAGGCGCCTACGTCCAGATCAATTACGCGGCCAAGGTGAAGGGAAAACTGCAGTCCCTGGTCAAATGGCTCAACCTCATGCAGCAGCCGAAGGAATTTCGCGCCATCCGCCAGATCAGCATCAAAAGCGACGCCGAGCCGCCCGGCATTGTCTGCGACATCGATGTGGCGCGGTGGTATCGTCCGGTCGAGGAAACGAACCCGTGAACTGGCTCCGACATTTTTCCGCCCTCGCCTCCGCCGGCGCATTGCTCGTCGCCCCGGTTTCGGCTGACGAAACGCCGGAGCCCGGACCGGGCCCCGCTCCGGAGGCGAAAGATTTGCTCGTTACGCCGCCACCGGAAGACCGGAAGATGGAGGGCGTGCCGGACCTGCCGGTTCCACCGCAGGAGGTCGTCGGATCTGCAGCCCCAGCCGAGCCCACTCCGCCGGTGGAGGATGTTCCCGCCGTCGAGGGCGTGGTCCCGGCCCCGTTTCCCCTCTCGCGTTACGCCAAACTTTGGGAGCATTCGCCCTTCCACCTTGAGTCTGTCGCCCCGCCCACGGAGTCGGTCGGCTTGACGCAGCAGTTTGCTTTGACCGGCATCGCCGAAGTTAGCGGCGAGCCGATCGCCTTCATCCTTGAGCGGGCCACGCAGCTCCGGCACATGCTGAAGAAGGATGCTAACGCCGCCGGGCTTTCGCTCGTGCAGGTTGACGTGCAGGCCAAATACGCCGACTCCACGGCAACCATCCGCCGCGGCGGTGAAGTGGGCGTGCTCAAATTCGACGCCACCGCCGCCGGCGGTGGCATGCCCGGCGTGCCGCCCGGCGTGCCGCCCG
>JBGSSV010000114.1:0-4557 GCA_041736875.1 Chthoniobacterales bacterium | reverse complement strand
GCTTATGGCCCATTCAAGCCTTCGCGACCAATTCGGGGACTTGGCCCGGCAAAAGGGCGTGCAGGAATCGCTGATTCCGTTTTGGACCAATTGGGTCATGGCTTGGGGAAAGTATCTCTCGCCTCGCAAATTCGTGGACGCTGGGGCCGGCGATGTCGAGGCGTTTGTTCAGCATCTGGCTGACGAAGGCAGACCTGGCCAAAGGCTACGGCGATGTGGAACCGCCCGACGGCGTCGCCCTCAAATGCGGCGGACGCGCCCGCGAATGGGGCTGGCAATATGTGTTCCCCGCGGCCGGATTCTCCGTCGACCCGCGCACCGGTCGTCATCACTTGCACGAGGTCAACATCCAAAGAGCCGTGCGCCAGGCCGCCCGCGATGCCGGAATAGCCAAGACCGTTACCCCGCACATCCTGCGCCACTCCCTCGCCACGCATCTGCTGGAGGACGGAGCGGATATCCGCACGGTCCAGGAACTGCTCGGGCAAGCGGATGTGAGCACGACGATGATTTATTGACTCGGGCCGCGTCGCGGCCTCTTGCCCTGCGGGTCCCGCTTGCGCGGGATCTGCCCCGAGACCGCCCCCGGGCTCCGGTGCTCCCACGTGCTGAATCGTCCGGGATTGGCCGTGCGGAGTCCGTTGGATGGGTGAGGGGTGCGGCGAGGATTTAGCCTGCTTACGGCAGGGGATTTGACCACGGATCGCAGGAAGCACAGGGAGGCAGGGGCTCAGACCACCAGCCTCCTGCTATTTTTGAGGGTCGGGCGTGCTCCCGAAAAAAGGGGCGGGGAGGCCCGCCCGGGCCTCAGGCCGGCAGCGGGGCCAGGCTGCCGGGAAGTTCGCCGTCGTCCTTCTTGGCGGGGGCGTCGGCCGTGGATCCGGCCGGGGCGGTCGGGATGGGCGGGGGCGGAGGGTCGCGGTGAGGCGGTTCCTTCATTTCGCCAAAGGCGATGAGGTCACGAATTTGTGAGCCCTCGAGGGTCTCGTATTCGAGGAGGGCGCGGGCGATGAGGTCGAGCTTGGAGCGCTCATCGAGGAGCAGAACCTTGGCCCGGCTGTAGGCCTCGTCAATCAGGCTCTTGACCTCCTGGTCGATGGCCTGAGCGGTGGACTCGCTGTAATCGCGCATGCGGCCCAGATCGCGGGCGAGGAAAAGGTGCTCGTCGCCCTCGCCGTATTCGATCATGCCCATCTTCTCGCTCATGCCCCACTGGCAGACCATCTTGCGGGCGATGCTGGTGGCCTGCTTGATGTCGCCGCGGGCCCCGCTGGTCACATCGCCGAAAACGATATCCTCGGCCACGCGTCCGCCCATGATGACGACAAGGTGGTCGAGCAGTTCCTTGCGGCGGGTGTTGTATTTGTCCTCCTCGGGCAGCCACATGGTCGAGCCGAGGGAAGGGCCGCGGGGGATGATCGTGACCTTGTGTAGCGGGGCCGTGTGCTCGAGCAGTTCGAGCAGGAGGGCGTGGCCGGCTTCGTGGTAGGCGGTGACTTCCTTTTCCTTCTCGCTGATCGCCATGCTGCGGCGTTCCTTGCCCCAGCGGACTTTGTCCCGGGCCTCCTCCAGCTCCCGCATGGAGATGGCCTTGAGGCCGCGGCGGGCGGCCAGCAGGGCGGCCTCGTTGATCACGTTGGCCAGCTCGGCCCCGGAATATCCGGGCGTGCCGCGGGCGATTACGGCGAGATTGACCGCCTCGGCCACTTTCACTTTCTTGATGTGGACGCGGAGGATTTCTTCGCGTCCGCGCACGTCGGGCAGATTGACCGTGACCTGGCGGTCGAAGCGGCCGGGCCGGAGGAGCGCCGGGTCGAGCACGTCGGGGCGGTTCGTCGCCGCGATGATGATCACGCCATCCTGCGCATCGAAGCCGTCCATCTCGACCAGAAGCGCGTTGAGCGTCTGCTCGCGCTCGTCGTGTCCGCCGCCCATCCCGTGGCCGCGGTGGCGTCCGACCGCGTCGATTTCGTCGATGAAGATGAGGCACGGCGCGCTTTTCTTCCCCTGCTCGAACATGTCGCGGACGCGCGAGGCCCCGACGCCAACGAACATTTCGACGAAGTCCGAGCCGCTGATGCTGAAGAACGGGACATCGGCCTCGCCGGCGATGGCGCGGGCCAGGAGCGTCTTGCCGGTGCCCGGGGGGCCGACCATGAGCACGCCTTTGGGAATGCGGCCGCCGAGCTTCTGGAATTTTTTCGGGTCCTTGAGGAAGTCGACGAGTTCCGAGACTTCTTCCTTGGCTTCCTCGACGCCGGCCACGTCCTTGAAGGTGGTTTTATTTTTCTCCCGCGCCATCATGCGCGCCTTGCTCTTGCCGAAGCTCATCGCCCCGCGCCCGGCCATTTTGATCTGCGAGCGGAAGATGAAGTAGAGGAGAACGAGGAAAATGAGGATGGGCAGGAACCCGATGAGGGTGGTGGCGAGAAGGTTCGACTCCTCCCGTGTGGCCGGGGTGATGCCGGCCTGCTTGAGCTGCTCGGCCAGGGCCGCACCGTTCAAGGGCATGAAGACCGGGGTCTTGAACTGCACCATGCGTTCCTCCGGCTCCACCGCCGGGGGCACGGTGACCATCTTGCGATAGTAGCCCGCGATGGTCTGGGTCTCCCGGCCGCCCTCGACGACCAGCTCCAGCGGACGCTCGGCCGTGGAGACAATCTTGCCCTCGGCCAGCAGTTCGGAGAATTTCGGGAAGCTCAGTTCATCCACTTGGGCCAAGTTGCCCCCGCGGAAAATGAAGGCCCCGCCGATGAGAGCGAAGGCCACGGCAAAGAGCAGCAGTCCGCGCCAGTTGAATTGGGGATCGGGATCCCCGCCGCCGGGGCGGGGGGTGTTCGGTGGTTTGGGATCGTTTTGCGACACAGGAAGTAAGAGACTCAACCTTTAGCATGGAGAAGGGGAAGATCAAATGATTGCGTCGTCCGGCCGCGCCTTGGCCGTCTCGGTGCATGATGTGAGCCCGTGGACCCGCGGGGCGACCGAGCGCATGCTCGCCGACCTGGCCCGGGCCGGGGTGGGGGTGACCTCGCTTCTGGTCGTGCCCGACCACCATCACCGCGGGAGGGTCGATCAGGATGCGAATTTTGTCTCTTGGCTGCGGGAAAAGCAGGCCGGGGGCCACGAGGTTGTCCTGCATGGGTTCTACCACCAACGCGAACCGCAGCCCGGGGCCGGATGGCGTCAGCGTATGATCACCGAGCACTACACCGCCGGGGAGGGAGAGTTCTACGATCTCGCTTACGACGAGGCTGCCCGGCGTCTGCGGCGGGGGCGCCAGATGCTCTCCGGTTTCGACCTGCAAGGGTTCATCGCCCCGGCCTGGCTGCTCGGAGCGCAGGCCGAGCGTGCCGCCCGCGACGAGGGCTTTGCCTACACCACGCGGCTGGGTGGGTTTCTGGATTTGCGCACCGGAGCGTGGACGGCGTCGCAGTCGCTCGTTTACAGCGTGCGCAGTGGCTGGCGTCGCGCGATGAGCCTCGGATGGAACGCGTGGCTGGCCGGGCGTTTGCGGACCAATCCGCTGGCCCGGTTGGGGTTGCATCCGCCCGATTGGAACCATGACGGGATTCGCGCGCAGGCCCTGCGCCTGGCGCAGGAGGCGGCGGCGGACCGGCGGATCATCGCCTACCGCGATTGGCCGCTCGCCCCCTAAAGGCCGCGCGAAGATTTCCTAGGCCCCGATGGCGCGGCGAACCTCGTCGGCGATGAGGTCGGCGTGCTTCTCCAACAAGGCGCTGTCGCGTCCCTCGAGCAGAATGCGCAGCTTCGACTCGGTTCCGCTGTAGCGCACGAGGACGCGTCCCCGCTCCCCCAAGGCTTCCTCGGCCGCGCGGGTCGCGGCCTGCACGCCGGGCAGATCGTCCAGCGGCGGCTTGGCCTTGACGGCCAGACCGCGCTGCGCCTGCGGGTATTTGTGAAGCACGCGGCGGAGTTCGCTCAGCGGCCGGCCGGTTTCGGCCATGAGCCGGAAAATTTGCAGCGCGGAGACGAGTCCGTCACCGGTGGTGGCATGACGAGCGAAAATCATGTGCCCGCTTTGTTCGCCCCCGAGGACGAAGCCTCCGGCCCGCATGGCCTCGAGCACGTAGCGATCGCCGACGGTGGTGCGCACCACGCGTCCGCCGGCGTTTTCCATCGCCTCGTTGAGGCCGAGATTGCTCATGACTGTGGCCACGATGGTGCGGTCGACCAACTCTCCGCGGCGCAGCAACTCCAGTCCGGCCATTGCCAGTAGTTCATCGCCATCAAGCGGATCCCCGGTTTCATCGCAAAGGAGCAGCCGGTCGGCGTCGCCGTCATGGGCCAGTCCGACCTGCGCGCCGGTTTCGCGGACCAGGCGGCTGATTTCGTGGGCCTCGGTGCTGCCGCACCCCCGGTTGATGTTCGCGCCATCGGGCTCGGCATGGAACACCGTGACCTCGGCGCCGAGTTGGCGCAGGGCGTCCGGGGTGGTTTGCCAGGCCGCGCCGTTGGCGCAATCGACGGTGATCTTCATTCCGCCGAGGGAGAACCCCGGCGGCAGGGAGGCGAGGGCGCGGGCGACGTAGCGGGCGC
>JBGSSV010000081.1:0-4659 GCA_041736875.1 Chthoniobacterales bacterium | reverse complement strand
CACCCGCGGCGGCGCACGGCCCGCTCCCGTTGTCCTCCGCGACACCACCGGCACATGGCACCCCGCCGACACCCGCCTCGAGTCCGACCAACTCATCACCTCTTCAACGGAATGTCCCGACCCGCTCGAAATCGCCTACGCATGGGCCAACAACCCCATCGAAGCCAATCTGACAAATTCCGACGACCACCCCGCCAGCCCTTTTAGCCTGCACATCGAAGGCGTGTCCTCCCCATGATGTCGATTCTCAGAGTCCCAAGGCGGATCACCAGTCAATTCCTACATAATCTGACCGCTGCTCTCCCCAGTTGTCACCATTTTGTCACCACCAAGAAAAAAGCCCGGGGAATCCGGGCTGGTGAATCCAACTTAAGACGTTGGTAAAGAGTTGGTTGCGGGGGCGGAATTTGAACCCGCGACCTTCAGGTTATGAGTATGTCTAACATGTTGCAGCTCATGCGCTTGCATTCCATTTGATGTTGATTTGTGCCGAGTTGTGCCGCGCCTCGGGACCACATCGCAACACCCCACCGGCACAAAGTGGAACAACTCGGCAAGATCGTTGTCACCATTTGTCACCATCTGGGAGCATGCTCCCAACAAGTTTTCAGGAAAATGGATAGACTTAGCATTACATATGCGTATGTATTGCTATGCCTATCCAGTCTTTCCCAGCCATGAACGCAGCAGCAAAAACCGCCTCGGGCGCCTTCCGCCGCAACGGAGGAACGCTGCGCACCCAGGAAGTCATCGCCGCCGGGATTCATCCGCGCACGCTGTATACCATGCGTGACAGCGGGGCTCTCGAGATGGTTGGGCGTGGAACCTACCGCCTCGCGAGTCTTTCTCCGATGAGCGATCCGGACATTGCCGTGGTGGCCAAGCTCGTGCCATCGGCGGTGGTGTGTCTGATCAGCGCGCTTTCCCTCCACGATCTGACCACGCAAATTCCCCATGCCGTGCAAATCGCCCTGCTGCCAGGCAGGCACGCTCCGAGGATCAGTCACCCGCCTCTTGAGGTTTTTCGCTTTTCGTCGCAAGCGCATGCGGCTGGAGTGGAAGAGCGCGTCGTGGATGGCATCAAGGCGCGCGTTTACTGCGCGGAGAAATCGCTGGCTGACGTGTTCAAGTTCCGCAATCGCATCGGGCTGGAAACGGCCGTTGAGGCTCTGCGGACCTATGCAGCGCGGAAGCGGCGGCGGCTCGATCTTGTTCTGGATTACGCGCGGGTCTGCCGTGTGGAGCGGGTGATGCGCCCTTACCTGGAGGCACTTTCATGACGCGGCTGACGAACATCGGTGCATCCGTGCATCAGCGGCTCAAGAATGCCGCGAAGGATTCGGGGCGCTCGTTCAACGATCTCTCCCAATACTACGCCTTGGAGCGTTGGCTTTACCGCTTGTCGAAGTCACGCCATGCGGAATCCTTCGTGCTCAAAGGCGCGCTGATGTTGGTGGCATGGCGAGCACCCATCCTGCGAGCCACCCGCGACATCGATCTCCTCGCGCGAACGGCCAACGATTTGGAGCATATTCGATCGATCATCGCCGAGATCTGCACGGAGGAGGTTCCCGAGGACGGGGTGGTCTTCGACCCGCAAAGCGTGACGACCGAGCGGATCGCCGAGGATGCCGATTACGAGGGCGTGCGCGCGCGGTTCCGAGGACATCTGGCCACGACACGACTCGCAATGCAGATCGACATGGGGTTCAGCGACGTGGTCACGCCCGCACCCGTGGAGATCAACTATCCGGCCATCCTGGATTACCCGCCGCCTGTGCTACGCGCCTACAACCGTGAGACGGCAGTGGCCGAGAAATTCGAGGCGATGGTGTCGCTCGGGCGGCTCAACACGAGGATGAAAGACTTCTTTGATATCTGGCTGCTGGCAAGCACTTCGGATTTCCGGGGGACGGAGTTGCAAGCGGCCATCTCCGCCACCTTTCTCCGCCGGGGCACACCGTTTCTCAATGAGCCGCAGGTGTTCGCTCCGGACTTCGCACTCGATGCCTCGAAGCGCGCGCAATGGAGCGGGTTTCTCAAGCGCATGCGTCCGTCGCAAGCACCGGAGGAATTCGCCGGCGTTGTTGATTTCATCCGCGGGTTCCTGCAACCAGCCAACGCAGCCTTGGCCGGCACCGGCAACACGATGTTCAACATGGATTGGAAGCATCCGGGACCATGGCGGTGACGGGGAAACTCGCTCGTCTGCCCGGCCCAAATTGACATGCCCCCAGCAGGCATGGACACAACATCACCCATCCCGGCACAAACCTCCCCAGATCATCCCGAAGAGCACCTGTGGAAAGCCGACGACCTTGCCCGCTACCTCGGTTGCAGTGTGCGGGAAGTCCGCAACCTGCGCTACGCCGGACTGCCGACGATCAAGTTCCGGCACCTGATCCGCTTCGAGCCGGAGTTGGTCAAGTCGTGGTTGCGCGAGCAGCGGTAGCGAGTCGTGGCTGGGCTGCTGGAGGAACGCGCGTGAGAACGGCGGTTTCCTGTCATTCCGGAATGACAGGAGGCTCAGGCCGGATGGCGAACCACGCGTTGGCCTGCTCTTCAGTGGCCAGTTCGCGGTAGTGCTTGAAGATGACCGTGGGCGAGTTACCGGCTTCCAGCGCCACCTCGTTGGCGTTCTTCACCTTCGCAATGCGGTAGCTGATGAAGGAATGCCGCAGCACGTTGTGCGGCCATCTGATCCCCAAGCGCCGGGCGAGGCATGTCACCTTGCGGTAAGTTTCCGCACTCGGGACGACCATCCCCTCGCCCACGTGCGGCAGCAGCCACGCCCGCAGATTGGCGCTCACGGGAACAATCCGCCGCGACGCCGTCTTGGCCTGCCCGGCGCGGATCGTGATGAAACGGCGCTCCAGATCAACCGCACTCCATTCGATGCGCGTGATTTCCGCCGCCCGCAGACCAGCGAAGGCACCAAGCACGATGAAGGGGACCAACTCGCCCGGGGCGGCCTCCAGAATCTTCGTCATTTGCTCAGGGGTGAAGATTTCGGTCTCGGTGTCCCCCACCCTGACTTTGGCCACGGCCTCGGCGGCGGTTTCCTCGCTCCGGGGCAAGTAGCTGCGCGCCTTGGCCCAGGAAAAGAACGTGCGGAGGGACGTGTGCGTTGTGTTTCGCGTCCGCGGTGCCCCGCCCAGTCGTCGCAGCCATTGATCGATGTCATGGCTCTTAATCGAAAGAATCGCCCCGGGCAGGTCGGCCGCAAACCGCCCGATGTCGCTGCGCAGCTGGGCCAGGTAACGCGAACTCGACCATCTGGCCGCCTTCCTCCACATGGCCGTGGCCCGCAAGAAGGAGATCGGGTTCACTGGCCCGTTCTGGATCGAGCCCAAGCCACGCGAGCCTTCGACGCATCAATACGACAGCGACGCGGCCGCCTGCCTGAACTTCCTTCGCGAATACGACCTACTCGATGAATTCGAACTAAACATCGAAACCAACCATGCCACCCTCGCCGGGCACACGATGAAGCATGAGCTGACCGTGGCCGCGAGCGCGGGCAAGCTCGGATCGATCGACGCCAACCGCGGCGACGAACTGATTGGTTGGGACACGGACCAATTTCCAACCGACCTCTACCTGGCGCTCGACGTCATGCTCGTCGTGCTCGGCATGGGCGGATTCAAGGCAGGTGGCCTCAACTTCGACGCCAAGCGCCGCCGCGAATCGCACACGCCGGAGGATCTGTTCCATGCCCACATCGGCGGAATGGACACCTTCGCCCGAGGCCTGAAGATGGCTGCGGCGGTGCGGGCGGACGGACGTTGTGCCAACTTTGCCAAAGCGCGCTACGCCACTTGGGATTCGCCGCTCGGCCAAAAGATTGAGCAGGGCAAAGCCACGCTGGCCGAGTTGGAGAAAGTGGCGCTGGGCCAGCCGGCCCCGGTCCTCGCCTCGGGCGGGCAAGAGTATCTCGAAAATTTGGTCAACGAGTTCGTGTGATCGCGCTAGGCATTGACTGCGGCACGCAAAGCCTGAAGACGGTTGCCCTCGACGGGGATTCGGGCCAGGTGCTCACCTCCGCGAGCCGGGCCTACGGTTTGGTCGAGGGCCTGCAGCCCGGGCTGGGACCTCGAAAGGAATTCCCCGAAAGCGCAATGGGGGCACACCCGCTTTCAGCGGGCAAACGGACGCAATACCGCCAATGCATTCCACCCCCTAAGTTCGGAAAGTTGTCACCATTTTGTCACCACCAAGAAGAAGACCCCAGAAATAGGGGCCTGTGAATCCAACTTAAGACGTTGGTAAAGAAATGGTTGCGGGGGCGGGATTTGAACCCGCGACCTTCAGGTTATGAGCGTGACGGGCAGCCGGATCTTCCGTTCGTCACACGAGAACCGGAGTCCTATCCGTTCCAGAGGAAGAACCCCCGGAGGGATCAGAATCGTCGGCTCATGAGGTCGGATTCCTCTGGATAAAGACCTAGATAGATGTGAACATGTGCCTTGGTTCTTATCCAAGGCATCCCGTGAATGCATCCATCCAACGAGCGAAAAAGCTGTTCAAAGCGCACGGTGGCATCATGCGCACGCGTGACACGATCAAGGGGGGCGTGCATCCCCGAACGCTTTATGCAATGAGGGACAGAGGGCTCGTGGAACAAGTCGACCGCGGGGTTTTTCGCCTGGCAGGGCTCCC
>JBGSSV010000051.1:0-8038 GCA_041736875.1 Chthoniobacterales bacterium | reverse complement strand
CGGGGCCGACACGAGCGGTGGCAACGACGGCTCGAGGGCCCGGAGCGCACGCCCCGCACGCGGGGCGGGCAGCAGTTCGTTACGGTAGCGGCCCGGCAGCAGCCAGGAGGGATCCCGCGCCGCGAGCAGCACCGACTCCTCCCCGGAGGAAGCGGTCGGTAACACCGTTATCTTGGCTGGCACGGGCGGCAGCACCCCGGTCCGGCCGGCCGAAGGCGCGCGCACGACGTAGATGGCCAGGCCGTGGAGCAGGACGGAAAGAATCATCATGGCCGGCAGGGCCAACCGGATCGGATAGCCCGTCGGCCAGTGGAAGACGTGGAGCAGGCGGTCGGCGAGGATCATGGCCCGGGGGGTCGCGTGGTCGCGAGAGCGACGGAGAAACCGCGTTCGAGGGCCAGGTCGGTCACCGCCGCCACGAGGGCCAGCGGCGCGTCGCGGTCCGCCTTGATCACGACCTGCCGTGAAACCGTGCGCCGCGATTCCAGCCGGGCCCCCAGTTGGCCGGGCTCGACCACCCGGTCCTCGAAAAACACGGCCGCCCCCGATCCGCCGGTCACGGCAACAACCAGCGGGTCCTGCATGGCAGGCAGAAGAAACCGCGAAGCTGGCAGTTCGACCTTGATGCCCGGCTGCATCAGGAAGGACGTCGAGAGGAGGAGGAAAAAGACAAGCAGGAGCACCACCGTCATGGTCCCGGCAAAGACCGGCACCGCTCCCCGCAGGCGAGTCGCCCGGGTCAGCTTCATGGCTCCTGCACCGGCTCGCCGTCCATGGCCAGAATCTCGGCCGCGGGCAGGGTGCGATTTTTCAAGAGGTTGACCATCTCGATGCCGGCCCGCTCCATGTCATGCAGAAGATCCTGCACCCGCGAGGAAAGGTAACTTCCGCCGATCAGCGCCGGAATGGCCACGGCCAGTCCGGCCGCCGCGCAGATGAGGCTCTGGTAAACGGCACCCGAGAGATCGGCCACCGTGGCGTAGCCGCCCTGCGTGGAGATGAGATAGAAGGCCTCAAGCAGACCCAGCACGGTGCCGAGCAAGCCGAGCAGCGGCGCCGTGTAGGCCAGACCGATGAAAAGCGCGAGGTGCCGTTCCAAGCGCGGGACCTCGAGCTGCCCCGCCTCCTGGACGATGTCCCGCAGTTCGGACCGCGGACACTCGCGGGCCAGCACGGCACTGAGAGCGACCCGCGCCACCGGACCCTGGGTCGAGAGGCATTGCTGACGGACTTCATCAAAGCGGTTGTCGCGGACGAGATTGGCCAGGCCGCGAAGGAACTCGCCCACGCGGATCTGCGCCCGGTGCAAGTAGAGTAGGCGTTCGAGAAAAACCCCGAGACCGACCACGCTGAGGACCAGAATGACCCACATGACCGGGCCGCCTTTTTGCAAAAGTTCCAACATTCCCTGCATCATTCAAACACACGGCACCCGCGGCAATCCCGATTTGCGCAGATCCGCGGTGCGAGCAGACAAAAAAAGACCGACGTCCTCGCGGGCGCCGGTCTTTTTCGGGGGGGGAAATGTGTCTAGCTGGCTTCCACGGGAGCTTCGGTCACGATGTTGATCCGGCGACCGCCGCGGTCGAAAACAACCTTGCCCGGCTCGAGGGCGAAGAGGGTGAAGTCGCGGCCGAGGCCGACATTGCGGCCGGCGAGGAATTTTTGTCCGCGCTGGCGGATGAGAATGTTGCCGGCGAGGACCGACTGGCCGCCGAATTTTTTCACGCCGAGCCGTTTGCTGACGCTGTCACGGCCGTTCTTGACGCTGCCTTGTCCTTTTTTATGGGCCATATGCGGGAGTGGTTAAGCTTTGATCTCGCCGACTTTCACGCGGGTGAGTTTCTGGCGATGGCCGACCGTGCGGTGGTAACCTTTGCGGCGGCGGAATTTGTAGGAAATGAGTTTCGGGCCCTTGTGCTTTTCCTCGATGACCTCGGCCGTGACGGTCGCGCCCGCGATGAGGGGCGAGCCGATTTTCACCGCCGTGCCGTCGGCGGCGAGCAGCACCTCGTCGAAGGTCGCCTTGGCCCCGGTCTCGACGCCGAGCAATTCAACGTCCAGCACGTCGCCGGGTTGCACGCGGTATTGTTTGCCGCCGGTTTGGATGATTGCGTAAGCCATAAAAGAGTCCCCGAAAATTGGTCGGACAGAATAGCGCGGCCGGCGGGGGTTTGGCAAGGGGGTTTTCTGCGGAGCCCGAAAATCGCCGGCAACCCCGGACCCGACTCTGGTGGCGCCCCGGCGGGCCAGTGGCCGGCTTTTCGCGTCAGCGTTTCGGCAACCCGGACACGGTGGTGAGAATGCCGGTGATCATGGAGTAGGCGACGAGGCCGACAAAAAGGGCGACCATGAGGATGACCATGGGCTGGATGAGGGCGGTGACGCGCTCGATCACGACGGAGAGCTGTTTGTCGTAGCTCTTGGCGCTGCGCTCGAGGGCCGAGCCGAGGTCGCCGGTGGTTTCGCCGACCATGATGATGTCGATCAGGGTGGGCGGGAAAAACTCGACCCGGGCGATGGCACGGGAGAGTTGGGCGCCATCCTGCACGTTGTCGGAGACACGCTCGAGCAGCCCCTGGAGAAAGACGTTGGGGGTCGCGTTGCGGATGAGCTGCATGGCCTGCATGAGCGACACATCGTTGTTCAGCAGCGTCGAGAGCGTCTGGGTGAACTGGGCGTAGAAGCGCATGCGCAGAAGTTTGCCGAAGATGGGCAACTGCAACTTCATGCGGTCCCACCACGCCCGTCCTTCGCCGGTGCTGGTGAAATGCCGGAAGCCGAGGACCGCCGCGACCAGAACGATGAGGACGACCCACCAGTAGGCGCCGAAAAATTCGCTCGTGCCGATGAGCAGCCGCGTGGCCAAGGGCAGGGTCTGTCCGGTTTTGCCCAGCAGCACGGTCAACTGCGGGAGCAGAAACGTCATGAAGATGATCAAGAGGGCGATGCCGGCGGAGAAGATGACCGAGGGATAGATCAACGCGCTGGTCACGCGGCTCTGCAACTCGCCCATCATGGTGAGAAACTCGACCTGCCGTTTGAGAATCTTCGAGACCGTGCCGCTGGCCTCACCGGCTTTGACCATGTTGCAGTAGAGCTCGGAAAAACTGGGGCTGGCTTTTTTCAGGGCGGCGGAGAACGTCGCGCCTTCGCGGAGCGACTGGCGCGCGCTGGCCGCGACACCGCGCAGTGGTGACTTATCCTGCCGCTGCTCGATGACCTGGAGGGCGCGGTCGAGTTTGAGGCCGGCCTCGAGGAGCTCGCACAACTCATCGGTGAAAAGGAGGACCTGGGTGCGACTGAGCTGGTGGCCCCCGTCGGCCGAGTCGTTGGCGCTGGTGGCTGCGGCGGTTTCCGAGCCCTTGGCCGCGAGGGAGAAGGGTTGGAGGTTTTGCTGACGCAGCTTGGCAAAGGCGTCCTGACGGCTGGCGGCCTCGAGTTCGCCCGAGGTTTTTCCCCCGCCGGCCTGCAGCGCTTGATAGACAAAGACAGGCATGACGGGCGGCGGTTATTCGTCGAGCGCGTTGAGGTCGGAGGTGGTCACGCGCATGACTTCCTCGATCGTGGTCACGCCGGAAGCCACCTTGTCGAAACCGTATTTGCGCAACGGACGCATGCCCTCTTTTTCCGCGGCGGGCCGGAGTTCGGCGGCCGTTTTGCGCTGGGTGATCATTTCCTGGAGCTTGGGCGTGACCATGCAGAGTTCCATGATGGCAAGGCGGCCCTCGTAGCCGGACTGGCGGCAGCTCTCGCAACCGGCCGCGCGCATAATAAGGCCGTCGTTCTCGGCCGGAAACCCGATGCTGCGCAGGTAGGCCGGGGAGTAATCGCCGGGGCGCGCGGGGGTTTTGCAGAGCGGGCAGAGGCGGCGGACGAGACGCTGGGCGATGAAGGCGCGGACGGCGCTGGCCACGAGGAACGGCTCGACGTTCATGTCGAGCAGGCGCGTGATGCCGCCGACCGCATCATTCGTGTGCAGTGTGCTGAAAACCAGGTGGCCGGTCAGGGCGGCGCGGATGGCGATCTCGGCGGTTTCATAGTCGCGCATTTCGCCGACCATGATCACGTTCGGGTCGCCGCGGAGGAAGCTGCGCAGGAGGTTGGCGAAGGTGTTGCCGATCTCGGGCTGCACGGCGCTCTGGTTGACGCCCGCGAGCTTGTGCTCGACCGGATCCTCGATGGTGAGGATGCGGCGCTCCTTGGTGTTGAGGCCGGAGAGGAAGGTGTAGAGCGTGGTCGACTTGCCGCAGCCGGTCGGGCCGGTGACGAGAATGATGCCGTTGGGCAGGGCGAGGAGTTCCTTCACCCGGGCCACGTAGTCCTCGTCGAGGCCGAGGCGCTCGAGGCTGAAGACCTCCTTGCCGAGAAGACGCAGGCTGATGCTTTCACCGTTGATCGTGGGAATCGAGGCCACGCGAACATCGATGGGCTGTCCGCCGAGTTCGAGGCTGATGCGGCCATCCTGCGGACGCCGATCCTCGCCGAGGTCGAGGCCGGCGGTGAGCTTGAGGATGTTGATGACCGAACGCTGGAGCTTGCGCATCTGTGCGGGCACGGGCACCTCTTGCAGGACGCCGTCGATGCGGTAACGCACGCGGAGGTCGTCGGCCAGCGGCTCGACATGGATGTCGGTCGCGCGCTCGCGCAGGGCTTCGCGGATGACCTGGTTGATGAATTTTTTGACCGACGCCTCCTCCGATTCATCCTCGTCGAGCACATTGACCTGCTCGGTCCGTCCGAGGTCGATGTCCTCCTCCATCCCGCGTCCCTCGAGCAACTCCTCGAACGTTTCGGCCCCGATGCCGTAAACCTGCCGCAGGGCGGGGAGAATACCCTTGCGGGTGTAAAGTTCGTAACGCACCCGCTGCGGCACGGCCTCGGCCACGGCTTGGCGGGCCAGAAGGTCGAAGGGGTCGTAGGTCAGCAGGGTCAGTTCGTCGTTCTCGGCCACGACGGGCAGCAGTTGATAACGCAGGGCGATACGCGCCGGCAGCTTGGCCCGCAACTCCGGCGTGGCCCGACCCACGTCCGCCCCGCCCCAGGGGAGATTGAATTTTTCCGCCAATTCGCGATAGAACCCGGTTTCGTCCACCTCGGTGCTGTCGAGGAGGGCGCGCATCAGCGGGGATTGACGGCGGGCGGCGTCCTGAAGGGAGGCGGTCACCTTCTCGCGGTCACCCGCGCCATGACGCAAGGCCAGGTCCACAAGGGCGGGAATCAAGGCCATAGGTTGTCCCCGAATCAGCGCGAGGCCGAAGCGGACCGTTTTTTCTTTTCCGGCTTGGGCGTCGGGGGCGGCGCGTATTCCTGGTAATCGATGCCGGCCGGGCGGAGCGGGTCGCGCTCGCGGCGCATCTGCGAGTCGGGCAGCAAATTATCGCCGCGAGGAACGACGGGGATGTTGCCCAACTGGTTCGGGTCCGCCGCGTCGAATGCTTCGCTGCCGAGTTTGCTGCGGTCCAGCTCTTCCCCGCTGGCCCGCGCGAGGTCGGCGTTGTTCTCCACCACCGTGGGCTGGAGCAGGATGATGAGTTCCTGGCGGGTGACCGAGCGGTTGGTCTGCTTGAAGAGGTGGCCGAGAACGGGGAGGCGCATGATGAAGGGGAGGCCCGAGTCGTCGGCTTCGGTGCGCTCGACGATGAGGCCGCCGAGCACCACGGTCCCGCCGTTGGGCACGGTCACGGTCGTGGTCAGTTCCTGCGCGCTGATGATGGGGGCGACGTTGCCGCCGCCGAAATCCTGCTCGCCGAGAATGTTGTTGTTCGTCTGCACAATGACGAGCGTGACATCCTTGTTGGCATTAATGAGCGGGACGACCTCGAGTTTGAGCAGAACGTCCTTGTAGGTGATGTTGGCGGTGATGCCGGCGGTCTGGTCGGCCACCGTGCCGGAAACACTCGTCGAGGTCAGCGTGCTGCTGGTGTAAGGAACCTCCTGGCCGGAACTGATGACGGCCTTCTTGTTGTTCGTCGTGTATATGACCGGGCGCGAGAGGATCTTGAACTTGCCGGTTTTCTCGAGGGCCCGGGCGTAGATGTCCACCGTATCGGCAATGCTGCCATAGACCGTGAGGCCGGAGAGATTGCTGAACAATTCCGGGCCGACCAGGTTCGAGGGGGTGGTTAAAGCATTGGTGGCGGCCAGCAGCGGGTTGACGACCGCCGCGGTGATGGAGTTGCCGTTGAGGGACTGGTTGCGGATGAAGTAGCTTAGACCAAACTCCATCTCATCGGTCAGGCTGAGCTCGCCAATAACCGCGGCGATGTAGACCTGGCGGGGACGGACATCGAGCATATCGAGCAACTGGGCGACTCTTTGGCGGCTGTCCGGCGGGCCGATGACAATGATCGAGTTGGCGCTTTTGTCGGCGATGATCTTCGTTTTTCCGATGATGACGGATTGGGGAGCGGTGTCCTCGGTGGGTTCCTTGAGGCGATCGGCCGACCTGGTTCCGCTGCCGCTGCCGCCGCCGGAGGTGCTGCCCTGCCCGAAGCTCGAACCGGACTCCACAGTGGGGGTGGATACCTGACGACCGGCGCCTCCGGTCGTGCCCCCGGCGGAATCCTCGCCCTCCGAGAGCAGGTCCTGCAGGACCGGCAGGACATCCCCGGCGGCGACGAACTGCAAAGGCCGCTCCAGCACACTGTCCAGCGCCACGGGGGCGTCGAGTTGTTCGATCAATTGCTTGATGTAGGGAAAATTGATCGGGCGGGTCACGACGAGGATGCGGTTGGTGCGGGGGTCGGCGACGATCTGGGTCTCGCCGATGACCAGATTTGATTCGAACTGTCCCCCGCCGGCCCCGCCGATCGAGGCGGGAATGACCTGGCCGGGAGCTTCACCCTGCGGCGCTGCGGGCTGGCCCGGCTGGGCCCCCGGCTTGGGCGCGCTTTCGTTGCGCTGGTCGATCAACGCCTGCAAGACCTCGGCCACTTTTTCCGCATCAGCTCGCTTGAGCGTGATGAACTCGGTCATGACTTGGGCCGGCGGCACGTCCACCATGGCCTGCAGCGCGATCAGCTTGCGAATGACCGGGACGTTCTCGGTGATGAGGACAGCCTGAACATTCGGCACGGGGGTGAAGGTGGTGAACGCCTTCGGCGGGCTGATGAAGGTTTGAAAAAGCTGGGCGGCGTCCTGCGGGGCGAGGTAGTTGAGCCGCATGAAGTAGCTCACCACCTGGTCGGACTCCGGCAGCATGTAGGGCGAGGCGTAGATCGGGATGCCCTCGCTGCGGGGCCCCTTGGCCTGCACGCCGATGTTGAGAATTTTGAGCGTCTTTTCATCGACGGGGACAAACGAATAGCCGTTGAGCAGGAGAGAGGCTTCGATGAGCCGGATGGCTTCGCTGCGGGGCACCTCGCCGGGCACGACGATGGTCAGTGGCTGGCCTTGGGCCAGGGCGGAATCGCGGATCAGGCGCTTGTCGGTCAGGACCTCGTAAAGGCTGAGGATTTCGTTGACCGAGGTGTTGGGAAACGTGAGGCGGACGGTCGGTTCGGGCTGGGTCGGCTGGGCGCGGGCTGGCACCGGCGGATCAAGTGGCACGGGTGCCGACGGCAAAGGCTCAGCCGGTGGCGCCGCCGGCGGTGGGAGAGGAGGCTCCGGAACCGGGGTCGGGACGGGCGTCGTCTCCGCCACGGGAGCGGGTGGCGACGGCGGTGGTGCCTCCTGCGACTGCAACATGCCGGGGAAAGTCATGGCGGCAGCCATGACGAAAGCCCCGCAAAACACGACCCGGCGAATCCTCATCGGCACAAGTAGAGCAGATGTCCCGCGATTCTCAAGGAGCGGATGGAATAACTGCGCGGCGGCGGATGACGCGCGGGGGCGGAACAGCCCCGGCCCCGGGCACGCTCACCTGCCCATTGGCCGGCTGGGCCGGCCCCGGCATGCCCGGAACAACCCCCGGGGGCATGGGCATGCCGGGTTGTCCGGGCATGGCTGGCACGCCCGCCATGACCTGCGGCTGGGCAGGAATGGAGACTTGGGGCATGCCGCCAGGGAACTGAGGCGGCTGCCCGGGCGGCACGCC
>JBGSSV010000048.1:0-8760 GCA_041736875.1 Chthoniobacterales bacterium | reverse complement strand
CCGGCGCACGGCAACTAACCCGCCTGCGCCCCGAGGCCGTCGCCATGATCCTCGTCCGCGACAGTGGCACAGAACGCATCGCCCGGCGCGGCATGTTCGAGCTCGCCGACGCCGAGATCACCGGCGACCTCCTGCGCTTCGATGCGCGGGATCTGACCGACCGCGAAAAGTATCTCACCGTCCTCAACCCCTACGCGCCGGACACCCTCTACGCCTTCGACGCGCGCGGCCGCTACGTCGCCGCCTGCCCCCGCATCCACTCCGTCAACCGGGCCGATATCGAGGCCGTGCAACGCGAATGCGGGGCCGCTGCAAAGGCCGAGACCGAGCGACTCGCCCCCTTCCGCGCCCGCCATCTCGCCGCCGGCCGCGAGAAGCGCGACATGCACCGCAACAACGCCCGCATCCTCGCTGGCGATCCCGTCACCCCCTCCCGCCTCCCTGAGGATTCCGACGCCTTTGACGCAGCCACCGAACGCACCGCGCTCCCTCTCCAGGACGACGCCGATTCCCTCGCCGACGCCCTGCGCGAACTCACCTGACACATCAACCAACCACCAACCAACACCACCACATGCCCACCGCCTCCAACCCTGACGAAGAACCCAACAACGACCGCACCCTCGCCGCCGAAGCCTCATCCGCCCACGCGCGCGTCAACGTCCCGCTCAACCTCACCGTCTGGCGTGACCGCACGCCGGAAGAGCAAGACCTCCTCACCTGGTTCCACCAGCACATCCTCGATGAGGGCCTGAGCTGGGACGATGCCTCCGAGGCCGTCGGGTATGAGCGCAGCGTCATCTTCCGCCTCCTCAAAGGCACCTACCAAGCCGACTCCTGGGCCAAGCCCATCAGCGCGATCAAGAGCTATCGCCGCATCGCCATCGCCCGCGGCACCATCACCAAGAACGTTTTCGCCGAGACGGCCACGTCCCGCATGATCTGGGCCGGGCTGGACTACGCCCTGGCCAACAACTCCATCACCACGATCATCGGTGAGTCGCGGCAGGGCAAAACCATCTCCGTGCGTGCCTGGGCCGAGGCCAACAACCACGGCCGCTCCGTCTTCGTCACCGCCCCGCCCGTCGGCGGCATCAAGGGCCTCATGCGCATCATCGCCGGGCAGGTCGGAGCCAACAAGAACCAGAGCATCATCCAGCTCGCCGAGAGCCTGCACCGCGCCTTCAACCGCAACCGCATCCTCATCGTGGACGAGGCCCACCGCCTCATGCCCAACGACCAGCGCACCGTCAACCCGGCCAACCTCGAACTCCTCCGCGACATCCACGACCAGACCGGATGCGCCCTGGCTCTCATCGCCACGTCTCGATTCTCCGAGCGCCTCAAGTCTGGCTCCTACCAATTCGAGCAACTCATCGGCCGCATCGGCATGCCCATCCGCCTGCCGAAAAAGCTCGGCCGCAATGACGTCCTCCCCATCGTGCGTCAGTTCATCGAGAACCCTTCGACGGCCCTGCTCACCACGCTGGTCGACACCGCGAACCGGCCCGGTCGTCTCGGCATCGTCGCCGAGACGCTCAAGGTGGCCAGCCGCATCGCCGCCAAGACCAAGACCACGTTCCACGAGGACCACATCCTCAAAGCCCTCGAACTCCGCGCCCGCATGACCGGCGAAGCCGCCTAACGCCATGAAGCCCGACTCCGAAATCACCGGCATCGAGCCCCAGGGCGTCATCTGCTGGCACACCTTCGGCCTGCTCGCCGCCCTCGACCAAGAGGAGCGCCTCATCCTCGACCGGCAGGCCCGCACCACCCTCGCCAACCTCCTGCTCGATGCCTCCATCGAGCTGCACCAAGGCTCTCTCCGACTGCGCCTCTCGCCCCACAAGGCCGAGGTGCTTCGGAACCTGCAAAAGAAACAACCGAAACACCCATCCAAAAACTAATCCAATGACCACCAACAAGCTCAAAGCAACCGTCAGCGAATCCGTCGCCCTCGATCGCGAGATCGCGGAAAAAACCGAACGCCTCAAGGAGCTCAAGTCCGACCTCGTCACCGAGGCCGCCCTGCGCGCTGAGGAACACACCGAGACCGCCGGGGGCGGCAAGTCTTGGACCGCCGAAGGCAACGACGGCTGCGTGGTGCGCGTGACGTTCCCAGCCGCCCGCCTCAAATCGACCATCGCAGGCGAAGGGTCGGCCATCGAAAAGGTTCGCGCTCTCGCCGGCCGCTGGTTCACCACGCTCTTCGCGCAGGTGCCCGCCTACAAGCCCATCGTGGGCTTCCGCGAGCAGGCCGAGCAGTGCCTCGGCAAGGACGCCCGCAAGTTGATCAAAGCCTGCGAGGCCGCGAGTTCCCCCACCGTGTCCTTCGAGACGAAGGAGGCTGCATGAGCGAGTTCGTCCAATTCCTCAGCGACTGCTGGCTGCCCCTGGCTATCGCCTGCGCGGCCGGGGTCGGCCTCTACCACCTCGGCCGCGCCGAGGGCCGCCGTCGTCGGCCGCACAACCTCGCCGATCGCGTCCGCCGCCACCACGCCCGCTCCATCCTCTTCCGGCCATGAACGTTCCAGAAACATCACCCGAGATGCACGCGATCTGTCAGCGCGTGCGGCAAATCCGTCTCGACCTCCTCGACGCATTGGGGCGGGGGGACCTCCACCACAATACGCATCCGCTCGATATTTTAGAGCTCTCCGACGACCTAGCGGCAGCGGCGAACACTGTTCCGAAACTTCATCACGTCTTGGCACCGCAACCGCGTCGCCAATCTGTTCAACCCGCCTGAGCCATGAACCAAAAAGCAATCCTCACACTCTCCGACAAGGCAGCCGGAACCATCGACGTCCGGATCGAGTTCAAGCCATCCATCGACCCGAACAAGACCACGAGCCCGGCCGTCAATCTGGCGGTCCAGCTGATGAACCATATCGGCGAGCTCGCGGATAATGAAGAGGAGTAACTAAGCCATGATCTCAAGAGACCTAGCACTGAAGACCGTCAGCACCATCTGCGACGAGCAGAAGACCAAACACGGAGACGACAACCACGACGTGCCCGAGTGGCTCATCATCGCGAGACGACAACTCCAGAAGGCAGAGCAGGCGTGGTATCGCGGCTATAAAACCGAGGCGCTGTTCCGCATGGGCCACGTTGCAGCCTGCGGCGTCACCGCATTGGAGCAAAATGGACGCGAGCCGCACGCGGCCGATGCCGAGGTCGCCATCTGCAAACCCAATCGAGAGAAACAGCTCGAAGAACTCCTCCGGTCTGCATGCTGCATCGCCGAGCGCGAGGGCCAGAACACCGCCTGGGCGCGATTTGCCAAAAGCATCTATGACCTCGGCTTAAACGGCATCACGGCCCGCCCCTATCTCATTCCCAAATTCTGACGCCGCGCGGACTGAAAACTGAACACTTCAATCATGAGAGCCCAATGCAAAACGAACCGCTGCCCGCAAGGGAGGATCGGGGACTCCGGCGCCTACCGCCGGGCGGTATTTCTCATGTCCACTAACGCCATAAAAGAGCGCGGTGCCGCCGGAGCACAGATACTAGCCCGCGGTCGCGACGCGGGCATCCGGCAACTCTTTCGACTGAACCACTGAACACTTCCTGAGACATGAGCACGAAACGCCTCACCACAAAGATTCAGTCCGAGATCCGCTGCGAGCTGCTCGCAGCAGTTGGCTGCATCTCCGACACCGACAGCATCATGGAGAGAATCCTCCGCGACGGCCCGCATCTCCACAGCTACCACCAACGCCGCACGCTGCACGTCATCAGCTCCGCCATCAATCGACTGGTCGAGGTCCGCGCGATCATCGCCAGCCTCAAACCCTGAAGCGCTCATGCTCACCAAAAAGCAGACGACCCTCTACTGGCGCACCTGGGCCGCGATCTGCGCGGCCCAGGGCTGGGAGCGCAACGACGACGACCGCCGTTATTCCGTCCATGAGCATGCCCGCTGCCCGCAGAGCATGCGCGACTTCTCCAACCGCGACTTCTCCAGATTTCTCGAAGCCTCCGCGCCCCTGCGCGACCAAGTCGACATCCGAGACCGCGACCGGGAAAACGCTTTGCACACCATCCGTAAAGACGCTGCCCGCGCCGGATTCGACGACGCCTATCTCCGCGCCATCGCCCGCGATCTCTACGACACCACCGATTACGACCGGCTCCCCCAGGATCAACTCGAGAACTTCCGCAACATCATCCACAACCGCGCCAGGTCGCACTCGTCACCTGTCACTTCTCACTCGTCACCGGCCGCCGCCCAGGCGGCCGATTGCCCCTTCTGACCATGACCCCGCCGGCTGACAATGCCATCGCCCGCCAGATCGAGCTCCACCTGCTCGCCGCCGGCGACTGGATCAGCACCGGCGACCTTTGCGCCCGCTTTGGCATCAAAGAGCGCGCCCTGCGCCAGGACGGCCGTCGCGCCGGCCTGCTCGACACATTTGCCGTCTCCAGCACCCGGGGCGGCGAGAGCGGCTTTATTCACCACCGCCACCTCGAGACCGCCGCCTGGCTGCCCATCAAGCACCGGCTGCGCCGCCACGCTGTCTCAGAGCTGCGCAAGCTGCGCGCCTGGACGCAAGCCCGCGCCCGCTGCCTCACCGGCAAGCGCCCAGAGCTGATCGAACGCCACACCGGCCAACTCGTTTTTTTCCCATGACCTACGCCCAAATCATCGCCAAGGCCTCCAATCGCCCCCTTAAAACCACCGCGCCGGCTCTCCGCCTGCTCACCAGACCGGAGCCCGAAGTCGAGCCGGAGCAATGCGACGTCGTTGCCTGGGCTAAGGCCCGCGCCGCGCGCGGCCGGCGTCTCGCCGTCGCAGCAGAGCCAGAGCCCCGCAAGCCCCGCCAATCTTTCAAGAACAACCCTGAGATGCGCTACCTGATGAACCGCTCCGGCTGGTGGCATTTCCAAAAAGTCGAAAACGGCAAAGTCCACCGTCGTGCTCTCAAAACCCGCGACCTCACCCTGGCCCAGGCCCGCCGCGACGAAATTCTCCAAAACACCCAACCATGAAACACTACTACAAAGTCACAGCAGGCCCGACCTTCGACATCCTACAGGTTATAATTCTTCAGCTCCTCGCAGCCCGCGACGCGCAGATGGCGTGGAAGGTGAAGCACGCTCTACCGGTAAAGCATATCTCCTACGGTGCCGTCTGGTTCGAGGATGGCTTCACCCCAGATAAGCGAGTCTGGAAAAAAGGTGCCAAAGGCTCATTCCACCCGCGGGGATCGCGTCCTGAAGGAACAGCACTGGCCAAGGAACTGGAGAAGCTCCCAAAAATTCCAGGCTGGTCCGAAGTGCTCTTTGCGTTCATCGGCGAACGGAAGGACAAGGACTTCACGATGGTCAACAGCAAAGGCGCCATCAGCTTCATCAAGGTCAAGGAGCCGCAGGCGTTCTACATGCAGTCAGACCCCTATTGGCTGCCCGAGGACCAGACCGGCCTCGTGGAAGTCACCGCCTCAGAGTTTGAGGCTCACATGCAGCCATGACTTACAGAATCATCACCAACGGCTACCGCTATCGAATTGAGTTCATAAGCTTTCTCGATGGCGACTGGTATCCAGTCCACAAGCATCGTGGCAGCCCGTGGAAGATCAAATCACCGTGGGAAACGCGCTGGCTGTGGAAAGCTCGGCTGCGCGTGTGGCTCGAAACCAATGTGGATGCGTGGCACGAGAAATGGATCGAGCCGATCTGGCGCAGGATCGAGGAGCGTGTCCGCGAGTGCAACGACTGGTCCAAGCCGACTGTCGTGGATCCTCTGAACCCCACAATGGGAAAGGAGGCAGGCCATGCCGACTGACGATCTAATCACGCCCGGCCGCTACCTCTGCGAGCACGATGACCCCAGCGTTGAGACCTTGCGGGGCGAAGTGAATGTCATCCAGGACGAGCGAGGCTTCCCCACGATCCTGATCAACAGAGTGGGACGCTGGCCGATCCACATGCTGCCGGAGGGCACCCGGCTGTCCCGAGCGAAGGGCCTGGCCTCACTGCTCAAAGCAAAGTCATGAACCCGCCAACCGTCCGTCCGCGCCCTGGATACTACGCCGCGCTGCAGCAGCAGAAAGACCTCGCCATCGCCTTCAGGCACGCCGGCATGTGCCGAATCTTCGAGGACAACGACCCGCTGGCCCGCGTCTTTCGTGGCCTCGACCAGCTTTCCCTTCGCTACTGCCTATCGGCTTCTCCGACGCATTGCGTTCACGCGTTCCTTCCGCTGCCAAAGAGTGAGCGGCTTCTGCTTTGCCGGTTTCGGGCAATGCTCCTTGAGTATTGCCAGCACGGTTTTTCCTTCGAGGCCTTCGTAGCTACTCCCGTTTGCCAGGACACTCAGAGCGTCCAAGACATCTTCGTCGGTGCCCTCGTTTATCCGTTCAAGTATGGCCGACCCCGGCGGAAAGGTCTTTGCCGCAAGAGCCTTCGGATTGTGACGCCAGGCACACTGCCAGACCGTGAAAAAGTCCCCGCTTTCTTCCACGGAGACTCCGCAAAACGTGATCAGGTCTCCCGCTATTTCCGCCCACGCCGGCGGCAGGTCGCACAGTGGAAGGCGAAACACATCGGGGACCATGCTGCCCCTTCTACCACGTTGCCTCAGGGAAGGGCCATCTAATGACAGTTCCGCTCGACGACCGCCACAAAGCCCTCCTGAACCTGTTCTTCTTCCAAGCTGACGAGCACGACCGCCTCGGCATGCGCCGAGCCATGCTCGAAGCCGCCCTCAACGTCCAGGGGGACTATGTGAAACGAACCCTCGCCCAGCTTCCCGTCTCCATGACCACCCACGCCGAGGTTCAGGGAGCGATGAAGCTCCAAAATGAGAAACTCATCAAGCTGATCTGCTCATGAGCGCCAACAGCAAGATCGAATGGTGCGACCACTCCTTCAACCCATGGATCGGCTGCACCAAGGTCAGCCCCGGCTGCGCGAACTGCTACGCCGAGTCCTACGACAAACGCTGGGGCGGAAGCCACTGGGGCAAGGGTGCCCAGCGCAAACGCACCAGCGCGGCGAACTGGCGGAAGCCGGTTCAGTGGAATGCGGCTGGTTACATCTGTGAAGCGTGCGGCAGCACATGCTTCGGGGACAGGTGCATGACCTCTCAATGCCGAGGCTGGACGCGCCGACCCCGCGTGTTCTGCGCGAGCCTGGCTGACTGGCTCGATGATGAGGTGCCGGCCGCGTGGTTGTTCGACCTGCTGACACTCATCCACAAGACCCCGGACCTCGACTGGCTGCTCCTGACGAAACGGCCTGAGAACTGGAAAAGCAGGCTCAAGGCCGCTGCCGACCAATGCACCATCGACCATCTCGACATGACGGATCGAATCTACGCCTGGCTCGAGGGGTCGAGGATCTGGAGAAACATCTGGATCGGAACAACGGTCGAGGATCAGCAGCGTGCCGACGAACGGATTCCGGCCCTCCTGCAGATCCCGGCCCGCGTCCGTTTCCTGAGCTGCGAGCCCCTCCTCGGGCCGTTGTATCTGGAATCATGGCAAGAACACCTGCCACCTCCAGTGCACCTCGCCTGGCTCGAAGGTATTGACTGGGTGATCTGCGGCGGAGAGTCCGGCCCGAACGCCCGCCCCATGCATCCTAATTGGGCGCGAAGCCTCCGCGACCAGTGCGCGGCCGCCGGCACGCGCTTCTTCTTCAAGCAGTGGGGATCATGGAAGCCGATCTGTCCGCTTTACGATGAGAACCGGGACGAGCTGGAGAACGGTTCCACCGACCGCGTCCAGGCGATCGAGGTGACGGGCGAGATCGTGACCGACAGACAGCCGGACGGCACGGCATGGATCATGGACCCTGTTGGCAAAACACCCGCTGGCCGCCTCCTAGACCGCCGCGAGCACAACGAGTTTCCTGCCAAGACCCAACCCGCGAAGGAGCGCAATGCCCCTGAGCCCTGAGGCGGCCGGAGCGTGTCGACCTTGGCCTCGCCCTGCTCGCCTGCAGGGCTGAGCCCGGAGCGCGGTTCACGGTGCGAGAAATCGCAGCCTGGTGCGACTGTTCCCCCTCCTACATTCACGGTCTCGAACGTCGCGCCCTCGAAAAACTCAGGCGGCACTGTGAACAAAACCGGGGGGACACGCTAAACCCTTCCCGTGAATGAAAAGCAGACCAAAGACCATCGCCCAACAGCCACCCCAACCATCGGCAGCCTCTTTGCCGGCATCGGCGGACTCGACCTCGGCTTCGAGCGCGCGGGCTGGCGCAGCGCCTGGCAAGTCGAGATCGATCCCATCGCGCGGGCTGTCCTTGGTCACAGATTTCCCGATGCCCGGCAGTTTGAAGACGTCCGGCATTGCTCCTCGCTTCTGAAGCTTTCGCCTGACGGCCTCCAGCACCATCTTGCGGAACAGGCCCTCGTGAGGCAGATCAACAGCGCTGAGATCGATAACCTGCCCGGTCAAATCCCGGCCGAGGTGCTGCTCGCCGATCCACCGGCCGGCCTCCTCCTGGGCATCCTCCCAGCTCAGGGTCCATCCACTTGCGCTCCTCCGCGGGTAAATTCCACCCCTCCACACTGCCCACCTGCCCATCCCAGGTAAAGCCCCCTGCACAGCCGGTGCAAGGCCCCGGAAACATTCCCAACTCGTTGTCAATCGGGCGAAATCGGCCCAAAAATTCCCAACTCGGCCGCCCACGAGCTCTGAGGCCTTCCCCGTGTCCTAAACCCCTGTAAATCAGCCCGATTCAGGCCTATTCCGGCTTACTCCGCCCTCTTCCGCTCTTTCCCAACTGCCACGTCAAGCCTCA
>JBGSSV010000034.1:0-8382 GCA_041736875.1 Chthoniobacterales bacterium | reverse complement strand
GGAAATTTGTGATAACTGAAATTCTCTGGCCGCCTTGCGACGGCCGAATTTCAGACTCAACTCTAAAAGTTGTTATTACTTACCTGTATGTAGATGTCAAAGAACCAGCTAGGCCTTGAGGCCTGCGGTCGGTTTGGATTCTGGAATCTCTTCCTTATGACAAACTCAAAACGGTCGTTGTTGCTTGAATTCCCTTCTCGATGGTGGGCGTGGCAGGATTCGAACCTGCGACCCTGCGCTTATCAAGCGCATGCTCTAACCAACTGAGCTACACGCCCAATGGTGAGATATGGTGGAGGCATGGGGATTCGAACCCCAGACCTATAGCTTGCAAAGCTACCGCTCTACCAACTGAGCTATGCCCCCCCCTCTTGTTCGAATTTTTGTTTTCCCGCATCCACGCACTGGGAACTTGAAGCAAAAACTGAATTGTGCGCTACCGTTTCAGAGTCTCTGAGCCTCAACTTCTTTCGTTGCTGAGGTCTTTAGGTTCGCAGACTTGAATGCACGAATGCACTTAAGCTTAAGCGATCGACCTATGCCTGCTCTGGTGAGAGAGTGAAGGCATTTCTCCTTAGAAAGGAGGTGATCCAGCCGCAGGTTCCCCTACGGCTACCTTGTTACGACTTCATCCCAGTTACCGCCCATACCTTAGGGCACTGCCTCCTTGCGGTTGGCGCATGCACTTCGGGTACAAGTGACTTCCATGATGTGACGGGCGGTGTGTACAAGGCCCGGGAACGTATTCACGGCGTCGTAGCTGATACGCCATTACTAGCGATTCCGGCTTCATGGAGGCGAGTTGCAGCCTCCAATCCGAATTGGGCTCAGTTTTAGGGATTTCCTCCACCTCGCGGTTTCGGTTCATTCTGTACTGAGCATTGTAGTACGTGTGCAGCCCTAGCCGTAAGGGCCATGCTGACTTGACGTCATCCCCACCTTCCTCCCCGTTTCACAGGGCAGTCTGAACAGAGTGCTCGGCCCGAAGGCCGGTGGCAACAGTTCACAGGGGTTGCGCTCGTTGCGGGACTTAACCCAACATCTCACGACACGAGCTGACGACAGCCATGCAGCACCTGTGCAAATTGTGTATTGCTACACTCGCCGGCTTTCACCGACTTAGAGATGCATGTCAAGGCTAGGTAAGGTTCTTCGCGTTGCATCGAATTAAGCCACATACTCCACCGCTTGTGCGGGCCCCCGTCAATTTCTTTGAGTTTTAATCTTGCGACCGTACTCCCCAGGCGGCGCGTTTAACGCGTTAGCTCCGGCACAGGAGGGGTCGAATCCTCCCACACCAAACGCGCACCGTTTACTGCCAGGACTACCGGGGTATCTAATCCCGTTTGCTCCCCTGGCCTTCGTGCCTCAGTGTCAGTAACTGTCCAGAGACTCGCCTTCGCCACTGGTCTTCCTTACGATATCTACGCATTTCACTGCTACACCGTAAATTCCAGTCTCCTCTCCAGTACTCGAGCATGGCAGTATCGAGTGCAGTTCCAGGGTTGAGCCCCGGGATTTCACACCCGACTTACCTTGCCACCTACGCACCCTTTACGCCCAATGAATCCGAACAACGCTTGAGACCTCTGTATTACCGCGGCTGCTGGCACAGAGTTAGCCGTCTCTTCCTCTTCAGGTACTATCAGACTCCACGGCAGTTAACCGGAAGCTTTGTTCCCTAATGACAGGAGTTTACAATCCGAAGACCTTCATCCTCCACGCGGCGTCGCTCCTTCAGGGTTTCCCCCATTGAGAAAAATTCTCGACTGCTGCCACCCGTAGGTGTCTGGACCGTGTCTCAGTTCCAGTGTGGCTGGTCGTCCTCTCAGACCAGCTACCCGTCATAGCCTTGGTGAGCCGTTACCTCACCAACAAGCTGATAGGCCGCGAGCCCCTCGAGAAGCGCCAGGTTGCCCCGGCTTTGGCGTCAGGAAGATGTCTTCCTTGGCCACATGCGGTATTAATTCGCCTTTCGGCGAGCTATCCCCCACTTCACGGTAGGTTGCTCACGTGTTACGCACCCGTTCGCCACTAGACTTTTTCCAGTATTGCTACCGGAAAAAATCCCGTTCGACTTGCATGTCTTATCCACGCCGCCAGCGTTCGTTCTGAGCCAGAATCAAACTCTCCGTTGAAAGTTAGCGGCACCCTTCCGGGCACCAAATTCTGACATATTTCTCTCCGCGCCTTGCTAAGAGGCGCGGGCGAGGGACCTTGCGGTCCAATTATGTCGCATAAAAAAACTGCTGACGATAACCCACAAATCAATTTTTGCGGTTACCCTCTGATTTTTACTTTCAGAGTCAGGATGTCAAAAAGCTTGCGGCGTTTTTTTCGGGCGGCGGATCCGGGAAGGTTTTGGCCTTGCTGAATTTCGCTGCCGGTGAAAAGAACGCGAACCGATTTAGTCGGTCCCCATTGAAGGGGAGAAAGAGATTGCCAGAATGTCGCGCAGAGTCAACCGCCTTTTTTCGAAAATTCGAAAATTTTTTCCAAGCTCCTCTGCGGGCCGGATCTTCCGTGGTTAATGGCGTTAGACCGCGGCCACGCGAGCGCGTTCAAAACACGAAGGCGCAGTGCGGGTATCCTTGCCGCGAAGGCGATCGTTTGCGACCGTGAGTCTTCACCTCGCATGACCCTGCCCAACCAACTCACGATCGTCCGCCTCGTGCTCGCCGCGGTCTTCGTCGTGGCGCGGGAAAGCGATTTTGCGTGGGGCGCGACGATCGCCGTTGCGGCCTTTGCGGCTGCGGTGCTGACGGATTATCTCGACGGCGTGCTGGCCCGACGGATGCAGTGCGAGACGGACTTCGGGCGGCTGATGGATCCGCTGGCCGACAAGGTTCTCATTGCCGCGGCACTCGTTTGTCTGACGGCCTCAGCGGACATTCCGGCGTGGGCGGCGATCATTCTCATCTCACGTGATTTTCTCATCACCGGCCTGCGACAACTTGCGTTGACCAACGGCACGGTGCTCGCCGCCGATCCCGCGGGCAAGACGAAGACAGCCTCGCAGATGGTCATGATCGGATTCTTCCTCCTGCGCGACGCCGCCGGCGAATGGACGGGGCGGACGGAATGGTCCGCGACGATTTTGTCCCTCGGCCACGTGCTGGTCGCGGCGAGCGTTGTCCTCTCGATTTATTCCGGCTGGCGCTACGCCCGCGCGCATTGGCGAATCGTCCTGCAGAGCGGCGGCCGATAAGGACAGCCTTTGCCCGCCGCGAGGTCCGGCGTAGAAGAAGGGATGATTGTCACCCGCCCGCAGATGCAGATGGTGGAGGAGCAGACCTTGGCGCGAGGGATCTCGGCTGATGTGCTCATGGAGGGCGTGGGCGCCAAGCTGGCGCGGGTCGTCGTCCAATTTTTTCCGCGGCCCGGGCTGCTCGTCTGCTACGCAGGCAAGGGGCACAACGCGGGCGACGCATTCGTCGCGGCACGCCACTTGTCCGCGCTGGGCTGGCGCATTCTCATCCGCGCAGCTTTTTCCCGCAGCGAATTCGCGCCGCTCACCCGCGAAAAGTTCGATCTGCTGGGCGTGCCGGTGCTGACCGGGCCGCTCCAGCCCTCGACGCCGCTGGACGGTCCGCTGGTGCAGCTCGATGCGTTGGTCGGTCTCGGCGCACAGGGCGGCTTGCGCGAACCGCTCGCGGCGCTGGCCCACGAAATGAACAGGCTGCGCCGCACGGCGGGTGCCGTGACGGTGGCGGTTGATCTTCCTTCGGGACTCGATGCCGACACGGGTCGGCCCGGCGATCCGTGCGTCTCGGCCGATTACACTGCCACGGTCGGTTGGGCCAAGACCGCGCTGGTGGCCGATGCCGCCATCAACCATGTCGGGCGGCTCGCGGTGCTGGAGGTCCCGGACTTTCACGCACCGGCCGGTCCGGAGGCGGAGCTTCTCACCGCCCCGTTGCTGCGCGCGGGCTGGCCGCCCCGCGATTTTGACACGAACAAGGGGATGACCGGACGCGTTTGCCTGCTCGCCGGTTCGCGCGGGACGCTGGGTGCGGCGCGGTTCTGCGCGGCGGGCGCCGTGCGCGGAGGAGCGGGTCTGGTTTCGCTCGGCGCGCTGCCGGACGCCTACGAGTTGCTGGCGGTCAGCGTGATTCCCGAGGTGATGGTTCGGCCGTTCGCGCAGCTCACCGATGTTTTCAACTTCCCGCTCGATGCGATCGGAATCGGTCCCGGGTTGGGCCATGACCAGGCGGCACGCACTTTGCGCATCGTGCGGGAGGCGACCTTTCCGGTCGTGGTGGATGCGGACGCCCTGACGATCATCGCGCATGCGGGACTCAAACACCTTGATGGAGCCAAGGGTCCGCGTCTGCTCACGCCCCACCCCGGCGAGATGCAACGCTTGTTGACTGGAAAGAAAGTCAACGAGCGAGCGGCCACAGCCCGCCGCTTCACGGATCGCCACGCGGTGACGCTGCTGCTCAAGGGCGCCCGCACCATCATCGCCGAGAAGGGGCGGCCGCTCCGCTACAACACGACGGGTCATCCGGGGATGGCCACGGGTGGCATGGGTGATGTGCTGACCGGCGTTTGCACGGCATTGCTCGGGCAGGGCGCCACGGCTTACGAAGCGGCGTCGATCGGCGCTTGGGTCTGCGGCCGCGCCGCCGAAATCGCCCTCGTGCAATGCGGCGCCTCAGCCGAGTCTCTTGCGCCGACCGACGTGCTGGAGCAACTCGGGCGGGCCTTCGCCTCGTTGCGGGCCGGAGACTTTTAGGTGCGCCGTGGGCTGTAAGGATTCGTCCGCTGCCACGTCGAATTGGTGTGAAGCATACTATCCAAGCGATCCTCGGCGCGGTTGCAGCCTTCGCGGCTGTGACCCTGCTGGTTCAACTAACCATTTCCGCCCCTACAACCGAATCGAAGATGAAGCAAGAAACGCAACCGACCGAACCCGTGAAGATTCGGTTGACGGACGTCAAGGAGGCGCCCGGCGAGGCGATCGCCGTCCCGCCAGTCGTGCGTTCGGACGACGAATGGAAGCTGCGCCTCAGCCCCGAGCAATACAAAGTGGCGCGGTCCCATGGCACGGAGGCACCTTTTTGCGGCGTTTTTCACGACAACCACAAGACAGGACTTTACACCTGCGTGGGCTGCGGGTTGCCGTTGTTCCGTTCCGACACGAAGTTTGAGTCCGGCACTGGCTGGCCAAGCTTTTTTGCCCCGGTGGCGGAGGAGAACGTCGGCCACACCATTGATCGCAGCTTCGGCATGGTCCGTGAGGAAGTTCACTGCGCGCGCTGCCACACTCACCTCGGCCATGTTTTTCCGGACGGCCCAGCTCCCTCGGGAAAGCGCTTTTGCATCAACTCCGCCGCGTTGGACTTTCAGGAACGCGGGACCACCGGACCCCAGACCGTCTATTTTGGTGCCGGTTGTTTCTGGGGCGTCGAGGAGGCCTTTGGCCAGGTCAAGGGCGTCGTCTCCACCGAGGTCGGCTATGCCGGCGGGCACACCCGCAATCCCAGCTACAAGGACGTTTGCTACAAGGACACCGGACACGCCGAAGTGGTGAAGGTCGTTTTTGATCCGGCGGTTCTTCCCTTCGAGAAATTGCTCGAAACGTTTTGGAAAATCCATGATCCGACCCAGCACAATCGTCAGGGTCCTGATGTTGGGAGCCAGTATCGCAGCGCCATCTTCTTCACCACACCGGCGCAGGAGGCTGCAGCCCGAGCCTCCATCGCAGCCTTGGAAAAGTCCGGCCGCCTCACCGACCCGATCGCCACGCAGGTCGACTATGCCGGGCCGTATTTCAAAGCGGAAGAATACCATCAGAAATATGCCGAGAAACACGGCGGGGGTTTCTGTCACGCCCCGCGTTCCTGACGGTCAGGGATTGTCCGAACCACCAAGCGCCGCAAGAACCAAGCCGCGAAGTCGAAGGGCCAAGGCCTTGCGGTCCGGATCCACGACCGGAAGACCGAAGGCCAGATGGACACGGGAGGGATCGGCGGCGAGAGCCGCGGCAAGGTGCGGGGCAAAAACATCATCGCCGTAATAGGCGAGCGACCGGTTTGGCCGACCATCGGCACCAATGTAGCGGATGGCCACCGGCGCAACCGGGCAACCCAGTTCGGCGGCGACGGCCAGAAGGCTGCTGCGAAAAGGCAGAACCTGCGAGCCGTCTGTCGTGGTGCCCTCCGGAAAGACCACAACGGTGAGACCCGCCGCGACCAGCCGCTCGATTTCGGCGAGGGACTCCGCCAGCCGACGGGGGTTCTCACGATCGATAAAAACTGTGCCAGCCATCGCGACCAGCCAGCCGACCACCGGCCACGACCGCACCTCGCGCTTGGCCACGAAAGCCCCGCGGGGAAGGATGCTGCCCAGCGCAAGGACATCGGCGTAGCCCAAGTGGTTGGCCACGACCAGGCCGGAGCCTGGCGCCGGCCCCGAAGAGACCAACTCGAGGTGGAGAATGCGCGAAACCCACTGACTCATGATCTGCAACCAACGGGCCTGACGCACCGCCGTGTCCTTCATCCCGGCCAGCCGCAGCCCAATCATCAAGGGCCACGCCGCCAAAGGCAGCAGAAGCAACTGCAGCGCGCCGACCAAACCGCGAAGCGTGCGTGTCATTTCTCCAAGGTCTTGAGAAAACGTCCCGAGGCAACCGGATTGGCCACCGCAAGGTCGAGGATGGTCAAAAAATCGATGGTGCCGAACACGCGATCGATCGCCGGGGGAGCACACACCTTGGCACCGACGCCGAGGTAGGCGCGAAGAAGGCGGGGAATGGGCTGCGCAGGCGCCGGCGGACCATCGGGCAACGCGTAGCCGGGCTGCGGCCGGGTGCGCCATTGCTCGGGGGCGAGGTAGTTCTGCCGTTCCATCACCCGCCACGCGGCCCAGCCCTCCGCCGGGGATTGGGAAGTGAGCGAGCTGCAACCAATCAAGTAGCGGCAGCCGGCGTCGGCGGCATAGTCCGCGATTGCCTGCCAGAGAAGTAGGATGACGGTAGCCGTGCGGTGGTCGCGGTGAAGGCAAGCGCGCCCAAGCTCGAGAAACTGGGAGGCGAACGGTTCGTAGGGCGCAAAATCGAAAAGCTGAGCGCTGTAGAAACCCCGGGCGGCGCGCGCCCCGCACAGCAGGCGGTAGGTTCCGGCCAGCTCTCCGCTTTGGCGTTCGATGACCAGCACATGTTCCATCACCTCGTCGAAGTCATCCCGATCAAGTCCCGTGGCCTCTGCGGCGGGGAGGCCCTCGCCGAGTTCCAGATTGAAAACTTCGTAGCGCAGCCGGTAGGCGGTTGCCCGATCCTTATGGCTCGCGGCCAGCCGCACCTCATAGCGCGAGGAGGCAGCCGTCAGCCCCACCCCCGCCAATGTCCGGCCCGCGGCGGTGAGAAGATTTCCTGACATAACTCCGATTGGTCGAAGCATCCCCTGCTTCCTTACAGGGTAATCCATCATTGCCAAGGCCGGGAAATCGGGTAAGAGCCACTTCGTTGAGCGACCATCATTCCCAAAAATCCCCGGACACCGAGCGATGGCTTGATGACCACGGAGACGCGCTCTTCCGCTATGCCCTCGTTCGCGTGCGGAATCGCGAGACCGCGGAGGACCTTGTGCAGGACACCCTGCTGGCGGCGCTTCGGGCGAAGGACCGCTTTGCCGGACGGTCTTCCGTCGGCACGTGGCTGACCGGCATCCTCAAGAACAAGATCATCGACCACTACCGCAAGCAAGGGCGGGAGACTTCATTTACCGACCTCACCTTTCTCCGTGACGAATGCGCCGAGCAGTTCGACGGCGAAGGGTTCTGGGATCATGAACATGGCCGCGGACCGAAGGAATGGAGGCCGCCCTCCGACGAAGTGCTACACCGAGCGGAGTTCTGGCAGGTTCTGCGCGACTGCCTCGCCAAGCTCCCGCCGCGTGTCGCCCAAGTCTTCGCCCTGCGGGTCGTTGACGACCTGACGAGCAAGGAGGTCTGCCAAGTGACCCAGGTCTCGGAGAGCAATCTCTGGGTCATGCTGCATCGCGCGCGGATGGCGCTGCGGGAATGTTTTGAAAGGAACTGGTTCAATCAACCGACCAAATAAATGATGCTCCTCGATCCATTCAAAGACAAAGCCGCCGAATGGGTATGGACGCACACCCCGTGCTGCCGGGAGGTTGCCCGGTTGCTTTCGCGTCAGCAGGAGGCGCCACTGCCATGGGGGACGAGGCTGCGCATGAAACTCCATCTTTACTTCTGCCAATGGTGCCAGCGCTATGAGGCTTGACGTGGCAGTTGGGAAAGAGCGGAAGAGGGCGGAGTAAGCCGGAATAGGCCTGAATCGGGCTGATTTACAGGGGTTTAGGACACGGGGAAGGCCTCAGAGCTCGTGGGCGGCCGAGTTGGGAATTTTTGGGC
>JBGSSV010000129.1:0-15097 GCA_041736875.1 Chthoniobacterales bacterium | reverse complement strand
GGCGGGGCGGGGGCGATGGCGGTGGAGCGGCTGTTCGCGGCAGGCCACCGCGAGATGGTTTTCCTCGGCTCGGTGCGGCGTGCGCACCGCTCGATCATCGTGGAGCGCGGCTACGTGGAGAGGTGCCTGCGGCTCGGGTTGACGCGTTCGGCCAAACGTCTGCTCCGGTTCACCTCGCACTACTCGGACAACATCACCGCGACCAGCGCGTCGATCCGTTCGTTCGACCCGCAGCCAACGGCTTGCGTGCTTTACGACGCGGACCACGTCGCCACCGTGATGGCGGGGCTGGCCCAGGCGGGCGTGCCGATGCCGGACGCATTGTCTCTGGTGGCCGTGGGAGACAATCCGGCCGCGATCCAGCAGAACCCTGCGATCACCTGCGCGGGCTTCAACTCGAAGGCGCTCACGCGTCTGATCCTGGCCGAGGTCGCGCTGCTCGTCGAAGAGGCGCGCTCGGCCAAGCCCGCGCTTTCCATCCCGCGCATAAAGCTCGAGGCCGAGTGGCGGGAAAGGAAATCGGTGCTCCAGCTTGGGACGCGACGCCCGGCCAGCGACCCGGACGCATTGGTGAAGAACACGACGTCGAAAGTCTGGTCGCCCGACCCCCGCGAGCGTCGCCGCGAGGTGGAGCGGCTCAACGTGCAACCGCACGCGCTGGCCGAGGGGCTCGCTCCATCGGTGTTCCGCCCGATCCCGCTCTCCGCTTTGGCCAACCGCTCCATCACGCGCCAGAATGGGTGGCTCGGGCACGCGCCGCTGTCGCACTTCCCGCCGGGAACGCACACGATCCACGGCGTGCCCTTTGATGTCCTCGACGAGCACGAGAACGCGGGCAAAGCCGCGCTGGTCCTCCTGCCGCAGCACCCCGAGACGCACAGCTTCAGCATCCCCATCAACGCCCGCGCGCGGGCGGTTTATTTGCTTCACGGGTGCGGATTCGTCGGCGAGGCGATCCCGTTCGGGTGGTATGATTTCGTCCTGAAGAGCGGCAAGACGTTCACCATCCCGCTGGTCGCTCGCGGCATGGGCACGCCGGACAAAGGCGGCCACCAGCCGAACATCCAGGACTGGTGGAACGATTTCCCGCAAATCCAGGGGCACGGGTTCCGTCATTTCGCGGTGACGGACGGCGAGGATCCGTTCGCCTACGAGCGCTATCTTTACACGCTGGAATGGCCAAACCCGACGCCGCGCAGCGAGATCAAGGAGTGCCGTATCGCGATCAACCCGTCGCTGCGCACCACGCTCGGGATCCTCGCGGTCACGGTGCTGGCGGCGTGAGGGTGGCGGGCACCGATTTTGTTGCAACATTGACACCTGTTTGTTGCCTCCATCGGGCCGCCGCACGGGCTTTTCGTTGGTCTTGCCGGGCCGATACCGCAAAGCTTCCTGCGTCCGCTCAGCGTTGGCGGCATTCCCCATTTTCGGTCATGGTCCATTGGAATCACAGCCCCGTCCGCCCATGATTGGGCGCTTCATCGACCGCGTTCCCGCATTGGTCAAAGTGGCCGTGCTCTCGGCCGTGGTGCTGACCCTCCTGTGGGTGCTTTCCCCGAGCCGTGAGATCGAGCCGGTCGGAACGGGAGTCGTGGAGATCCATTTCATGGGACCCGGCGGTCCCGTGACGGGTGTTCTCGAAAGCGCGGTGCGTCTGTTTGAACAGGAGAGCCGCGAGGCGCGCGCGAAGGATCCGTCGCTGCCGGAATACCGCGTGGTGAGCGGACAGAACGCGTCGCGCAACATGACCGCGGACCCGACGCGGTTTCTGCTCAGCGTGGCGGGCGGGATGCCGCCGGACGTGATCTATTTCGACCGCTTTGCCGTGGCTGAGTGGGCGAGCCGCGGGGCCTTCCTCGATCTCGACCCGTTCCTTGAAAAAGAGAAGGGTATCACCGGCGAGGACCGCGTGCTGCGCGAAGACTATTATCCGCAAACGTGGAACGAGATCGTTTACACCGACCCGTTGACTGGCACGACGGGGACTTACGGGATTCCGGATGCGTTTGAGTCCCGCGCGCTGCTCTACAACAAGGATCTGCTGCGCAAGGCTGGCTATGTGGACGCGAACGGTGAGGTCATGCCACCGGTCACGTGGGACGATCTCGAGGAAATGGCGGTGCGCCTCACCGAACGCGACGAGAAGGGGCGGATCACGCGGCTCGGGTTTGCGCCGTTCTCGGGCCAGGCGGTGCTTTACCAATACGGCTGGCAGAATGGCGGGGACATCCTCAGCGCCGACGGGCGCACGGTCACGATCGACTCCCCGGAATTCATCGAGGCGCTGGATTGGACCACGAAGATCTACGAGCGCATCGGCGGCGTGCGCGAGGTCAAGGCGTTCGAGTCCACCGGGCAGGCGGCCGACCTCGACCCGTTCATCATGGGCAAAGTCGCGATCAAGTTTGACGGATTCTGGACCGCGCAATACGCGCTGGCGGAATACGGGGACCGCGTGGACTACGGCGTCGCGGCGCCACCCATGCCGGCATCCGCGCTGGCGGCCGGCCGGCGTCCGCTCGGATGGCTCGGCGGCTGGTGTTACGCAATCCCGGCCACCGCACACCACCCCGATGCGGCGTGGGACCTGATCCGCTTTCTCACTTCGCCGCGAGTCCGTCGCATGATGGCCGAGGGCAACCTGCGTGTTTCCCAAAGCCTGGGCCGTCCCTTCGTCCCGGCCCAGTCGGCACACCGTCTGATCAATGAGGAGAACTTCCAGCGATTCGTCGAGAACGACCCGTTCCTCGACCCGAAACTCAAGCAGGCCATCCGCACGTTCAACGACCTCGTGGAGGACTCGAGATACCGCCCGGCCAGCCCGGTCGGGCAGATGCTCTTCAGCGAATCCTTTGCGGCCACCGAGGCGGCCAACTACGGCGCGGTCACGGCGGCGGACGCCTTGCGTCGCGTCGCGGCCAACACGCAGGCCGAACTCGACCGGACGCTCGGTTCGCGGCGCGGAGCTCCCGTGCGCTGGGGTCCGCTGCTCGTGGCGTTCTGCGTCCTTCTCGTGGCCGGCGCTGCTGCGGTGTATTTCTGGGACACGCGCCCGCGCCTGCGGGCGGCGGTGTTGCGTTGGGCGGCCTTCGGGTTCCTCGCGGGAAGCAAGAAGGATAACGCCGCCGCGCGGGACAGCGGATTTCGGGTCAATCTCGGCGGCGGCGTGATCTGCGCCTTGCCATGGATCATCGGCTTCGTCGCCTTCACCAGCGGGCCGATCTTTTTCTCGCTGGTGATCAGCTTCACCGAATACGACGTGCTCCACCCGGCAACCTGGAACGGGCTGGAGAATTTCCGCCGCATGTTCGGCGGCGACCACCTGCTCGGTGTGTCGGTGATGAACACCGCGTTCATGATGCTCGGACTTCCCCTCGGCATGGCCGTCGGACTCGGCATCGCCCTGCTCCTCAATGTCGAGATCCGTGGGATCGCGCTCTGGCGCACGTGTTTCTATCTTCCGTCGATCGTCCCCGCGGTGGCTTCGAGCATCCTGTGGATCTGGATCTTCAACCCGCAGGCCGGACTGCTCAACGGCGTCCTCGCCTCGATCGGCATCGAGGGCCCGAACTGGCTGCAGGACCCGAACACGTCGAAGCCCGCGCTCATCCTCATGGGCCTGTGGGGTGCGGGCGGCGGCATGATCATCTGGCTGGCCGGGCTCAAGGGAATCTCGAAGAGCTACTACGAGGCCGCGTGCATCGACGGGGCCTCCACCGTGCGGCAGTTCTTCTCGATCACCCTGCCGCTGCTCACGCCCTACATTTTCTTCAACCTCATCATGGGTGTGATCGGCACGCTGCAGATTTTCTCGCAGGCGTTCATCATGACGCAGGGCGGGCCGGTCAACTCGACGATGTTCTTCGCCTACCATCTTTTCAATCACGCCTTCCGCTACCTCAATATGGGCTACGCCTCGGCCATGGCCTGGGCGCTCGTCGTTGTCGTGGTCGCGCTTACCGCCTTCCAGATGAAGCTCTCCAAAAAATGGGTCCACTATGAAGGTGATTGACCGCCTCCCGCCCGGCCTCCTCCGCAACGGCCTCGTTTACCTGCTGCTTTTCGCGGGTTCGATGATCTTCATGTGGCCGTTCCTCTGGATGCTCATGGCGTCGTTCAAGACGGACCGTGAGATGTTCGCGAGCGACAGCGGATTTTTCCCGACGATCCCCGATCCGCCGACGGTGTCGCCCTACCTTGTGCCGCCGCCTTTCGAGCCAGCGGATGACGCGCTCGCGGCGGAGACCCGCGATTTTGTGCGTGGGGCCGTGCGGGAGCAGGAATGGCAATGGCCCGTGACACTGGCGGCCTCCGAAGGCGACGATCTTGTTGTCCGCGGGGTCGAGCGCCGCCTTGCCGTCCTCCTGCCGCGGGACTTCGCCGGCCTCCCGGCGACCGACCGCGCAGGCCTCCTGAAGACGCTCGTTGGCCCGTCCTTGCTCGCGTCCGAGCGCGCGGCCGTCCTGCGCTCGCTCGTGATCGGACCGCTCCTCGTCCGCAGCACAGACCTGCAGGAGGTCATCGCCATTCCCATCGAGCAGGTCGGCGCACGGTGGAGGATTGCCACCCCCGAAGCCGCGCGCTTCCTCGAGGACGCGGAGACTGAGCGCCAAGGGCGCATCCTGCATTATGACTTCGATCAAACCGGGGAGGTCCGCCTCCAGGCCGACCTCGCTCCCGGGTTCCCGGTGTCCGATCTCGAGGAGATCCGCCTTTTCCTGCGGCCCGACGACAGCTGGCATGCGATTCATTGCCGCGTCACCGTCGGGGGGCGTGTTTACGAGGCCGTGGAATCGCCGCCACTGGCGGACGTCAAATGGCGGACCATCACATGGAAGCTGGCCGGGGCCGCCCCGATCGCGGCCAACAAGCTGCGCGATTGGATCAGCCTCGTGCCGTCCGGCGGGGAAGTCGCTGCATCGCCCGCGGGAAACGATGCCCGCATCGAGATCACCCTCGTGCGTCAATCCCGTCTCCAGGCGCTCCTCAAAAAAGCGTGGCGAAATTACGGTCTCGTCCTCGAGAACGTGCCCTTCCTCCGTTACACGGCCACGAGCCTCTTCCTCGTGATCGCGCAGGTTATCGCCACCATCGCAAGTTGCTCGCTCGTTGCCTACAGCTTCGCCCGCCTGCGCTGGCCGGGACGCATGGCCTGCTTCATCATCATGCTCGGCACGATGATGCTTCCGGGGCAGGTCACGATGATCCCCTACTTTCTCATCATCAAGGAGCTCGGATGGTATAACACGCTGCTGCCGCTCTGGGTCCCAAGCCTTTTCGCCAACGCCTTCTTTGTCTTTCTCCTTGTGCAGTTCATGCGCGGCATCCCGCGCGACCTCGAGGATGCGGCCGCCATCGACGGGTGCGGCGTGCTGCGCATCTACTGGCACGTCATGCTACCGCTGGTGCAGCCGACCCTCGCGGCCATCGCCATTTTCACGTTCATGGGCGTGTGGAACGACTTCATGGGGCCGCTCGTCTTCCTGCAGGATCAGCGCCTCTACCCGCTCTCCCTCGGTCTCTACGCCCTCAATGTCCAGAGCGGCGGCGGCATGGGCATGATGATGGCGGGATCGTTCCTCATGACGCTCCCCGTGATCGTCATCTTCCTCCTCGCCCAGCGCTACTTCCTCCAGGGGATCACGCTCACCGGCATGAAATGAACCCTCACGCGTCGCATGGCGTGAACAACCCGGCCAGCATCCGGCGTTTGAATAATTCGTCCGAGGTGTAGCGGCGGTCTCCTGACCGTCGGTGCCTGACAAAAAGACAGTTGCCTCAGCGCGGACTTGCACACATATGCTGACTTGCACCGGTGAGATTCCCGCATAAGAAGTCGGATGAGCCCAGCACCAATCACCTCTGCGGAACTGACAGGCCCCGCCCCGACTTCGCTCGACCTGTCCCGCGCGGGACAACATCCCGCCAGGATATTCTTTTCGCTCCTTGACGCGACTTTTTGGAATCAGAGCGGCATGGCCCTGCTCTATTTCGTCAAGGCCTCGCCTGGACTTCTGCTTCCGGTGCTCTTGGCTGAATCCATCCGCGTGGTCGTCGGCGCCGGCCCGGGGGCTGGGCTGCGGCTTGCGTGGCTGTATGCCGCTTTCGCCGTCATCCTCGCGGCCAACATCCCCCTCCATATGCTTTACATCCGGAGGGCGAGCAAGCGGTTGCGCGCGATGGAACTCCGCCTCCGGGCCGCTTTGGTCAGGCGCTTGCAGCAACTTTCCATGGCTTACCACGCTGGGCGCGAGTCCGGACGCCTCCAAAGCAAAGTGCTGCGCGATGTGGATGAGGTCGTCCGGCTCGGCGATACCTATTACCAGCAGATCATTGGTGCGGCCGTCTCGCTGGGCTTCGCCTTCGCTTACACGCTCGCGCAGGAGCCTCTCATGGCCCTCGGCTACGTGGTTGCCGCTCCGCTGGCCGTCGGCATCATGCATGCCTTCCGCGGCTCGATGCAGCGCCGCAACGAAGCGTTCCGCCTCCAGGTGGAGTCCATGTCGCAGCGGGTCAGCGAGATGATCGGTATGGTCCCGCTCACGCGGGCCCACGGCCTCGAGGAGGTGGAGATGGAGGCGATGAATCTCCGCCTCGAGACCGTCCGCACGACAGGCCGAAGGGTGGATAACATCAACGCTTTCTTCGGAGCCTCGGCCTGGGTGGCCTGGATGGGTGCTGTCACGGTGGTCATGGGGGCCGCCGCCTGGCTGGCCCTGAACGGAAAGATCACGGTGGACAAAATCGCCCTCTACAGCGCGTTGTTCCAGGCTGTCGTGTTCTCGCTCAGCAACCTGCTCAACATGATGCCCCAGATCTCGAAGAGCATCGTCTCGATCCGGTCGATCGGTGAGGTCCTCGAGTGCCCTGATGTCGAGGCCAACGAGGGGCGTCGGCCCGTGCGGGAGGTGCAGGGGCGCATCGAGTTCGAGGATGTGACCTTCGCCTACCCGGGCAAAGGCCTTCCCGCCGTGGATCGGTTCTCCCTCGCCATTGAGCCCGGTGAGTGCGTGGCCTTTGTCGGTGAGTCGGGCGGCGGCAAGAGCACGCTCCTGCAACTCGCCATCGGTTTCTTGCGGCCTCAGTCCGGACGCCTTCTGCTCGACGGCACGGCCATGGAGGAAATCGACATGCGCACCTGGCGGCGTCACATCGCCGTCGTGCCGCAGCAGACCATTCTCTTCTCGGGCACCCTGCGGGACAACATCACCTACGGCTTGGCGGGTTACAGCACCGGGCAGATCGAAGCCGTCCTTGAGGCTGCCCGCCTCGGGGACTTCGTCCGTCAACTTGCCGAGGGCCTGGATACGCCGGTGGGGGAGAACGGGGTCCGTCTGTCGGGCGGCCAGCGCCAGCGGATCGCCATCGCCCGTGCCCTCATCCGCAACCCCCGCGTCATCATCCTCGACGAAGCAACCAGCGCGCTGGATTCCGTATCGGAACACGCGGTGCAGCAGGCCATCAACGAGTTGGTGCGCGATCGCACCACGCTCATCGTCGCCCACCGCCTGTCCACCATCCGCGATGCCCGGCGCGTCGTCGTCATGGCTGGCGGACGGGCGGTGGAATGCGGAAGCCCCAAGGATTTGGCCGGACGCCATGGTCCGTTCGCCGTCCTAGCCAAGGCCCAATTCGGTGCCGTTGCGGGGGAGTTCGCCCCCGGCTCCCCTCAGGCTCTGTAGCGGCGGCGTCTCCGCCGTCGGTGCATCCCTTCGTCCCTGGGCAGGGGGAACGGCCGTCCCGGCTGTTGTGCAGGATCCCGCACGGGCGGGGACGTCCATGCCCGCCTGCCTTGAGTTAATAACCCGAAAGGGCCTCGCCTGAGTCGCTTTTCGCCCGCTTGTTGTCACGATGATTTAACTTGAAACTTCTGGCTCGTGAACTAAAGGTTAAATCATCCAGCTCCACGATGTCACCAGTGATAAAATGATGCCCTTCCTCCAAAAATCATGAAGTTCACCGATGGCCAGTGGTTGGTTCGCGAGGGAGTGCAACTGGATCGGGCCATGGATTTGCGGCGGGTCGAGGTGTTCGAGGGCGGCCTCCGGGCGGTGGTGGCTACGCGCCGAATCATCGAGCGCGGCGACACCCTGCAGGGACCGGTTCTGACTTGGACCCTCACCAGCCCAATGGAGGGCGTGATCAAGGTGCGGGTCGAACATTTCCGCGGTCTGGAATTTGTCCGGGCCAAGCCGTTTTTTCCAGTCAACGCCGACGCGGGTCACCGTCCGGCCGTCCGCGAGGAGGCCGACGGCACGGTGCTCGAGGCGGGAGGACTCTCGGCGAAGATTTCCGGACCGGAGTGGAATCTGTCATTCCACGAGGGCGACCGTTTGCTAACCTCCACCGGCGTTCGCAATGCCGGCCTGGCGAGGGTCGGCGGTGTTTCGCACATGCGCGAGCAGCTCCTCCTTGGTGTTGGCGAGACGGTTTTCGGGCTTGGCGAAAGGTTCACCGCCTTCGTCAAGAACGGGCAGGTGATCGAAAACTGCAACAAGGACGGCGGCACAGGCTCGGACCAAGCTTACAAGTCCGTGCCCTTCTACCTCTCGAACAACGGGTATGGCGTCCTCTTGCACGAGACGGGGCATGCTTCGTTCGAGATCGGCACGGAAAATGTCAGCCGCGTGCAGTTCAGCCTCCCCGGCGAAAGCCTCGAGTATTTCGTCATCGGCGGACCGTCGCCCAAGGATGTGTTGCGTCGTCTGACCGCGCTGACTGGACGTGCGCCGCTGGTGCCGTCGTGGTCGTTCGGCCTCTGGCTCACGACGTCGTTCACGACGAGCTACGATGAGAAGACGTGCACGTCGTTCATCCAGGGGATGCTCGAGCGCGACATTCCGTTGCATGTCTTCCACTTCGACTGCTTCTGGATGCGCGAGTTCGAGTGGTGCAACTTCACGTGGGATCCCGAAGTGTTTCCCGACCCCGAGGGCATGCTCGCGCGTCTGCACGAACTCGGGCTGAAGGTTTCCGTCTGGATCAATCCCTACATCGCGCAGCTGTCGCCGCTCTTCGCGGAGGCTGCGAGTGCCGGGTATCTGCTCAAGAGGCCCGACGGCTCGCCTTATCAGACCGACCTCTGGCAGCCGGGCATGGGGATCGTGGACTTCACCAACCCGGACGCGTGCCGGTGGTTCGCGGATCACATTCGGCGGCTTGCTGGGATGGGCGTGGATTCGATCAAGACCGACTTTGGCGAGCGCATCCCGACCGATAGCGTGGTCTATCACGACGGTGCCGATCCGGCCTTGATGCACAACCTCTACCCGCTGCTCTACAACCGCTGTGTTTACGAGGCGCTGAGGGAGGCCAAGGGCGAGGCGGTGCTTTTCGCCCGCTCGACCTACGCTGGCGGCCAGCAATATCCGGTGCACTGGGGCGGCGATTGCAATTCGACGTTTGAGTCTATGGCGGAGAGCCTGCGCGGCGGACTGTCGCTCGGGCTCTGCGGGTTCGCTTATTGGAGCCATGACATCGGAGGCTTCGAGGGCAACCCGTCACCCGATGTTTACAAGCGCTGGATCGCCTTTGGCCTGCTCTCCTCGCACAGCCGTCTGCACGGCAGCACCAGCTACCGCGTGCCGTGGCTCGTGGACGAGGAATCGTGCGACGTGCTCCGCCACTTCACGAAGCTCAAGTGCTCGCTCATGCCGTATATTTACTCGGCGGCCCTCGAGGCGACGGAGAGCGGCGTGCCAGTCATGCGCGCGATGCTGCTCGAGTTTCCCGACGATCCCGCCTGCTGGCAGCTCGACCGCCAATACCTGCTCGGACCCTCGATGCTTGTCGCGCCAGTCATGGCTGCGGATTCCGAGGTGACCTTCTACCTGCCCGAAGGAACTTGGACGGACTATGCCACCGGCAAGCCGCGCGCCGGGGGGCGCTGGTTCCGCGAGAAGCACAGCTTCATGAGCCTGCCGCTTTTCGTGAGGGAAAATTCACTCGTCGCAGCGGGCTTCGACGATTCGCGCCCGGACTCCGATTTCCATGCGTCCTGCAAGGTGCAGATCTTCCATCCATCTGCAAGTGAGCCCGCCAAGTGCGTCATTCCGCGTGCGGACGGATCCATTGCAGGAACGGTGACAGCGCAGCATGACGGCGACACGCTCTCGATTGAGTGGTCCGGGGATTTGCCGGACATCTCGTTCGAGTGGGTGGGAATAAAAGGCGATTGCACCGCGCGCGGGGCCGAGGTGCAGTCCACTCTGCGAGGCCTGATCATTACCCCGCCTCCCGGTGCCACTTCGCTTTCGGTCAAGCAGGGTATGCGTAAGCCGGCAGGCCGCCTCGCTCATGCCTGAACGCGCGCCCGCGCGAGCTGATCCTCCAGCGGACGCTGACACAGCGCATGGCCAGAGAATCCGCGCGTTCTTCGTAGCCCAGGCTCAAGGTGTCCCTGGGACGACGATGATGCGGTAGAATCCGCTCTGGGCAGGCGGAGCCGGGTCGGACAAGGTGGACATTAGGCCGTCGCCGGCGACCGGATCGCCGACGATGCCCCACGAGCCAGGCTGGAGGTCCGTGCTGCACTGGAGTTTGTAGGCGTGGCCTTCGTGGGCGGGGAAGGTGAGGTGCGCGCCGGAGGCATCCATGGCGAACCGGGTGGAGGAGTTGAAGGATACCAGATCAACGATGGCCCCTTGGTTGACAAAGTTGCCGACCGCGAACGAGGGATCGGCGGCGAGCAGGTCGAGGAGACCCTCGTTGTCGAGCGTTCCGCTGACTTCGAGGCGTGCGCCGCCGGTGAGGCGGAGTGTGCCGGTGTTCGTGACGTTGCCTTCGACGCGCCAGGTGCCGGGGCCGTTGATGACCGCATCGCCGTGGATGACGACATTGCCGCGGATGACGCCGGAGCTGGTGAGGAGTCCGCCCGGCAGGATGGTGAGGGTTCCGGTTTCGATCACGCCGGTGTTCGCCAGCTTCGCGCTGGAGGCGACGGTGACCGAGGTGCTGCCGGAAAGCGACCCGCTGACAGCGAGGGTTCCGGCGCTGACGAGGGTCGGGCCGAGGTGGAGCGCGTTGCCGGCGAGGGTGACTGTTGATGTGGTCTGGATGAGGATTCCGCCGGAACCGGTGATGTCGCCGGTGACGATGAGCGGGGCGAACCCGGTTCCGTTGAAGGTGAGGTTCGAGTCAGTCTCGAGGCCGAGGGACAACTCATAGACGAGGCCGGCACCGGGGAGGGCGTTGAGCACGATGGACGGCATGGAGGATCCGTCAGGCGTGAGGCGGAGTGGTTGGCCGGTGAGGCGCACGAGGGCCGGGTCGGTGGCCGGCCCGAAGCCGTTGAGTTTGAGGGAGTGGATCGCCAGCGGGGAGGTGATATCCTGGACCGCGGTGATGGTTCCGGCCGGGACGTTGATGCCGGTGAAGAAGGCGACCGTGGCCCCGCGTCCGGAGACGGGCGGCGCGGTCTGGCCCCACTGGTTGCCGTCGGTCCACGAGAGGCTGGTTTCGGTCGTCTTGCCGCTCCAGGTCGAGAGCGGTGCTTGGATGACGAGGGTCGCGCTGGCCGTGCCCTGGTAAAGCTCGTGATCGACGGTGGCAACGACTTCGTAGCTGCCGACGGAGGCTGGGGCGCCGAACTGTCCGTCGTAGGTGACCGTGACGGGGAGCCCGGCGGGCGTGGTGGTCACATCCACGGACTTGCCCGTGCCATCGTATGTCGCGTTGAGTCCGGACAACTCGATGGCGGCCGTGGCTTTGGTGACTTCGAACGAGCGCTCGACCGGCTCGGCCGGCGGCGTGTTGAGTCCGCCCTGCTGCGAGGCGCGCACGGTGACGATGCCGGTGCCGGTGAGGGTGAGGGCGTTGCCGGCAAGCGTCGCGGGGCCCGAGACCAAGGAGAACGTGACGGGCAGTTCGGAGGTCGCCGTGGCAGTAAGCGTGATCGGGTTCGTGGCGAACGGCCGGTCGTCGAGCAGGGCGAAGGTGATGGCGGGCGGCGCGACGTCGGTGGCCGATGTGAAATTCACCTGGACGTTGCCGAATTGGACCGACGACGTGTTGTTGGTTCCGATGTAGGAGCCCGAGAGGATGAAGCCGACGGCGTTGTAGCGCGGGCTGTGGACCGGGGTCAGTGCGTCGGGCTGATCGCCGGTGATGAGTCCGTTGTTGTTCGGCGTCGTGTCGGTGAAGGTCGAGCTGAGGTAAACGGTGTCCGCGCCGCCGTTGGTGGCGGGGCGGACGAGGCGCGAGACGACGATGACGTTGTTCGAGGCGCGGGTGATGGTTTGCTCGAAGTGGAGCGCGATGGTGCTGGAGGGCGAGTTCGCCCCGGCGTAGGCCGGGTTGGTGTCGGGCGTGCGGGAGCTGGCCCCGAAGAGCGACGAAGGGAAGTCGCCGGAGCCGGTGCGCTCGTAGAGGCCGCTGGAAGCGGTGCTGTCCCCCATGGCCGAGTAGCCGAGCCAGTCCGCGACGATGTTTGTCGCTTGGTCGCGGTTGTCGAACGTGCCGAAGCGGAACCACTTGCCCTGGTTTGAAGTGCCGCCGGGTGCATTGACGGTGGCGGAGCCGGTGATGCGGACCGAGTCGCCGGGGTTGGCGAGGGTGACGGGCTCGAAGAAGGCGTAGAACGGGGTGGACGCGCCATTCGTGCCGCTGCCGTTGGTGGCGTTGAGGAGCGGGCTGCTCGTGTTTGCCTCGGCTACGGCGGTGGTGTTGACGGCGCGCCATCCGGTGACGGCGGCGGTGGCCGTGCGCGGCACAATGGTCAGCGTGCCGTTGGCCGAGCCGGTGAAATTCTGATCCTGCACGGTGGCGGCGACTGCGTAGGTGCCGGTAGCCGTCGGCGGAACGGGCGAGCCGTTGTAGGTCACATGGACGGCGAGCTCCGGCGGCGTGGTGGTGACGGTGACGGGCTTGGGCTGTCCATCATACATCGCGGAAAAGTTGCCGAGCACGACGGTGGCCGTGCCTTGGACGGCGGTGAGCGGGCGCTCCGCGGGATCCGCGGGCAAGAAGTTGCTGTCGCCGGGTTGCGTGGCGCGGAGCGTCACCGTGCCAAGGCCGGTGATGGTGACGGTCGAGCCGTTCGATGTCGCGGGGCCGGAGACGACTTCGTAGGTCACGGGCAGTCCGGACGACGCGGTCGCGCCGGGGTTGAAGGTTTCGCCGACGCCGCGCTGGGTCTGGACGGGGAAGGTGATGGTCTGCGCGGCGGGCTCGATGACAAACAGGCCGGAGGCCTCGCCGGCGTAGTTGGCGTCGTTGATCGTGCCGGTGACGTTGTAGGTGCCGGGGTTGACGGGCGCGGAGGACGATCCGTCGAACGTGTAGGTCACGGAGAGCTCGGACGGAGAGGTGGTGGCGCTCGGAGTGAGGCCGACTCCGGTGTAGGCGAGTGTGAGGTTGCCGAGGGTGACCGCGGCGGAGAGCTTGGTGGAAAGGAACGATTGCTCCACGGAGGGGGCGGCTTCGTAGGACGAATTGCCGGACTGCGCGGCGCGGATCGTGACGAGGCCCGCGCCGGTGAGGGTCAGGGTGTTGCCGGAGAGGGTGGCGGGTCCGGAGATCAAGGTGAACGTGACCGGCAGGCCGGAGGAGGCGGTGGCCTCAAGCGCGAACGGCGCGGCATTGAGCGGTCGATCGGCAGGCTTGGGGAAGGTGATGGACTGATCTTGGAGGTTGAGTCCGGAGGCGAAGGCGACGCGGATGTCGGAGAACTGAGCCTGCGGCGGGGTGCCACCGAGGTAGGCGCGGCTGAAGGCGAGGCCGAAGACATTGTAGGTCGGGCTGTAGTTGATCTCGGCCGTGGCGGGCGTGCCGAGCGTGCCGTTGTTGTTCGGCGTGTTGTCGGTGACGCTGTAGCTGAGGAGCGTGGCGCTGGTGTCCGTGCGGCGAAGGAGGAAGCTGTGAAGCACGCCGGTGGCGGTGCGTGTGACCTTCGCCTCGAAGGCGACGGGCGGACGGCCTGAGGGCGAATCGCTGGAGATAGGCGCGGGCGATGCATTGGGCGCGCGCGAGGTGGCACCGGTGCCGGTCGTGTAGAGTCCGGTCACGCTCGTGCGTTCCCAGAAATTGCCGCCAATGGTGGCGCCGCCGGTCCAACCGGTGATGACGCCTTCCGGCTGGGTGTTGGAATCAAAGAGCCCGAAGCGGAACCAGCTACCCTCATTGGCCACGCCGTCGGCGGTGAGTTGGAACGATCCGGTGACCGTGAGCGTGTCGCCGACGTTGAGCAGGCGGACCGGTGCGAAGCGGGCCTGCAAAGTGTTTGAGCTGAGGCCGTCGGTGGTGTCGTCCGGCGTGAACAGCGGGCTCGCGGTGTTGGCGGCCGACACTTTTCCGCTCAAGACGGCATTGGGCGAATTCGATGTCCAGCCAACGAGATCCGTGGCGGGCTGTGTGGGCTGCTGGATGATGAACGTGCCCGACGTGCTGCCAACGTAGGACGGATCGGTGATGGTCGCGGTGACGGCGTATGGTCCGGCCAAGGAGGGCTCGGTGGTCGAGCCGTCGTAGGTGATGGCATAAGACAATCCGGGCGGCGTCGTGGTGACGGCAGGCGACTTTGGTGTGCCATCGGCCTGGGCGATGAGGTTCGTGAATTTAATGGACGCCGTCTCGAGGATGCGCAATGTGCCGGTGGCGGATCCGGTGAAGAACGGGTCGAGCAACGTGGCGACCACGGCGTAATCGCCGCGGGCGGACGGCGGGGTGGTCGAGCCGTTGTAGGTGACCGTCGTTGTGAGTCCGACCGGCATGGTGCTGACTGAGACCGGCTTCGGGCTGCCGTCGTAGGTGGCGTTGAGCCCGCTCAGCGTGATTTGCGGGCTGACAGTGTAGTCGTTCCACCCGATGAGCGCGATGTCGTCGAGTGAGAAGGCGGGCGGCAGGACGCCATTGAGCGTGTAACCCTCGATGCGGAGTCCGGTGAGGTCGTCGATGCCGGCGAGTCCGAGCGTTGCCAGCGGCACCACGACCTGCCGCCATCCGGTGCCGGCAGGGACGGCGACCTGGTAGGCTTCGAGCCCGGGCAGGTCCTGGGCGTGCAGGGTCTTGATGACTGGGCGGGTGAGGGCGGCGCAGGTCTCGGGCGTCTCGCGGCCGTGGAGTTGCACGGCGTCAAGGCCAGCTTCCTCGGCGATGGCAT
>JBGSSV010000183.1:0-4347 GCA_041736875.1 Chthoniobacterales bacterium | reverse complement strand
GGCGTGGCAGGCCACATTGGCCGGGGCACCGCCGGGTGTTTCGCGGCCGTCAGGATGGGCATCGACGAGGATTTCGCCGAGACAGAGCACGGCAGCAGATCGGTCGCCGCGCGAAAGCTCCGTCATGCGCAGCCGGCTCAGGGGCTGACGGGCGGGGGCACCGGCGTGGGAATCGGCGTGGGGACAGGGGTCGGGACGATCGGCGGCTGGTTGGGCGGGATGTTACCCCCGGGCGGAAAATTCGGGATGAAGGGCGGCGGGATCGGTGGCGTGAGATTGGGGAGGCCGGGCAAACGGTCGAGTCCGCCTTGGGCGGCATTCCAAATGCCGTTGATTCCGGGAACATCGGCCAAGCGGATAACGTTCCACGTGCCGTCGGGCTTGAGAACCACGGCCGAGCCGGGCGGAACGATGATCTGCTCGCCATCGGTCGTCGTGACGAAAGCCCCGCCGCGGTCGCCTTCCCCGCCGTCCGAGGTGCCCTTGAAGGAGTTTTTGTAAGGACCTTCCAAACCGCAGGCGACGGTGACCGTGGCAATGGACGGTTCGCCGGTGACGATGACGGCAAAAACACCCGGTTGGGTCGCGTTGATCGTGCCACGGGGCGTCTCGATGGACAGCGCCCCGAGGGACAGGGCACCATCGGAGACCATGACGATCATGGTCCCGGCGGAAACGGTCACCGAAGCCTGGGGGACAGGATCGTTGGATTCATTAAAGGCTTGGCCCATGTCGACATCTCCGATGACGATTTCGCTCATCGGGGTGAGCTTGACGACGATGCCGGGGAGCAACTCGATGATGACTTCGCCATCCTCGCCGGTTGTCACAATGGTCCCGGAAGGAAGGTCCTGATTGACCTTCGAGGTCGCGGGGCTTTTTTGTCCGCGGATGTTGACCGTGGCGTTTCCGCTGGCATCAGCCAGCAGGGCGGCGTTCGCACCGGTGAAAAGACTGGTGAGGGCGAGCAGCAGGGCGGCGTAGAGGAGCGGGAGGCGCATGGTCCAGATACACTTGATCGGCGAACTCGGGCCGGAGTCAACCCCGAAGTGAGGAGGAGGGACGATGATCAGGGGGCGGTCGCCGGGGCGGAGGTGGCCTGGGGTTGTCCTGACCGCTGCAATTCTCCGGCGGCAATCATGGCCGCGGGGGTCTCAGGGTAGAGGGTGGCGACCGATTCGAGGATGGCACGTGCTTCACCCGGGCTGCCCTGACTGGAGGCCAGTTTGGCTTCGGAAATGAGGGCGAGCGGCGCGGCGTAGGAGGTCTTGTAACGCGATGAGGCGGTGCGATAGGCCTCGAGGGCCGGGGCGACCTTGTCCTGCGCCTGACGGATCTCGCCCAAGGTGAGCCAGGCGGCTCCGGCCAGCGGGTGCTCGGGCTGCGCGGCGGTGAAGGCCTCGAGTTCGGCCGCGGCTGCATCGAAATCGCCCTTGGCCCGGAGGGCGGTGGCGATCTGAAGTTGTGCGTTGCCGGCGGCGACCGAGCCGGGGAACTCGCCGACGACGGCACGCCATCCATCCACGCTCGTGGCCGCACTGTAGGCGGCTTCGGCCGAGGCGCGCTGATGCTCCCGCCAGAGCATCCAGGCTCCGACGACGAGGACAGCGAGAATGATGGCGGCGAGGCCGTAGGCAAATTTCTGCCAATGCTCCTGCCAGAACAGGTCGCTGTCGCTCATCTCCAGCGCAGGATCGATGGCCGGGCGGAGGACGGAGGGGCGGTTTTCTTCCATGATGGATCAGGCCGTGACGGCGGCGCGGGCCTCATCGGCCAAGGCCGTGCTGAGATAGCGCTCGCCGGTCGAGCAGGCGATGGTGACGATCAATTTGCCCTTGTTCTCGGGGCGGCGGGCCAACTCGAGGGCGGCGTGGACATTGGCCCCGGAGCTGATGCCGGCCAGGATGCCCTCCTCCTTGGAGAGGCGGCGGGCCATGGCGAAGGAATCGTCGTTCGACACGGTGAGGACTTCGTCGACCACGTCGAGGTGAAGGTTGTCGGGCACGAAGCCCGCGCCGGTGCCCTGGATTTTGTGGGGACCGGGCTTGACCGGCTCGCCCGCGCGGGTCTGCGAGATGACGGGCGAATCCTTCGGCTCGACCGCGACGATTTGCACGCCGGGCTTGCGTTGCTTGAGCACTTCGCCGACGCCCGTGCAGGTGCCACCGGTCCCGACGGCGGAGACAAAAATGTCGATCTTGCCGGCGGTGTCATCCCAGATCTCTTCCGCGGTGGTTTTCGCGTGGATCGCGGGGTTGGCCGGATTTTTGAACTGCTGGGGCATCCAGCCGTTGGGGGTTTCGGCCAGAATCTGCTCCGCCCGGGCGATGGCGCCCTTCATGCCCTCGGCTCCCGGGGTCAGGACGAGCTGCGCCCCCAGCATGGCGAGGAGGGTGCGACGCTCCACGCTCATCGTCTCGGGCATGGTGAGGGTGAGTTTGTAGCCCTTAGCCGCCGCCACGAAGGCCAGAGCGATGCCGGTGTTGCCGCTGGTCGGTTCGACGATCACGGTGTCCTTGGTCAGGATGCCTTTCTTCTCGGCGTCCTCGATCATGGCCATGCCGATCCGGTCCTTCACGCTGCCGAGCGGGTTGAAGAACTCGCACTTGATCGCCACGGTGGCGCCGGCACCTTCGCTGATGCGGTTGAGTTTAACCAGCGGGGTGCGGCCGACGGTTTCGACGATGTTTTCGTAAATCTTGCCCATGGTCTGATGTATGAGTTGTGGGGAACCGGTCTGGATACGGCCAAACCGCGGCAAAATCAACGCCGGAGTTGCCCGCCCGGGCGCGGGGGGAGATCTCCGCGCACCCGCAAAATGTGCGCGGCTCGCGTGCCGGGGTCGAGCGAAACGTAGTTGCGCCGTCCGTTCCAGGTGTAAACCTCGTCGGCCAGCAGGTCGGACAGCTTGTAGGGACCCGTGGTCGGCAAGCCGAAATCCTCCAGCGGCAGCTCGACCCAGCCGCTTTGCGTGTTCCACGGGTCGAGGTTGACGATGACCACAAGCAGGTTCTCCCCGGTGGCCTTAGCGTAGCAGAGGATCTGGTCGTTGTCCGTCGGGAGGAAACGGAGGTTGGCCAGGTGCTGGAGGGCGTGATTGGTGCGGCGGATGCGGTTAAGGCGAGCGATGAAGTCCTTGATGTTGCCCGGGGCATCCCAATCGCGCTGCTTGTGCTGGTATTTCTCGCTGTCGAGATACTCCTCGCGTCCGGGCAGGGCGGCATTCTCACAAAGCTCGAAACCGCTGTAGATGCCGTAGACCGGGGAGAGCGTGGCGGCGAGGACCGCGCGGATGAGAAAAGGCGCCCGCCCCCCCTGCTGGAGGAAGAAAGGCAGGATATCCGGCGTGTTGGCGAAAAGGTTCGGGCGGAAATAGTCGGCCGACCACGGGGCGGACAACTCGCTGAAATATTCGGTCAGCTCGGCCTTGCTGTTACGCCAGGTGAAGTAGGTGTAGCTCTGCGAGAACCCGATCTTCGCCAGGATGCGCATCATTTTCGGCCGGGTGAAGGCTTCGCTGAGAAAGACGAGGTCGGGAAACTTCTTGCGCGTCTCGGCGATGAGCCACTCCCAGAACGCGACCGGCTTGGTGTGCGGGTTGTCCACCCGGAACGTGCGCACCCCGCGGCGGGCCCACCAGAGGATGACATTCTTCAGTTCCTCCCACAGCGCGCGCCACTCCGGATTATGGTAATCGAGCGGGTAGACATCTTCGTATTTTTTCGGTGGGTTCTCCGCGTATTTGATCGTCCCGTCCGGGCGGTGGAAAAACCACTCGGGGTGCTCGGCCACGTAAGGATGGTCGGGCGAGCAATTGAGAGCGAAGTCGAGCGCCACCTCCATGCCGCGCTTCCGCGCCTCGGCCACCAGCCACTCGAAATCCTTCAACGTCCCCAGCTCCGGCGCGACATCGCGGTGGCCCCCGCCATGCGGGCAGCCGAGGTGCCGGTTGCCGATCGCGTAGGGCACGCCCGGATCGTCCGGGCCGGACTCGAGCGAGTTGTTGCGCCCCTTGCGCTTGGTCGCACCGATCGGATGGATGGGCGGAAAATAAATGACGTCGAAGCCCATGGCCTGCGCATCGTCGAGGCGCCCGAGGCAGTCGCGGAAGGTCGAGCCGCGGTCGCCCCGGCCCTCGGCCGAACGCGGGAAAAATTCATACCATGCGGCGAAGAGCGCTCGTCCCCGCTCGCACATGATCCGGCCGTAAGGCTGGAACTCGGCGGCCATCGAGCGGTCGGGAAACAAGGCCATGAGACCGGCGAGCTTTTTCCTCGCGACCAAGATGACCGCGGCCTCGCGGCCCGCGGCCGCCAACTCGACCGCTGCGCTCCGCAGCTCGCGCGC
>JBGSSV010000139.1:0-18736 GCA_041736875.1 Chthoniobacterales bacterium | reverse complement strand
GCCGGTCACCTCGTGGCAATACAAACACGACCCCCGCCGCACCTACATCGGCCCGATGGCCCAGGACTTCCACGCGGCCTTCGGGTTGGGCGGCGATGATGACAAAACCATCACCACGCTGGACACCGATGGCGTCACGCTGGCGGCGATTCAAGGCTTGGTCGAGGAACTCAAGGAGCGCGATGCCGAGATCGCCGGGCTCAAGGCCCGCAACTCGCAGATTGAAGGGCAACTTCGGGAGATCAACCAGCGCCTGGACCGTCTGCCCCCCGCGCCCTGACCCGGGTCCACCAGATTTCTTCGCGCCCTTCGCGTCCTTGGCGTGAAACCTTCCAGGGCCTGCGCCGCGCATCCTTTACCCGGGCGTTGATTCGTCTATAGTTCCGCTTCTCAGCCGGCGTGGCGAAATTGGCAGACGCGACAGACTCAAAATCTGTTTCCCGCAAGGGAGTGTGGGTTCGACCCCCTCCGCCGGCACTCTTCCCCGGGTCAACTTTTCGAAAGCATGCGGGAATTTTTCGGTGGGAAAAAGCCCCTGCCCGATAGCGCACCAAATTTCACACGCCCCAAACGATGAAGCATTTTCTGGTCCTGTTTCTCGTCGTGCTGCTGGGCGTCGGCGGGTATTTCGCCTGGCGAGAATACGGTCAGCCGCCGCCCCCGGTTTCTTCACCGGTCGTGGTCGAGGCCACGCCGGCGCCGACGCCTGCTCCAACCCCGGCTCCAACCCCGGAGTCCACCCCGACTTCGCGCACAGCGCCGGAGGGCGTGCTCTACGTGGTCAAGCGTTTCACCGCTCCGGTGGAGGGCGGTCTGCATGCGTTCACGCCCGGCCTCGAAGTGCGCCTGGTGCGGCCGGAGGCCGGCTACTTCGTTGTCGCCCATGGGACCGTCGAAGGCCGTGCGCCCAAATCGTGGTTCACCCGCAACATGGATCTGGCGGATGCCCTGCGCGAGAACCGACTGGCCGAATACGAGGCAGCCCAACGGCTCCTGGCGGAGGGGCGCGTCGCCGCCGCCCGCCGCGAGGAAGAACTCCGCGCCCGGGCCGAGGCGTTCGGGAAAACGCTGGCGCGACAAGGGGCCACAGCATCTCCCGCGGCGCCTGCTCCGTTCGCCCCGGGGCCAGCGGCTAGCGGACCCTTGCGAGTCGGTGCCTGGAACCTCGAGTTTTTCGGCAGCCGCCGCGACCCGCCGCGCACGTCGGAGGATGTGGACGCCATCGCGGGATACATCCGCAAACTTGAGGTCGATGCCCTTGTCCTCACGGAGGTCGATGGCGCAGCCCCGGTGCAAGACCTTTGCGGGCGGCTCGGACCCGAATGGAAATGCGAGGTCGGGTCGAGCAAGACGGGCGGAAATCCAGGCGGGGCCGAACAGGCGGTGGCAGTGATCTGGGATGACCGTCGGCTCGATTTGGTCTCGGGTGGAGAGCTGAAGCATCTTCCACGCAAGCTTGACGGCCTGCCGATTTTTCATCGCCTTCCGGTCACGGTGTGTCTTCGCGACCGAGCCGGCGGACCTGATTTCCGGCTGGTTGGGGTTCACTTCAAGGCCGGACGCGATGCGGAATCCAATCGCAAACGTCTGATCGAGATGACCGAGTTGCGGCGGTATCTCGACGACCTCTGCACCCGGGAAAACGAAGATCGCGACGTGGTCGTGCTGGGTGACTTCAACTCCGGGACAAACTTCCCCGAGGCCGAGGCCTTCACGGCCCAGCGTTTGGCGACCTACCTGACCAAACCGGGGGCGGGGACCACGATCATTCACTTCAACCAGCAGATCGACCAAATCGTCCCGCTGACCGCCTTTGCCGAAGTCAAACCCGGCACCTTTGAGATTCACAACCACGAAGGCCTGCGCGATCGCGACGCGTGGCGCAAGCGCTACTCCGACCACTTCCCGATCACCGTCGATCTCACCGCCATGCCGGATGACGATCCTGCTGCCAAATTCTCGCCGGCCGGGCGGTAGGTGGGGGGACGAGTGGCTTGTGACGAGGCCTGTAGCGTCGCTCTATGAGTGTCGCTGCCCTTTGCACCGACGGTCGTAGACCGACGCTACAGGAAAAGGTAGGGACGCCCCCCGTCCGACATCTGACGACCCCGCGCGAAGCGCGGGAAGCTCGCACCGCCATAGCGACATCGCGATCCACCGAAAAAAGACCCGCGTCGGTGAGGGCGCGGGTCTTTGGTGTTGGGGGAGGGAAGTTTACGGTGCCAGGGTGGACTGGATGCCGAGGAACTGGTTGCTGTTCGTCCGCGGGACGCTGAAGATCTGCCGGGCTGTGCCGAAGGGCACGCCGGACTGATCAACGTCATTCGTCTGGGTCACCCCGTTCGTCGTCCAGGGCCCGAGGGCCAGATCGGTCGTGGTCCGGCCGATGACCGTGAGGGCTGGGTTGTTCGTGCGGACGATCGCGGTGATCGAGAGCATGTTGGTGGTCAAGGTGGTGACGGACGGGATGCCGTTGGTCGCGGTCGGGCTGCTGGCGCCGCCGATGGCGTAGAGGCCGAGGTTGGTCGAGTTCGGTGGCGCGCCCTGCGACCAGCTCGTGAAGGTCGCGCCTCCGTTGTCGTTGCTCCAGAACACGAGAGGCAGGTTTTGCACCACGTTCGACGGTCCGAGCACCCACGTGCGGTTTTCGAAGATGTCGTTCGGGTTGACGATTTCGTAGCCGTTGTTCCCCATCGGCGGGTGGTTCGGGGTGTAGAACTTGTATTGGTTGGTGATCCCGGGGTCGCCCGTGACCGAGAACTCGCCGGCGTAAATGTTGCCGCCCGCATTGGTCAGGTTGTAATTGGTGTTCCCGGTCTCGTAATTCTGGCCGTTGAAATTGCCGATCACGCGGACCACGCCCGCGTTGGTGTCGAAATTGCCTTGGGCCACCTGCACGGTCATGTCCACCGAGAAAGAAACCGGCCGGTTCGCCGGCACGTTGGTCTGGTTGTTCCAGAAGACGAGCGGCTCAACTTGGGCGGGCGTGGGGCTGCCGTTCGTGTTCAACTGGAACACCAGTTGGCGATTCGGGTCATTCTCGTAGCCGCTGTTGGGCATGCCGGCGCTGTAGAACTTGTAGGGGAAGTTCTGCCCATCCAGACCCCCGATGTTCGAAATCGTGCCGGTGAAGACGCTGTTCGAACCGGGAGTCAGGATGTTGCCGGAAGCCCCGGTGGTGTCCCAGTTATTGAAGGCACCGACAACGAGCACGTCGTTCGTGCCATTGTAATTGCCGAGTGTCTCCTGCACGGACATGTCCACGGAGAAGGTCACGTCGCGAAAGCCCTGGACGTTGTTGTAGAAAACGCTGGGGAGCACAAGGGGAGGCGGGGTGGTGTTGGTCCCGACGGCGAAAGTGCGGTCCGGGCTGGTCTCCAAGTTCGCATTGATGGCGAATTTGTAGGGAACGGAGGTCCCGTAGAACCCGGGGATTGGGAAGGTGCCCTCGTAAATGCCACTCATGCCGACTTCGACGAGCTCGTAGGCCAAATCCCCCGGCGCGAAGCCATTCCAGGCACCCGCCACGCTGACGATGTCGAGCATCGGATTGAAGTTGGTGATGGCCTCTTGCACGTTCATGTCCACGGTGAAGGTCACAGTGTTGGTGATGGAGATGGCTGAGTTGGCCAAGGTGTAGGATGAAATCGGGTTGGTGCCGCCCGAGGTGTAGGGTCCGGACCATGCCGTGATGGAGATGTTCGGGTTGGCCAGCGAATCAACGGCACTGTCGGTGCCGCCGCCGCCGGAGGAATAGGCGTCAAAATTGATCACATCACCAAGATTGGTCGTCCCCAGGCTGGCTTTGCTCACGGTGTAGCTGATGGTGGATGTGCCGTTGGTGTTGGTCGCGAAGTTGAAGGCAGGCAGGGCCGCAGCGGACCCCCAATTCGTCCCGTTGTAGGTGTAGAACTGGGCGCCTCCAGCCGGGCCACCATCCACCCAGGAACCGATCCAATGGGTCATGCCGTTGGTGGGGCCGGCGTTCATGAAGATCGGACGAGCCCAGCCGTTGTTCGTCTTGCTCCCCGCGTCTTTCATGTTGGCTACGCCAACCATGAACTTCCCCCAATTGACGGCGCCGACGCTTCCGTTGACCGTGAGGTTGAAAATCACGTCGGTCGTTGTGTCCGATACCTCCATCTTGATGATGTCGAGAGTTCCGCCACCCGTGCTGATACCGGGATCGATGTCCCCGACCGTGTCGGAATAAATCGTCGGCTGAGCGTGGAGCGTGGCCAGCGAGAGGGTGGCGGCGATGGAAAGCGCGAAGGCGCGCACGAGGAGGGAGCGTGTTTTCATTGGGGGGGTAGGATTGAGACTTGTGCTAAAACTAGCCCGATTCCGCCCCAGGGCAATCGCTTTTTTGTAAACCCAGGGCATGGTCACGGGAGCGCGGTCGCCGCGGCGACTGCCGGGTGCTTGTTCAGCCAAAACGACGCAGAGGAATTTAACCACGAACCACACGAGGCTTCACGAAGCCGAACCGGGAGCGTTCCGCCCACGACGGAACTGGCTTCAAGGCCCGAAACTGCGGTCCGGCTCTTCGGCCCCGTTTTCGTGAGCCTTCGTGTTTTTCGTGGTTTATCCTCCGGGGGGGGCGGGGCGGTTCAGCAAAAAACCAGTTGACTTAGGCTGGATGTGTTTACATTGTGATTACATGAAGAGCTTCGATCCTGTGAAAAGTGACGAGTGGCAAGTGACAAGTCGGCGGGCGCCCGGCTCGCCCCTCTCCAAGCTCTCTGTTCCCCGCTCCCGGCTATCTTCTCGTCACCTGTCACCTTTCACTTTTCACTGCCGCCCCGCGGCGGCCTTCACCCTCATCGAACTTTTGGTGGTCATCGCGATCATCGCGATTCTTGCGGGGCTCACCCTTTCAACGCTTGGCTACGTCAACCGAAAAGGCGCGGAATCCCGCGCTAAGGCGGAGGTGGCGGCACTTTCCGCGGCCATTGACAGCTACAAGCTGGATTTCGGCATTTATCCTTCGAACCAGACTTCTCTCTACCGGGAGTTGGTGGGCTCAGGGACGATCAACACGAACAAAGTCTACTTCGAGCCAACCCCGAACATCACCACCAACCTCGCCACCGGTCCCTTCATGGATCCGTGGGGCACTGCCTACAATTACAACTCGACGAATCCTACGAACAACGTCGGCTTTTTCGATCTTTGGTCCACCGCCGGGGGAAAAACCAACCAACGTGATTGGGTGAAAAATTGAACGCGGAACTTACAGTTGTCCGTTCGCAGTCGTCAGTCGGTCGACGGGACTATCGCTCTCGCCGCGGGCCAACTCCTCTCCGTGCCCCCTGCTCCCCGCTGCGCGAACGCTCCGCGTTCACGCTCATCGAAATGCTCATCGTCATTGCGATCATCGCCATGCTGACCGCCTTGACGCTGCCGGCGCTGCAGGGGCTTTTTGGCATTGCCGGGCGGCGCGGCGGGGCCAATGTGCTGGCCGGGGCGATGGAGCAGGCCCGGCTTGCGGCCTTGCAGCATGGGGTCTCGGCTTATGTCGGGTTCCCCACCAGCTTGAGCGACAAGGAGACCGGGTTCAACTCGGTCATCATCTTCCGTGAGACGCGGGCCGACGAGCGCATGACCAACGGCGGGGCTCTCTACTCGGTCCTCAGCCGCTGGCTGCGCTATCCGCAGGGCGTGTTTGTCGATCCCGCCACCGTGCCGACCGCTGCGTTGACCGTGCCCAACCTGCCGAAGCTCGGCACCAATCTGGTGGCCAGCGTGGCCATGGTGCAGTTCGACCGCTACGGCAAGCTCAAGCCTGAGTCGCCCTTGGAGGTGCGGATCGGGGAGGGGACAGTTGATGGATCCAGCGTTGCCTTCCGCGGGAGTGCCAACAATTACACCGCGCTCAAGGTTCTTCCGCTGACCGGCCGCGTCAAAATCACCGACGGAGTCCTCGACCAATGAAAACGAAAAGAAGCGTGGAGCGGGGAGCAGGGAGCGTGGAGCGCCGGGAGCCTGCTCGTCACTTGCCGGTTGCCACCTATCACTCTGCATCCGCCAGCGGCGGATTCAGCCTCGTCGAGGTCGTCATCGCCATCGGCATTTTTGCTTTTGTCATCGTCGGCATCGTCGGTCTGTTTCCCGCCGCCCTGCGCATCCGCTCCGAGTCCGCCCTCGACACGCGGTCGGTCATGATCGCGCAACAAATCATGGCGGCGATCGATACCGCTCCTTCGCTGAGCAACGTCACGGTGCCCACGGGTGCCTATATCGGCAACCCTGCGACCACCACCACGAACATTCTCAATACCAACAGTCCCATCGTTCTGGGTTACGCGTCTCGCACGACCTTTCCCTACTATTATTACAAAGACAACCCGAACGCATCATGGACGAATGCTGGCGGCGCGGACGCACAAATCGCCGCTTCCGCCGCCAACGAGATCACCTCCCTCGCTCGCGTCACGGCCACGACGAACAACCTGACCAACCTGGCCCAAATCACCATCCAAGTGCGCTCGCCGGCTTCCCTGCCGCTGACCAATTCCCGCGTTGTCACCTTCACCACCTACCGGCCGTTCCCATGAAGGCGCCCCGCATTCATCCCCGCCGCTGCTCATCGGCCGTTCGCTGCGGCGTGTCTGCGCACTCCTCTCGTCACTCGTCACTTCTTGGCCTGCGGGCTGTCCCGCCAAGCATCGGTTCCCGCCACCGCGGCCGGTCCGCGGCCGCCTTCACCCTCATCGAGGTTCTTGTTTCCTCGGCGGTGCTCAGCATCGTCATGTTCATCCTGCTCTCCACCCTCGGCACCTCGCTCTCGCTTTGGCGCACGACGGAGAGCAACATCTCGGCCGACCGCGAGGGGCGTTCGGCCAACATGCTGCTCGCCCAGGACCTGGCCAATGCCGTGGTCCCGGCAAACTCCGCCCTCTGGCCCCAGGTCACTTCGAATTCCCTCGGATTTCTCACCCTCCGGCCCACAGGCTACCAGACCGGTTCCGGTGATGTGGGCGACCTCTGCTTCGTGGAATACAAAGTCGAGAGGGACACGAACTCGACCGGTAGCACCAACTTCATGGCTCTGACCCGCAACTTCGTCGGCAGCGCGGAGACTTATGCCGCGGTCAAGGGCGGCAGCCTGCCGGCCCCCGTCGTCGGCAATGCGCAGGTCCTCGCCGCCAATGTCGTTCCGAACCGCCGTGCCATCTTCTACAACAACGACATCAACAACGCGTTCTTCCATGCCCTCGGGTCGAACAGCCTGCCCGTTGCAGCCAACCAGCGCCCGGCCATCATCGATGTGACCATCTCCACGGCGGACGAAGAAACCGTCCGGACCCTCGACATCACCAACAAACAGTTGCGCACGGTCGGATACTTCGGCTTCCGCGTGGCCCTGCCCAAACCCTGATGAAAACCCACCCCCACCGCCGGGAATCGCAGGGCGCCGTGCTGGTCACGACCCTCATTGTCCTCACCGTGCTTGCCGTGGTGGCGGTGGCCTTCATGCAGAGCACCTCGATGGACCAACTCTCCTCGCGCAGCGCCTCCGGATCTTACCGGGCGCAGTTGGCCGCCGATGCAGGCGCGGCCGTGGCCCGGGGTGAGTTGGCCCGCCTGGTCACCCGCTTCCCCGACTCGGTCACGGTGTGGCAGAACATCGGAGGCGGATCGGTCAACGGCACGAACAATGAGGCCACCGTGCTTTACGCGCGGAGCAATGTCACCCAACCGACCAATCCCGCGCGGCCCGGCCAATTCGGCAGCGAAGTGGCCTTCGTCGGTTTTCCCCTCGTCTCCCGGACCAACTCCGATGGCATACCCGTGGACGCCTTCATCGCTACGACCAACGGGTTGACCTTCGCCACGACCAACCCGCTCATGGTCAATCTCAACGCCACCAACGCCAGCCGGCCTGAGGCCTTCATTGGCGAGCGTTCCATGACCAATGCCGGTGCCCCGGTGGCCGCGGCCCAGTGGGTCTACATCGGCGCCAGTCCCGGACCGACCAACGCGACCAATCCGGCTGTCGCCCGCTACGCCTACTGGATCGAAGACGAGAGCTTCAAGGTCAATGTCAACACCGGCACCAATGGCGCGCGGGCTCAGGGAACCAACGTCGGTCCCAACGACGTCCGCCTCGACGGCTCTTGGCAGAGTTCCCCCAATGCGGCCCTGCGCCAAGCCAACGCCACCGCCGTGGTTGCCGACCGCGGAACCAACGCCAAGTTCTTCCCCACGGCCGGGTCCGCCGCCATCGCCGCCGGGCTGTCCAGCACCACCTCTGCGGCCGAATTCCGTTTCCTCACCACGGCCAACTCCGCCGGCCTCGACCTGACGCGTGGTGGCTTCAAACGTTTCAATCTCAACACCCTCACCAATGGCGTGACGACCGACGCCCTCAAGCGCACCGCTCTCAATCGTCTCCTCCTCGCCATCACCAACACCAACGCCGCCCCGCTCTTCGGCCAGCGCTTCTACCGGCTGCCCCCCCTCAACGTCCCCAACATCAACAACACCAGCGCGGTGACGGCCGACCACGCCAACATCTACCTGCAAAAAATCGCGGCCAACATTTACGACTACCTCGACAGCGATGACCAGCCGACCATCATCAACAACGATGCAACCAACGTCCCCCCATTCACTCTCCGCACCGGTCGTCCGACGGACGCTATCTATTCTACTGGGAACAGCCCTGACGGCACCAACTCGGTGGCCGCCTTCGGCGTGGAGAACTTCCCGCGTCTGCAGGAGTGGGCCATGCACGCAAGAGTCTGGCGGATGTCTTGGACCAACGGCCCCGATAGCCGCAGCAATTTTGGGTTTGTGAACAACGCCACCAACCCAGCCGCCAACCCCACGTCGGCAAACTATGAAATCTGGCTGGATTATTACTTTGAATTCTACAACCCCGGCACCCGGGATATCACCGTGAGCAATGCCTTCGTCACGCTTGACAAGCTGCCGGCCTTCGACGGTCCGGGCTCAAGTGACCCGCTCGCAAGCGAGCGATCCATAACGAACATCCCCTTGAACGCAACTTTTCCCGCCGGCCAGATCACCGTGCTAACCACCGCCGCGTTCGGCGAAGACAGCCATTCAGCCGGTAACAGCTCCGGTGGCATCCTCACCAATCGGGCGAATGTTGTTTACCTGCCGGTTGCCACCAACGACCGCAAGTTCACTGGGACCACCACGGGTATCGCCGTCCAAACTTACGATCCGGTAGGGGACAAGCTGGCTACGCCCAGCCCCAACTTCAACCGTCTTTTTCAAGTTGCCATGAAACCCGGTCCCCAAACCAAGGGATCTATTCTCATCGGAAACGACGCGGGAATCCTCGAGAGCTTTGTCGGCCTGCCTTTCAACGCCCAGACCGATCCCAACGTCAGCGGCCTGCCGCTCAGGATCGGCCTCGGGTGGATCCGCAACGGCATGATGACCATCGGTGATGGCAACAACGACAACGCCCGGGTGGCAAGTCTTCGAGGCAACAGCAGCGACGCCAATGCCCGACCCTCCGCCACGGAGGGCGATCCAAGAGCCCTGAACGAACAGTTGGAATTCTTCAACTTCGATAATGGAGGGAATCCGGATCAGAGCCGATTTTGGACGTCCTTCCCGAGGACCGGGACCGATGTCTTTCCTGGGGCCGCTAGTGTGGGCAGCCTGAATACCAACTATGTGTTCGCGACGAATTGGACAGATAGCACGGCTTGGCAACTCAATCCGAATAATGCGCCGCTCTTTGTGCGCAACGCCTCGATGCAAAGCATCGGCGAGCTCGGCCACATTACCGATCCGGCCCGGGCCTCCACCAACAACATCGCGCGGGCGCGGGGCGGCGGGCGCACCCTCCGGATCGGGCAGCCCGAGTTGACCAACGCGGCCGCCCCGTGGCGGATGGCTTGGTCTACCGGCAGCCAGACCAACGCCAGCCGCACCTGGACTTCGTGGCGTTTGGCCGACATCTTTACGGTCACCACGAACACGAACGTGGCCATTCCCGGTCTGATCAACCCGAATGGCGCGCTCCGCGACAATGGGGCCGCCCTGCGCGCCGCCCTTTTCGGGCTGACCTTCCTGCCCGCCAGCGCCGAGGGCGCCACGAGCATCGCCGGGCGGCCGGCTAATGTGACCAACGTGGTTACCAATGTGATCGCTCGTCTCACCAACGGTTCCGCCGCCGGTCTGACCAATGCCCTCAATCCTTTTTGGGAACGCGGCGAGCTTTCCGAATTGTCCGTGCTGAATTCCGCGGCCTCCGGCTCACTCGCATCTGGCGCGGTCATGTCCAACGCCTTCGACCGCGGCCGCGAGGAACTCGTCCGCCGTTCAATCGAAATGATCACCACCCGCGGCAGCGTCTTCACCGTCTACGCCATCGGCCAAGCCTTGCAGATCCCGACCAACGCGAGCGGAGCCCCGCTGGCAACCAATGTTCTCGGCACGGCGAGTCTGAAGAGCACCTTCGAAATGACCCCCCAGTTCATCTCCGCCGCCGCGACCAACGACGCCTTCAATCCGGCCAGCGTCGCGGGCGTGAACCAACGTTTCTCGCCCCCGACCAACTACACCACGCGCGTCATCTCCTCGACCTACGATTAGCCTCTCGAGTTGATTTCCGCGGCTGATACCTGTCTAACTGCTCCATGATAAAGACCCTTTTTCGCTCGGCTCGCGTCATCGCGTTCTTTCTCCCGATCGCCGCATCTCTGGCGCAATCCAGCCCGGAGGTGGCCGCCCCGCCGGGCAAGGAAAAGCCCAAGGCCCAGCTGAGGGTGTTTGTTTTCCCCTCCGACAGTTCCTCTGAGGCTGTCGTGGCCCGCGGCCAGGTCCAAGGCATGGACGCCCCCGTGGTGATCACCTCCGCGCCAGCCGGACGCAGCCAAGCCGACGCAGGTTACCAGGATTTCCCCGCGGGCGATGGAGCCTATGAAATCCTCGCCGGGGACAAGGCCGTAGCCACCGGCCCGCTGCGCCTCACCCCCAACCGTGCCTTCACGATTGTCGCTTGGCAGGGGGGCGACCGCGCCTGGCAGACCAAGCTATTCGCAGACGACTCGTCGGCTTCCTCCCGCCTCATGCGCGTGCTCAACTTCGTTCCGGGCCGCCAGTCGGTCGTGACCACAGGCGAAGCAGAGGGTGCCGCCGTCCCGGCAACGGCTGTCCAGGAGCTGCAAGTTCCCGCAAAAGCGGTCGATATCCGGGCCAAAGTCCAGGATCCTGCCGGCGGGCCTCCTTTCCAGACATCTACCGCCTTCGACTTTTCCCAAGCCGGGAGCGGGTATCTGCTCATCGCCCCCGATTATCGTGGCCGGCCGGATGTGAGAGTTCTCCCCGGCGGATTCGTGTCAGCTAGCGCTGAGGAACTGGCCGCCGCCTCCGTCCCCATCACCCAGCCCAGCGCCAGCGACATTCAGAAAGAGGCAGAGCGGAGCAGGAACCGCAGCCTCACTTATCTCAAGGAGGCCCTCGCCGACCTCGAGAAGATCCAAGCGGGACCAAACAAACTCCCCAATGCCGATGCCATCCGGCGGGACTTGAAGCAACAGCTCAGCACTCTGCAAGCCCCCCCGGCCCCGGCAACCCCGGCCCCAGCTAACTGACCCAAGGTAGGGACGAGCGGCCCCGCCTTCGCCGGACTACGGCGCGGCAAGCCTCTCGTCCGTCCGGCAACAACCCTGGCAAGAGTTGGGGCGCCCCCGGCCCACACGTGCAGGCACGCTGCAAAGCGCGCCACCACCCAAACTGGCACGGATATTGCTTTGATCTTTAAGTCCTTCCATGCCCCGCCCAGCCACACCCTCAGCCAGCCACCCTTCACTGTCCGGCGCAACAATTCCGTCACAATGGCAGGAAACGGTTGCCGGGCTGGCCGAAAGCAGCCACCTTGCGACAGTCATTTGACCGCCAAATCCATCGCCCCTGTAAACAAATAACGATCCTTATGAATACCCATCCCCGCTTCCGCTCGCTCGCCCTCTCGCTCACCCTCGCCATCGCCGCTTGCGCCGCTTCCATCGCCCCGGCCAAGGCGCAGGACATCATCACTTTTGACTTCGCCGCGCTCGCCGGCAGCGAAGCCACGGCTCCCTCAAACTTCAACGACGCTGGACTCTCGGCGGCCACCATTTCCCGCGGAGCCGGTTTGACGGCGTCCGGCAACGCCGGCCGCTTCAATGCCACTACTTGGGCTCTGACCTCGATCCCCAACGCGGTTGTGGGCAACAACTACATGGAGTTCACCATCACGCCCAACGTCGGCAAGAAATTTTCTGTTTCAACCATCGTCGTGCAATGGCAGCGATCGGCCACCGGCAATACCGCCATCGCCTTGCGGAGCTCAGCGAGCGCCTATTCAACCGACATCGACGGCATCAAGTCGGTCACGGACAACACCTCCACCCAGACCTTCACGTGGAACGTCACCCAGGCAGACAGCGCCATTCCCGTGACCTACCGCCTCTATTCCTACGCAGAAGCCGTCGGCGGGTCGGGCGGCCCCGGGGACGGCACCGGAAATGACATTGTGGTCAGCGGGACCGTGAGCAACGCCTCGGCCTCCGCACCGGTCGTGACCGACTTCACCCCGGCCAGCGGGCCGATCGGAACGGCCGTGACCATCGGCGGCTCCAATTTCACCGGCACGACGAACGTGGCTTTCAATGGTGTGGCAGCAACCTTCTCCAACGTCACATCCACGAATCTCAGCGCCACGGTGCCCGTGGGAGCCCTTAGCGGCCCCATCTCGGTCTCGACACCTGACGGCACCGGAGCCAGCTCGAACAGTTTCATCATTCCGACGGTCTCTGTGATCCTGCCAGCGTCGGTCATCGAAGGTGGAAGCGGCACCGGCGAGGTTACGGTCAATGAGGCGCCCTTGACGGACCTTGAAGTCACTCTGACCAGTTCCAGCACCAACGACCTGACGGTGGAGACGCCGGTCACAATTTTTGCGGCGACCACGAACTCGTTCTTCAACTTCAGCGCGCCGCTGGACAGCGTCATCGATGCCAGCACTAACGTGACCGTGACTCCGGCGGCCACAGGCTACGCGCCTGCGCCCGGCACCATCACGGTGGTCAACGTGGACGCGGTCGCGATTCCGCTGACCTCGCTCGCGACCAACAGCTACACGCAGGACTTCGACATCCTCGGGACAACGACTTTCACTAATGTCATCTCGCCCACCAACGGCGTGCAAACCGGCCTTGGCGACGTGGTCAGCACCAACCTCAACGGCTGGTATGCGGCCAAGCTGGCCGGGTCGGCCACGACGAACTCAAGCATTGCCGTCAACGACGGCAGTGCCAACAGCGGCCAAGTCTACAACTACGGCACCACCTCGGACGCCAACCGCTCGCTCGGTGGGCTCGCTTCCGGCAGCGTCACGCCCGGCTTCGGCGCCCTCCTCCAGAACAACACCGGCGTCACGATCAATCAGATCATCATCAACCTGACCGGCAAGTTCTGGCGCAGTTCCACAACAACGCAGAACGTCCTGACCTTCGGCTACGCGGTCGTTGACGGGGTGACCTTCAACAACAACAACTTCATCTCCGCGGCTGGCGCGGCCGCCCTGCCCGCAGCGAACGTGGTCGGTCCGGCTCCGGTTGCTGTCAATGGTGCCCTCGATGGCAACGATCCGACGAACCAAGTCCTGCTGAGCAACGTTGTCATCCCGGTGACTCTGACACCCGGGCAGACGATGTTCGTCCGCTGGCAGGACTTCGACGCCGCCGGCAGTGACGCTGGTCTCGCCATTGACGACCTGAGTCTGACGGCCTCGACGAACTTGGCCACGCCTTCGCTTGCCGCCGTCACCGTCAACCAGTTCGCTCTTACCGAATCGCAATCCGAGGTCGCCTCTTCGGTGGTCTCCGAGGGCGGCTCGACCCTCACCGCGCGCGGCTTCGTCTATTCCGAGAGCTTCTTCAACACGAACCCGGTCATCGGCGGCCCGAACACGACGGCCATCACCAACGATCCGCCGGACGTCTCGGCCTTCACCAACACGATCAGCGGCCTGTTGGCCAGCACGGCCTACACGGTCAAGTCCTTCGCCATCAACGCGCAGGGCACGAATTACAGCGCCGGGACGACCTTCAACACGCTCGCCCCCAACCCGGCGTTCGGCGGTGTTTACACCCAGAGCTTCGACGGTCTGACCAACACGTTCTTCCCGAACGGCTGGCGCTGCCTCTCGACCAGCAACGTCAACAACTACGCGGGTGACTGGAACAGCACGAACGCTGTGTCCGCAGGCTTCTACGGCCGCACCAACATCCCGGGCATCCTTGGCTACCTCCACACCAGCTCGACCGGCATTCTCAGCAACCGTCTGACCTTGGTCAACAACACCGGGGGAACGCTGACCAACCTGTTCGTCTCCTACGTCGGCGAGGTGAACACCTTGAACCCGACCAACAACACCCGCTTCCCCGAGTGGACTGTGGTGGTGGACGGGCAGACCAACGCCTCGCTGGCCTACTCGACCGCGGGCGGCACCAACGCCTTCCTCTCGACCGAGGTGACCGGCCTCAGCATCCCGAACGGCAGCAACATCGTCATCTCCTGGTCCTCGGACCGCGGAGCCGGAGCCGGTTCCTCCCGCATGATCGGCATGACGTCGGTCCGCGTGGCGACCAACGCGGCTGGTGCGCCGACCATCGGGATCGTCGGCAGCCTGACGAACTTCAGCACGACCGTGGGCAATGCCTCGGCCTCGCAGAGCTTCAATGCCAGTGGCACCGACTTGGTGGATGACATCACGGTCACGGCCCCGACGGACTACGAGGTCTCGCTCGACGATTCGACGTTCAGCTCCTCGGTCGTCCTCACGCCGAGCGGCGGCACGGTCTCCTCCACGCCGGTGTATGTGCGCATCGCGGCCACCGCGCCGATCGGCAACCCCGCCGGCCAAGTCAACCTCGCGAGCGCCGGAGCCACCGACCAGAACATCGCCGTGACCGGCACAGTCAGCAGCGGTGGCGGCGGTTTCACCTCCTGGGTGGCGGGCGGACCGACCAACTCGGCCAACGTCCTGAAATACGCCATCGGCGGGGCAACCAGCCCGACGGCGGATGACGGCATTGCGTCGCAGACCGCGGTGACCAGCAGCAACCTGTCGATCACGGCCATTGTGCGGACGAATGATCCGAGCCTCGATGTCTTCGGCGAGGGCATCACGAACCTGAGCGTCGGCCCCTGGAGCACCAACGGAGTCACGCAGACGGCCTCGACCAACCAGGTTGGCGTCCCGGCGGGCACCGAGCGGCAGATCTTCAGCATCGACCGCGGCACGAACAACCGCCTGTTCCTCCGCCTCGACGCGATCCTGCAGCCGTAATCCAGGCCGCTAGAATCCAAGGAACCCCGCGCCACGGCGCGGGGTTCTCTTTTCCAGCCGGCCGAGGGTTTAACCACGAGCCACACGAAGGGGCACGAAAGGAGAGGGGCCGGAGCGCCGGGAAAATTCGTGTGGTTGCCTAAGGGCCTTCTCGCGGACTCGGCTCGTGGTTGAAGAACTCCGGGCACTTGCCCGTTTGGGCGGTCAGACCTACCATGTCGCCATGAAACAGTATCGCCCCGACGTCGAGCGTCAGAAGTGGCTCTACTCGATGGAGAAGTCGCGCGCCATCATGCGTCGGCGCCAGGGGAGGCTGCCCGGCCCCGACCCGGCGAAGACGCCCATCCCCGACAACTCCGAGCCTTGGCTGCCCGGCGGCGTGCGGTCGATGGCGGATGCGATGTGGATTTCCGATCGAATCAAGGAGACCGCTGAACAATGGGGAATCAAGCTACCGCCGCAGAGCTGACGGAGTCGTTGGCCCGACGCCACCGGGTCATCATGCTTGGCGGCTTGGCCGTGATAAGCCATGGGCATAGCAGGTCCACCTACGACAGCGATGTTTGGCTCGACCCGATTCTGCCTCTCCCCGTTTGGTGTGCCGCGGTGGAGGAGATGATCGCCCTCTCGCCTCAGGCCAAGGTCGTTTGCCTCGGGAGTTGGCGGTCGGTCGGCCCGGGGGAACTTCCTGCCGTCATTGTGCGTGACAAAGTTGTGCGCGTCACCGGCCTAAACCAGCCTCTCGATATTTTTCGCGAGCCCAACCAACTCGAAGTGGACAGTTTCGACGAGGTCTGGGCGCGGGCGAAGCCGCTGGAGGACGGCACCCGCTTGCCCGATGTGATTGATCTGTTGGTCACGAAGCAATTGACTGGACGGGACAAGGACCTCGATGACATCACGTTTCTGGAACGCAAGGCCGAGGCCGATTACCTCTCCCGCTTGCCGCTGGCTTCACGGTTGGAGGCCGAGGCAATGCTGGCGCGGTTCCTGACCCCGCGGGTCGCGGAGCAGGCCATGGATCATGCCGACCCGGCCGTGCAGGACTTGGGTCGGGGGTTCCTCAAAGAGTTGGCCGCCGATGGCGACCCCTTCGCCGCGGAGATCCTCCGGCGGCGGTCAGAGGGTTAAACCACGATCCTGCGGCCTGCGCGGCCTACTTGATGTTCGAGATGTTGTCGTTCGTCGAAGTCATGTTCGTGTCCGGCCCGCCCGATTGAACAATCGCCGTGGTGAAATTGGTCTGGTTGTTGGCCGCGATCTTGTTGTCGTAATTGTAATCCAGCGTGACCTGATAAACCCCACCCCACGGGTCCTTGTAATCCGTTCCGTCCAACCCGCCTTTGCCGCCCTTGGCGACTTTGGGCTCGAAGAAGACGATGCCGCGGGGGTTCAGTGTGTTTGAACTGGTCAGGGTGGTGATCCAATCGCCCGGGGCGCTCCCATCGGCGGTTGCTGTGCCCGGCAGCCGACCGTATTCGAGCTGAAACGCCTTGAAGGCCATGGCGATCTGGTTCACGTCATTGCGCGCCTGCGCCTTCTTGCCTTGACCCAGCGCACCCTGCACGGCGGGGAAGGCGAGGCCGGCGAGGATGGCGATGATCGAAATGACGACGAGAAGCTCGATGAGCGTGAAGGCAGCGCGTTCGCGTGGCCGGGAGCATGAAGTGGGAAGCATGGAGGAGGAGTTGGGGAGGGAGGGGTTCATGGAAAGGATGGTGTTTGAAGCGGCTTGAGCCGCTGAGGAAAGTTCCCTCACTTTTCGGCCAAAAGCAACTGCACACTGTCCATCCCTGATAGATTGACCACGAACCAAATGAAGGCTGAGACCTCAGCTTGAGGCTTGAATGGCAGGACATCCGCCAAGCGCCCCCCGACGCGTAACTCGTCGCTTCTGCCCGAGGCTGCGGCGGCTTTTTGCTTTATCACGCCAAGTCCGCCGGCTTCGCGGAGACGTAGTGGCGCCCTCTGAGCGTCTATGCTACCGGGGAGGAGTCGCGCAGAGGCGCTGGGACGCGGAGATTGTTGGCCCATAGGCTTGATCTCCCTCCGCGCCCCTGTGCCTCGGCGGGAGGTTTTGTTTGCGTGGACTCGTGACAAGCCACTTCGGCCTGCCTCCGGGCCAGCGGCTATGGCACGATGCCGCGGAGCAGGGCCTGCTCTTCGGGGGTCAGGTCTTGGCGGTTGATGGTGCGCGCGAGTTTTTCGGCCGCAGAAGTTTTTCCGGCGGCTTGGAGCAGGGCGGCGTGGATCGTCAGCCAGCGGGCTTCTCCGTTGTCCTCGGGAAAGATGTCCAGTCCCCCCGCAGCGTCGCCCTTGCGCAGGCGGGCCAGGGCGGCGACGCGGCGGACGTCGACCGATGCGGGGTCGGCAGCGAGGAGTTCTTCGGCGGTGGCGGCGGATTCGTCAACCTGCTGCCCAGCGAGCAGGCGGAAGTAGGCGGCGCTCAAGCGGGCCGACGGATCCTGCGGTTGCAGCGCGAGCAGGGTGCCGGCGAGTTCAGCCCCCTCGGTGGCAGAGGCGGTCCCGGCGAGGTTGCGGAGTTGGCCGCGTAGGGCGTCAGCCTGCGCTCCGCTGTCCGTGGCGAGGATTCGCCAGGCGGTGAAGGCTTCGGGTTTCCAGCCGACCGATTCGGCGTAGCGGGCGACAAAAAGCACGTGGGGCAATTCGGCGAACTGCATGACTTGGCGGAGTTGGCGCTTCTCGGCGTCCTCGGCTTCCTTCTCGCCGCGGGAACCGGCCATGCGGGCGCGGAACAAGTAGTAGAGGGTGTCGGGCAGCGTGCCCCCGCGCGTGGCTTCGAGGAGTTGGTTGCATTCGTCCCAGCGGTTGAGCCCGCTCAAGGCATCGAGCCGCACCATGAGGGCGCCGGCGTGGGTGAGGGGATCTGCGGTGTCGATCAATTCCAGGGCGGCCTCGTTGGCCTGCAGTCCGATCAACCACCGCCCCGCGCCCACCCGGTCATCGACCTTGGCGCCCCGCTCCTTCAGCCGGCTCACGAGCGTTTTGACCGCCTCGTCCCGGCGGCTTTGGTCGGCGGAGATGGTCAGGCGGGCAATGAAAACTTCGTCGGCCGGCGAGGATGCAGGATGTTGACGCAGACGCTCGGTGGTTTCGGTCAGCGCAGCCTGCGCCTCGGGCGAAAGACCGGCCCGGCTCATGGCCAGCACGCGCAAGGCCGAGGCGCCGTCCTCGCCCGAATCAAGCGACGTCTCCTCGAGAAGTCGCTGCGCCTCGTCGCGGCCGGGGGCACCTTCCGCACCGAGTAGGAGGGAGGCGAGCATGAGGCGCAGGCGGCTGGTTTCAGCAGCGGGCAGCGTGCCGAGGGAGGTGCGCAGGACCTGTTCGGCCTCGGCCGGATTTTTTTGCGCTTGGAGCAAACCGGCCTGGAGGGCGGCGCGGCGGGCGGCT
>JBGSSV010000125.1:0-7486 GCA_041736875.1 Chthoniobacterales bacterium | reverse complement strand
CCTTCAGCCGGCCGATGGCCGTGCGGACCGCGGCGCGGTCGAGGGTGCCGCGGCCGACGGGAAACGAGCCGATCCAGCGGAGCGTGCCGCCGAGCACGGGGTTGACGAAAAGTTCCTGCATGGCCATCCAATCGACCGGGCGGAGTGCGTTGATACCGATCATCGGGGGATCGAAGTGGCTGATGTGGTTGGGCGCGAGGATGCAGGCACCGCTGCGCGGCACGTGGTGCAGGCCGAGGACGCGGCAGCGGACGAAAGGGGCGAGCATTGCGCGGATGCAGGCGGCACCCAGGCCGTAGCCGAAAGTCGAGAGCATGGCGGGGTTACGAGGCGGAAAGAAAATATCCGCGCTGTTTGGGCGAGATCGGCAGGCCGAGTTTTTCCATCACGAGCATCATGTCCTCCCAGACCTTCCGCTTCTCCGTGTTCGAGCCGCTGCGCAGGAGGTAGGATGGATGGTAGGTGGGGAGCAGAGGGATGCCGGCGAATTCAAACCAGCGGCCGCGCATGGCGGCCATCGTCTCCTCGGTGCCGACCAGCCCGGCCATGGCGGTTTTGCCGAGGGCGACGAGGACACGGGGTTGGATGATGGCGATTTGTTCGCGCAGGTAGGGCAGGCAGTTCTGCATTTCCTGCGCGCTGGGCGGCCGGTTGCCCGAGGCATTCGGCGGCATGTCGGGACGGCATTTGAGCACGTTGGCGAAATAGACCTGGCCGCGGGAAAGCCCCATCGCTCCGATGATCCGGGTCAGGAGCTCGCCGGCGCGGCCCACAAAAGGTTCGCCCAGCCGGTCTTCATCCGCCCCCGGCGCTTCCCCGACAAACATGAGGTCGGCCCCGGGGTTGCCGGTGCCAAAGACGGTCTGCGTGCGGGAGTCAGCCAGCGGCCCGCAAAGACGGCAGGCGCGGACCGTTTCCGCCAGGGCGGAGAGACGGGAGGTGCGGTCGGACTCGCTCTTGGCCGGCGGAACCGACCGGAGCACGGCGGGTTTGATCGCTGCGGTGGCAGGAGGGCGGGCCGTTTGCAATCGGTCCAGCACCGTGCGCGAGATGCTCGGACGCGTGTCGCCTAACAGATCGCGCCGCGCCAGCAAGGTGCGTTCGAGCAGGGCGGCGGCTTCGGGCAGGGATTCCACGGGGGGGGGATGATTCCGCGCCGGCGGCCCCGGCGGCAAGCATGGTTTCAGTCCTCCCGGTCACGGGGCCGGAAAATTCTCGCGCACCCAGGCGAGGGCCTGCTCGGGCGTGGTGAGGCTGCCTTCGAGTTGGGCGGTCTGCACGGCTTCAAGAACCGGGCCGAAATGCGGGCCGGGCTTCCAACCGAGGGCCATAAGGTCGCGGCCGGTGACAAGGGGCGGGGGAATGAGCGGTTCATGGGCAAATTCCTCCGCTTTGGCCCGGAGAAAGTCGTAGTTGTCGAGGGCGCCGTGGCTGCTTTGGCAGTCCACGCGGTGGAGTTCGATCTCGGTGGGAAATCCTTCCCGGGCCATGAAGCGCTTGAGCTTGGCCGTGCGCATGTTCTGCACGTCCTTGAAGACCATGTGCTGCCGCACGGCCTCGACCACGCGATCCGTCTCTGCGCGGGAAAAGCGCAGCCGCTCCATGACGGCCCCCGTCATCTCCGCGCCGACGCGGTCGTGGCCGTTGAAGCGAATGCGGTCCTCGTCCGCGTGGTAGCGGAAGGTCGGTGGTTTGCCGATGTCGTGAAAAAGCACGGCGAAGACGAGATCGGTCGGCGCATCCGGGGGGAGCAGTTCGAGCATGGCGCGGGTGTGGACGAACACATCGCCTTCCGGATGAAACTGCGGGGGCTGTTCGCAGCCCTTGAGGTTCTCGATCTCAGGCAAAATCACCCGCATCAGCCCGCTGCGGTCGAGGAGATCGAAGCCGCGGACGCGGTTGGGATGGGCGAAAATCTTGACCAGCTCCTCGCGGATGCGTTCGGCGCTGACCGCATGGATGTCGCTGGAGTGCGCGACGAGGGCATCCCACGTGCCCGGCTCGATTTCATAGTCGAACCGCGCGGCAAAACGGACCGCGCGCAGGAGGCGGAGTTTATCCTCGCGGAATCGGGCGACCGGGTCCCCGATGGCGCGGATGAGTCCGGCGGCGAGGTCATTCCGTCCGCCGACGAAGTCGATGAAACGTCCGGCGACCGGGTCATGAAACATCCCGTTGATGGTGAAATCGCGGCGGGCCGCGTCTTCCTCGGGAGTCGAGAAGGTGACCATCTCTGGCCGTCGTCCGTCGAGGTATTCGTGGTCCGAGCGGAACGTGGCGACCTCGAAGGCGCGTCCGTGCTCCATGACCAAAATCACGCCGAAATGCGCCCCGACCGCCTGCGTGTGCGGGAAGAGCGCCTGCACCTCGGTCGGCCGGGCCGAGGTGGCGAGATCGAAGTCGTGCGGGGCCTCTCCGCGCAGTTCGTCGCGCACACACCCGCCGGCGAAATACGCGGTGTGCCCAGCCGCCTGGAGGCGGCGGGCAAGGTCCGTGGCGGCGGCTTTCGCATCCATGGACGGGAGACTAGCCGCGCCGGAGTGCCGCGGCAAAATGTCCTTTTGCCGAATCAGCCCGGCCAGTGCCCCGCGCAGATGAAGAGCGAGAGCAGAAGCACGGTGAGGGCCGGCAGGGACTTGCGCGGCGGGTCCTGCACCTTGATGTGCATGGCCACCGCGCCAAGCATGAGGCCGACCACCACGGCGGCGGCCGGAAAGACGAGCACCGGGACGAGCAGGCCGGTCAGCAGGCAGATGGCCGCGGAGACCTTGAGCAGGCCGACGAGGAAGCAAGACCAAGCGGGCAGGCCATAAGCGGCGAACTCCTCGACCATGTTGGACGCGCGGCCTCCGCGGTAAGCCGTCGGGCGGTTGCGGCGCAGGAGCCAAACATTGAGGAGCCCGAGGCCGACGATGATCTGGCAGATTTGGACAGCGAGGGTCATGGGATGTTTTCTTTCGGTGGTTGCGTGCTGACGCAAGAGCGTGCCTAGTATAGGCTTCGGGCCGAGGAGAATCTATCTGGAATTGTTCATGGCAATTTTGCAGGTCATCTCGGTGGTGGCCTTTCTTTTTTACGGCGGGGCCTGCCTTTTTTCGGCCCGGCTTGTGACCGAATTCGAGCGCTACCGGCTCGGTCATTTTCGCGTGCTGGTCGGCCTGCTCGAGATGGCCGGGGCGTTGGGGATTTTGGCCGGTCAGTTTTTTCCGATTCTCAAGGTCCTGGCGGCCGGCGGCCTCGCGGTTCTCATGCTCTGCGGCCTGTGGGCGAGGTGGCGGATCCGGGACCCTTGGTATCTGCTCCTGCCGGCCTTGCTGCTCGGGGCGGCCAATGCGGCCATCGCCACGTGGGCGCTTCGCTTGTTGCTCGCCGGCTGAGATTTTCCTCGCGGCTGGGTCCGGCGAGGAGTAATCCACCACTCGTATGAACACTCCGCATGTTTGTCAAAAATCGCCCAAAGTCGAAGAGATGGAGCCGGGGACTTATTGGTGGTGTTCCTGCGGCTACTCCGCCAACCAGCCCTTCTGTGACGGCTCGCACAAAGGGAAGGGGTTTTCCTCCGTCAAGGTCGAGTTGACGGAAAAAAAGAAAGTCGCGTGGTGCATGTGCAAGCACACGGCCAATCCGCCGTTCTGCGACGGTTCCCACGCCAAGCTGCCGTAAGCCGGCCGTCACCCGCGCATCCGCACGAGCAGGTCACCGCTATCGACCGCATCGCCGGCGGAGACGAGGATCTCCTCGATTGATCCATCGCAGGGGGCGTAAAGCGTGGTTTGCATTTTCATCGCCTCAAGGGTGACGAGCTTGTCGCCCTTGGCCACCTTGGCCCCGTTGCCCGGCTCGATGCTGGTGACCATGCCGGGGATGGGTGCACCGACTTCCAGCGGGTTGGCTGCGTCGGCCTTGCGCCTCGCCTTTTTCGTCGAGGGTTGCGACTTGTCGAGCACGGTGACTTCGCGCGGCATGCCGTTGAGTTCATAGAACGCAATGCGGCGGCCGTCCTTGTCGGCTGGACCGAGGTTGACCAGCTTGATGAAGAGCGTTTTGCCCTGCTCGATTTCGACCGCAACTTCCTCTCCGGTTTTCAGGCCGTAGAAGAATGCGGGGGTGGGCAGGACGCTGACGTCGCCGAACTCGCGCTCGAATTTGCTGAAGGCTGCGAACACCTCCGGATACATGAGATGGCTGTAAAGATCGTCGTCGTCCGCCTCCTGCTTGAACCGGGCCGACAGTTCGCCCCGGACCGCTGCAAGGTTGACCTTGGGGGCGCGGGCCGGGCGGGATTTTTTCCCGCCCAGCACGGCCGCGACGACCTTGGGCGGCCATCCGCCCATGGGTTGCCCGAGACCCCCGGCCAGCATGTCCTTGACCGACTCGGGAAACGGCGTGCCGGCCGGAAGGTTGGGCACGTCCGAGGGTTTGATTCCACGGGTGAAAAGAAAGAGGGCCATGTCGCCGACCACTTTGCTCGACGGTGTGACCTTGACGATGTCGCCGAAGAGCTGGTTGACCTCGGCGTAGCATCGCGCGATTTCCGGCCAGCGGTGGCCCAAGCCCATCGAGGCGGCTTGCTCCTTGAGATTGGTGAATTGTCCGCCCGGCATCTCGTGCAGGTAAACCTCCGCACTGCCCGTGCGGGGGGCTGTGTCGAACGGCGCGTAGAAGGTGCGCACCTGCTCCCAGTAGTCGGCAAACTCGTTGAGGGCCGCAAGATCCAAGCCGGCTTCGTGCCGGGTGTGCTGCAGCGCGGCGACGAGGCTGTTGAGGTTCGGTTGCGAGGTCGAGCCCGACATCGAGGAGATGGCGGCATCGACGACATCCGCACCGGCCTCGATCGCGGCGAGCACCGAGGCGGCGTTGACCCCGCTGGTGTCGTGGGTATGGAAATGCAGGGGCAGGTCCGTCTCCGCCCGCAGGGCCTTGACCAGGGCCCGGGCCGCGAACGGACGGCAGAGTCCGGCCATGTCCTTGATGGCCAGAAAATGTGCCCCCATTTTTTCCAGCTCCCGCGCGAGGCGGAGGTAATACTTGAGCGAGTATTTGACCCGGGCCGGGTCGAGGATGTCCCCGGTGTAGCAAATGGTGCCCTCGCAGATGGCGCGGGTCCCGCGCACGGCCTCCATCGCCGCTTTCATGTTGGCCAGGTCGTTGAGCGAATCGAAGACGCGGAAGATGTCCATCCCGCTGTCGGCCGCGTGGCGGATGAATCCGGCCACGACGTTGGGTGGGTAGTTCGAATAGCCGACGGCGTTGGAGCCGCGCAGGAGCATCTGGAAGCAGATGTTGGGCACGCGGGCCCGCAGGGCGCGGAGGCGTTCCCACGGATCTTCGCGGAGAAAGCGCATCGAGGCGTCGAAGGTCGCGCCGCCCCACATTTCCAAGCTGAAAAGCTGCGGCGTCCGCCGCGCCACCGCATCGGCCACCAGGAGCATGTCGTGCGTGCGCACGCGCGTGGCGAGGAGCGACTGATGCGCGTCGCGGAAGGTCGTGTCGGTGAATAGCGCGTGCTTTTGCCGCCGCGTCCAGGCGGCGAATTTTTCCGGCCCCAACTCGAGCAACCGCTGCCGTGTGCCGTCCGGCGGCTTGATCCGCAGATCGAGCGCGGGCCGCGGCGCCGCCGTCAGCGGGGCGGGCGGACGGTAGCCCTTGGCCTCGGCATTGCCGTTGACCGTCACGTCGGCGAGGAATTGCATCAGCTTCGACGCGCGGTCGCGGCGCAGCTTGAAATCAAAGAGCGCGGGCGTGTTGTCGATGAACGTAGTCGTGGCTTCGCCCGAGGCGAACGTGCCGTGGGTCACCACGTTCTCGAGGAAGGGGATGTTGGTCTTGACCCCGCGGATGCGGAATTCGCGCAGCGCCCGGTGCATGCGCTGCAGCGCGATGGGGAAGGTCTGGCCGGAGGCGGTGATCTTGACGAGGAGCGAGTCGTAGAATGGCGTGATCGTGCTGCCCGTGGTGCCCATGCCCGAGTCGAGGCGGATGCCGAACCCGGCCGCGCTGCGGTAGGTCACGAGCTTGCCGTAGTTCGGGGTGAATCCGTTGGCCGGATCCTCCGTGGTCACGCGGCATTGCACGGCGAAGCCGTTGCGCGGGATGTCGGCCTGCGCCGGCAGGGCCAGCTCGGGTCCGTGGAGGTGTGCCCCGGCGGCGACGAGAATCTGGGAACGCACCAGGTCGATCCCTGTGATCTGCTCGGTCACGGTGTGCTCGACCTGGATGCGCGGGTTCATTTCGATGAAGAACCACTCGTGGCTGTCGGCGTCGTAGAGGAACTCGACCGTGCCGGCGTTGTTGTAGCCGATGCCGCGGGCCAGTTCGACGGCGGCCTGGCAGAGGTCGGCGCGGACCCGGTCGTCGAGCCCGAAGGATGGCGCGACCTCCACGACCTTTTGGTGGCGGCGCTGGACCGAGCAGTCCCGCTCGTGCAGGTGCAGCACGGCCCCGTGCGAATCGCCGAGGATCTGCACCTCGATGTGCTTGGCCCGCGGAATGTATTTTTCAAGAAAAACGGCGGGATTGCCAAAGGCGCGCCCGGCTTCGTTGCGCGCTTCATCAAGCAGCGCAGCCAGCTCGTTCTCGCGCCGGACCACGCGCATGCCGCGGCCGCCGCCGCCAAAGGCGGCCTTGATGATGAGGGGAAAGCCGATGTTGCGGGCGATCTTGAGGGCGGCGGCCCGTTCGGTCACCGGCTCGTCGGTCCCGGGCAAGACCGGCACGTTCAGCCGCGCGGCTAGGGCGCGGGCCTCCGTTTTGTCCCCCATCATGGCCAGCAAATCGGGACGCGGTCCGACAAAGATGAGTCCGGCCGCCTCGCAGGCGCGGGCGAATCCCGCGTTCTCCGAGAGGAATCCGTAACCCGGATGAATCATGTCCGCCCCATGGTCCCGGGCCAGGCCGACAATGCCATCGATGTCGAGATAGGCCCCGACCGGTCCTTTGCCCTGGCCGCTGACGTAGGCTTCGTCGGCTTTGAACCGGTGAATGGAGAAGCGGTCCTCCTCGGCGTAGATGGCGATGGTGCGCAGGCCCAGTTCGTTGGCTGCGCGGAAAACGCGGATGGCGATCTCGCTCCGGTTGGCCACGAGGAGGGTGCGTCCGGCTACGTCGATCGGCCTCGTTGCGGACGGGGACTGGCGCGGGGGCTTGGGCCATAGGCGCTGTTTGTAGAAAATGGCTGATGGCTTGGCAATGGCGGCCGCGCTTGTCCCCGGCGGCCCATGAGGTTAGGACAACACGTGATGGACCGACTCTTGGCGACCGGGCTCCTCTTCCACCTCCTGGCAGCCTCAGGCCTGGCCGGCGTGCTTCACCCGGGAGCGCCGCCCGTTCAGGGGCGGGTCGAGCCGGGTGCGGTTGTCCAGCTTTTCGAACCTGCCGCCTTCATTTCCCATCTGCAGCCCCAGTTTCGTGCGCGGCAGGAAGAGGCCATCGCGGCCGAGGCGGCGGTCGAGCAGGCGCGGACGGCTTGGCGGCAGAAGACCGCCCG
>JBGSSV010000106.1:0-3782 GCA_041736875.1 Chthoniobacterales bacterium | reverse complement strand
CTGGCCACCGCGCTGCCGGCGAGCGGCAACCCGGCCTCGCCGGCCTTCCAGACCGCGATCCGCACCGCATCGACCCGCGACATCTGCCCCGCGCCGAGGCCCAGCGTCCGGTCGGGGCCGGCAAAGACAATCGCGTTGGACTTGAGATGTTTGACCACCTTCCACCCGAAGGCCATGGCGCGCAATTCGTCCTCGGTCGGCGGCCGTTGGGTCACCGCCGGGGTGGCGGACGGATCTTCCGAGGCGGTGTCGTGATCCTGCACGAGCAGACCGCCGATGACCGAACGCACATCACGCGGCACCGGCGATGGAACGCCACGCAGGCGCATGAGGCGGAGATTTTTCTTCTTCTGCAGCAGCGCCTGCGCCCCGGGGGCAAACTCGGGCGCGATGATGACCTCGCTGAAAATCTCGGCGATCGCGGCGGCCAGCGGTTCGGTCAGGCAACGGTTGCAGATGATGATCCCGCCGAAGGGCGCCTGCCGGTCGGTGGCGAAGGCCTTGTCCCACGCCGCGGCCAGATCGTCGTCACTGCCCACCCCGCACGGGTTGGTGTGCTTGAGAATGGCCACGGTCGGCGCGGAAAACTCGGCGATCAGATCCACCGCCGCCGTGATATCGAGGATGTTGTTGTAGGAAAGTTCCTTGCCGTGCAACTGCTCGAGGTGGTCGCCGAAACGTCCGTAAAGCTCGGCCTGCTGGTGCGGGTTCTCGCCGTAGCGAAGCGGTGCGACCAGCGGCTGCGTGCAGTTGAAAGCGGCGGGGACGCTGGAGCCGGACGCAAGGTAGTCGGCAATGGCGCGATCGTAACGGGCCGTCAGGTCGAACACGCGCACGGCCAGACGTTCGCGCAATGGCAACGTCGTGGCACCATCATGCCCGGCCATTTCCTCCTGCACCGCCGCGTAATCCGCCGGGTCGCAGACCACGGTGACGGCCGCGTAGTTCTTGGCTGCGCTGCGCAGCATGGACGGGCCGCCGATGTCGATGTTTTCGATCGCTTCCTCCAGGGTGACGCCCTCGCGGGCCACCGTCTGGCTGAAGGGGTAAAGATTGACGACCACAAGGTCGATCGGCGCGATGCCGTGCGCCTCGGCCTGGGCGACGTGGGCGGGATTGTCGCGGCGGTAGAGCAGACCGCCGTGGATCAGCGGGTGCAGCGTTTTGACCCGCCCGTCGAGCATCTCGGGAAAACCGGTGTGCTCGGCCACATCCTTGACCGTCAGGCCCGCCGCCCGCAGGGCCGACGCGGTGCCGCCGGTCGAGAGCAACTCGACTCCGGAGGCCGCGAGAAAGCGGGCGAACTCGACCAGACCGGTCTTGTCGGAAACAGAGAGTAAGGCGCGGTGGATTTTCATTGTCAGGCAGCGTTCGCTTCCGCGGTGGCCGCGGTTCCATGGTGAAATTGCATTTCGTAAAGATGACGGTAAACCTCGGAGCTGCGCAACAATTCCTGGTGCGTCCCGGTGTCGAGGATGCGGCCGCCGCCCATGACCACGATCATGTCCGCTGTCAGGACGGTCGAGAGACGGTGCGCGATGGCCACGACCGTCTTGCCGGCGGAAAGCTTCTGCAACGCCGCCTGGATCATGCTCTCGCTTTCCGAATCCAGCGCCGAGGTGGCCTCGTCGAGCAGGAGCACGGGCGCGTTCTTGAGGAGGGCACGGGCGATGGACAGCCTTTGCTGCTGGCCGCCGGAGAGCAGGCAGCCCTTGTCGCCGACCACGGTGTCGTAACCCTGCGGCTGCGCGAGGATGAACTCGTGCGCGTAGGCCTGACGCGCCGCGTCCTCGACCTGCTCCTTCGTCGCCTCGGGGCGCCCGAAACGGATGTTGTTGAAGATGGTGTCGTGGAACAAAAAGGTGTCCTGCGTGACGATGCCCACGTGTTCGCGCAACGAATCAAGTTGCAGACTCCGCAGATCCTGGCCGTCGAGCCGGATCACGCCCGACTGCGGGTCGTAGAAGCGCAGCGTCAGCCAGAGCATGGTGCTTTTGCCCGCCCCGCTGGGGCCGACCAGCGCGACGCGCTGGCCGGAGGCGATGCGAAGGGTCACGTCATGCAACGCAACGGCGTGCTCCCCGTAGGAAAATCCCACCCGCTCGAACTCGAGGGCTCCCCGGCAATTCCGGACCGGCGCCGCATCCGAGGCCTCTTCGATGGCCCGCGGCTCGCGCATCAGATCGAAAATACTTGTCGTGGCCGCGAGACATTTTTGCAGGAGAAGATGGATGCGGCTGAGCGCCTTGACCGGCTCGTAAAGCAGGAAGATACCGGCCATGAGGGCGAGAAACTTGGCCGCGCTCAACTGCGCGTAGTAAACATAGAAAAGCGCCATCCCGACCCCCACCGCCGCAACAATCTCCACCAGCGGGGTGGTGATCTCGGTGTGTTTGTGCACCCGCATGGAGTTGCGGAACTGCTCCATGACGGCCCGATCAAAAAGCTTCATCATCAGCCGCTCGCGCGCGAACGATTTGATGACCCGGATACCGGAGAAGGATTCCTGCAGGATGACGTTCATTTCGCCGGCCAGTTCCTGCTCGGCCCGCCCGGCCTTGCGCACTTTGCGTCCATAGACCGCCACCGGCACGATGCAGACGGGAAAAAGCACGAGAGCCACGAGGCTGAATTTCCAATCGATCCACATGACGGCAACCACGCCGGAGATCAGGGCGATGGGCTGCTTGAAGATGTTCACGCTGAGCTGCGAAAGCGTGCTCTGCGCCACCGAGGTGTCGTTCAGCACGCGCGACATCAACTGTCCGGTCCGGGCCTTGTCAAAAAACTCCATGCTCTGGCCGGCGATGCTGGCGAACAATTTGCAGCGGATGTCATTGAGCACCCGCAGGCTGACCCAAGTCATCTCGTAGGCGTTGAGGTAGGAAAAGACCCCTCGCAGGACCATGACGAGAGGAACCAGCAGACAGACCCAGAGCACCGAATCAACCGCGGGCCCAGTGCCGGACACGGCGGCTTCGGCCATCTTGGCTTTGTCGGCTCCGCCGGGGAAAACGTGCGAGCCGACAATCTGAACGATCAGCGGGATCGAGCCATTGACCAAGGCAAAGAGCACCCCCATGGACACGCCGAAAAAGAAGCGGCCGCGGTAGGGCTTGATGTAGGAGAGCAACTCGACATACGGCCCCCACTGGCTGGCAGGTTTGACGGGAGGCGTGTCGGACATGAGGCGGTCGCGCCACCGTGGCGCAGGAATAGAAAGCTTATCAGGAAACCCCGCCACAGCAAACCCCGTCGTCAGCGCAGCCAGGAAGGCCACCCCCGCATTGACCGCGGGCCGGCCTTGCCGTCATGCTACCATCACCGCCGCATGACCGAACAACCCATCCCCGGCTTTCATCTCGTCCGCCATCCGCTGGCCGACCTCAAAGTCTCCGCCCTTCGTGACGAAACCACGCCGCCTCCGGATTTCCGCCGCCTCCTGCAGGAACTGGCGCAACTCGTCGCCTACGAGGCCCTGCGCGACTTTGAAACCGTCCCGGTCGATGTGCGCACCCCGCTCGGGGTGGCTCCCGGCGCGCGCGCGGCGCGCCCCCTCGTGCTTGTGCCGATTCTGCGGGCCGGGCTGGCCATGGCGGACGGCATCCTCCGCATCCTTCCCTCGGCCGCCGTCGGGCACATCGGGATGTTCCGCAACGAGGAGACACTCGAACCGGTCAGTTATTACTTCCGGTTGCCTCCCGGCGCGGCCGGCGCGCATGTCCTCCTGCTCGACCCGATGCTGGCCACCGGCAACAGCCTCGCGGCCGCCGCGGACCGGC
>JBGSSV010000105.1:0-9704 GCA_041736875.1 Chthoniobacterales bacterium | reverse complement strand
TGAGCCGGGGCGCATGCCGCGCGGACGGCTGGTCGATCTCGATGCGGCCCGCGCCCTCGCCGGCAATAGCGCCGGAGAGGGACTGACTTACCTCGCCGGCGACTTTCAGGTCAGCGCCTCCGGGGCGGACCGCGCCGTCCTGCGCGGGGCCCGCGGACAGCAGAACATCCGCGTCATCGTGGATTTCCCCACCGGTTCGACACCGCCGCCGATGGGCGGGAGTGTCAACCGCGACGCGCAACGCCCGTTCCAGATCACCAGCGTCGAGCAAGGTTCCGACGGGCAGATCAACGTCTATGTCCGGGAAGTCACCCGGCCCTGAGACCCTCGCAGGCGAACTGCGGCGCCGCATCGGCCGGGACGGGACGATCAGCTTCGCGGAGTTCATGGCCGCGGCGCTCTACGACTTGAACGGCGGCTACTACGCGTCGGCGACGACACGCACCGGACGGCGGGGCGACTTCTTCACCAGCGTGAGCGTCGGGCCGGTGTTCGGCCGCCTGCTCGCCAGGCAGTTCGCCGACATGTGGAAACAACTCGGTTGCCCGCCGGATTTCACCCTCGTCGAGCAGGGTGCCTCGGATGGTCAACTCATGGCCGATGTGCTCACCGCCTTGGCGCGGGACCATCCGGATTGCCAGCCCCGCGTCATCATCATCGAGCCCCTCCCCGCGCTGCGAGCCGCGCAGGAGCGGACCCTGGCACCATGGTCCGATCGGGTGACAACCTGCGCGACGGAAAGCGAACTGCCTGCTTTCACCGGCGTGTTCTTCGCCAACGAGCTTCTTGATGCGTTTCCGGTCCGCTTGCTTGTGCGCGACGATGGAGCCTGGCGGGAGCGCCGGGTCGGGCAGGCCGACGGGGCTTTTGTTTTTCGTGAGGAGCCGCTGACCGACCCTGACCTGCTTCGCTCGGCGCAGGAACTTCCCTTGCCGCCCGAGCCGGGGCGATTCTGCACGGAGGTTTGCCCGGCGCTCGAACCATGGATGCGCACGGTGTCCGCGAAACTTGCACGCGGCTGGCTCCTGCTCATCGACTACGGGCACGCGTCCGCCATCCGCCATGCCCCGGCCCGCGCCGCAGGAACGCTCGCCGCTTACCGGGAACATCAGCGCCAAGACGACCCGCTGGCGCAGCCGGGCAACCAGGATCTGACCGCCCACGTCGACTTCACCGCGGTGGCGCGCGCGGGTCTGGCGGCCGGATTGCAGCTTGCGGGCTTTACCGACCAACACCATGCTCTGGCCGCGCTGTCCGTGCGCCTTTATCCCGCCATGCCGGAGGAGCGACTCTCCCCCGGCGCCGCGCGCGAAATGCGTGCCCTCCGCCAGTTGCTCCACCCCGAAAGCATGGGCACATCCTTCAAATTTCTCGCCTTGAGCCGCGGCACCGGAACACCCCCGGCTGCCTTCGAGTTCGCCCGCGATCCGCAGGAAGACCTTTTCGACTGACCCGTCACTTAGCATGCTCCGCCCGACCGCCGAACTGCGCGAATCCGCGCGCCACGCCGATCCGCAACGACGCACCGTCATGCGCCAGCGCTGGGAGCATCTGCTTTTCCTCCACTGGACAGTGGATCGTGAAGTCATCCAACAAACCCTGCCGCCCGGCCTGTTCTGCGACACCTTCGCCGGGACGGGGTGGCTGGGCCTTGTTCCCTTCGCCATGCGCGGGGTCCGTCCCGCCGGACTTCCCGCCGTCGGAGCCCTCTCGAATTTTCTCGAACTCAACGTCCGCACCTACGTGCATGACGCCCAGGGCGTGCCCGGTGTCTGGTTTTATTCGCTCGATTGCAATCAGGCCCTTGCCGTCTGGGTCGCCCGGACCTTTTTTCGCCTGCCCTACGAGCATGCGGCCATGGAGGCCACGTTCGGCGCGACGAATGATTACCGCTCGACCCGCCGCGGCACGAGCGACGAGGCGTGCTTCCGCTGGCGACCGCACGGAGCGCTCCAGACGGCCCAGCCCGGCACCCTCGATCACTTTCTCCTCGAACGCTATTATCTCTACGCCGCGAAAGGCGGACGCCTTTTTCGCGGGCAGGTCGCGCACGAGCCCTACCAACTCCAGTCTGCGGAGGTCACCGAGCTTTCGGTCCATCCGGCGGAACTGGCGGGCTTTCCCGGCCTGCCAGCCAAACCGCAGCACGTGTGCCACGCACCGGGCGTGGACGTGCGGATCATGGGATTGGAAAAACTCTGATGCAACTCCACGGCATCCATCATGTCACCGCCGTCACGGCTCAGGCCGCGGAGAACCATCGTTTCTACACGCAGGTCCTCGGCCTGCGGTTGGTCAAGAAAACGGTCAACCAGGATGACGTCTCGGCCTACCATTTGTTTTACGCCGACGGAGCCGGCACGCCCGGAAGCGACCTGACATTTTTCGACTGGCCGGCCGCACCCGAGCAGCGTGGCACACGCTCCGTGATCCGCACGGGGCTGAGGGTGGACGGAGAGGCGGCGCTCGCCTGGTGGGGTGACCGGTTGACCGCGAGTGGCGTCATCCATGAGCAGCCCGCAGCGCGCGATGGGCGCATGGTCCTCGACTTCGAAGACCCCGAGGGCCAAAGACTGAGTCTCGTGGCCGACGAGGAAACCGGTGGTGACCAGCACCCTTGGGCCCACAGCCCGGTGCCGCCCGAACAGCAGATCCGCGGACTCGGCCCCCTCATGCTCAGCGTGCCCCAAGCCAACCGCACCGACCGCGTTTTCCGCGAGGTCCTCAACCTGCAGGCCGGGCGAACCTACGAAATGTCCGGACGCACCGTGCAGGTGTATCAGGCCGGCGACAGGTCCGGCCCCGGGCGCGAACTCCATCTGGTCGCCGAGCCCGGTGGTCCCTCCGCCCGACCGGGCGCGGCCGGAGTGCATCATCTTGCCCTGCGCACCACCTTGGCCGATTACGACGCCTGGGCGGCACGGCTGAACGATTTCGGCTTGCCCAACAGCGGACCAGTCGACCGCTTCTGGTTCCGCAGCCTCTACTTCCGTGAGCCCGGCGGCATCCTCATCGAAATCGCCACCGACGAACCCGGCTTCACCGCCGACGAACCGCCCGAGACCCTCGGTCAATCCCTCTCCCTCCCCCCGTTCCTCGAACCGCGCCGCCACGAAATCGAAGCCGGCCTGGTTCCCCTTCCGTGATCACCAGCGCAGACGGAGAATGATCAGGCGGAGCAAAGCGAGCAACGACACGGCGGCATAGACCGGATCGAGGAGGTAATCCCAAAAGTTTTCCGATTCCTGGAAGCCGACGGCGTAGCCGACGAGCGTGAGAAAGAGGAGGTAGCCGAAGCGGTTGCCGCGCCAGAGGAGGACGGCAGCGCTCAGGGTCACAGCCGTGAAGAGGAAGAAGGACTGCCGCCGGAACAGCCAGGGCCAGCCGAGCGAGTAGGAGTCGAAGTTCTGCGGGCCGAGGCCGAGCGCACTGGGATAGAGCACCCAACTGGCCACCGCGCCGAAGATCCATGCGGTGTTCCACTCGCCGCAGTCGAAGACGGGGCGGCCAGTTGCGCGTTCGGCAACAGCGAGGACAAGCAACCCAGCCATGATAACGCTGAAGTTCGGGGTCAGGCCGGCCGACCAGGCGGAGAGCGGAAGTCCGAACCACGGGAAGAGCATGGCCGCTACGGCGAGGGCCGCCGCGAGGGCGAAGCCCGGCCAGCCGCGCAGGCCGGAGATCCGTTGGAAAAGCCAGACGAGGAGAAGAAAGGGAGCGAGCGTGCTCCAGATGATGACCGAGGTGCTCACGGCGCGGCCGCCTCCTGCTGTTTGATCCAGGCCTCGTTGAACTCGGTGAAATGAATGCGCGTCTGCCGCGCCGAGTAGACCATCCGCACGAGTCCATCCGCACCGTTGATCATCGTGGGGTAGGAAAATTCCTGTTCGCTTTCCTCTTCCAGCGTGGCGATGCGGCGCCACGTGCGGCCCTCATCACGCGAAATGGCCAGCCGCAGATTTTCGCGCTTGCCGGGCGAGAGATCGTTGAAGGCGCAGAGCAAAGCACCGTCGGAGAGACGAACCGCACAGACCCCGGAGTCGCGGTTGGGCAATTCCGTGGCGGCGGGCTGGGTCCACGTGCGTCCGGCGTCCTCCGACCAGGAAACCGACATCCATTTCGCCGGACGAAAATCGCGGAACAGGGCCACGGCACGGTTCGGGGCGAGCGGCACGAGGGCAGGCTGAAGAATGTAAACCCCGCCTTCGATGCGCGAGACCGCGGCGGACCAACCGGTGCCGCGCGGCTGGAGCCAGAGGATTTCGGGAAACTTTCCGAGGAACTCATCGTAGACCGGAACGGCCCACCCGCCGCCGACCAGCGGTGCCGGCGGATTACGCGGGAGCGAGGTGAAATTGGCCAGTGGATTCATGGTGAGTTTTGCCGCCGGCGACCAGGTCGCCCCTCCGTCCGCGGACCAAGTGAGATTCATCGAACTACCCGACCAACGCCCGGCCGAGATCGAGACAAAGAGAAGCCCGAGGCGGTCGGAGCCATCGGAAAGCAGCAGCGGATTGCCGAGCGAAATGACACTGCGGTTCAACTGCGAGATGACAAGGTCACGGTCCAGAATCTGCCGCGGGGCCGACCAGGTGCCGTCCGCCTCGCGCCGGGCAAAAAAGATTCCAACATCCCCGGCGCACTCGGCGGTTCCGGCATACCAGGCCACGGCCAAAGCCCCGCCGGGCAGCTCGGCCAGCGTGGCGGAGTGCGCCTTGGGCTGCGAAGTCTCCGGATTGATCACCGTGGTGCGGAAGACCGGCTGGGCATCCGCGGCCGGGACGGTTTCCGGCAGGACGAAGCCGGGAAACGTCCGGCTGGCCGCCTCGCGCGAGGCCCACCATGGTCCAAGACCAGCGGCCAGCGCAGCCAGAACGAGCAGGGCCCGCCACAGCACGGGGGCGTTTCGGCGGGGCGCGGTCATTCGGTCACGATTTCCACCGGGCACTCCGGCAGCGCCTTCAAGAAAGCGCGTCCATAGTTTTTTGTCACCACCCGGTTGTCGAGCAACACGATGATGCCTTCGTCCGTGGCCGTGCGGATGAGCCGGCCGACGCCCTGGCGGAGCTTGAGCACGGCCTCGGGCAGCGAGTATTCGGAGAAGGGATCGCCGCCGCGCGCCTCGATTTGTTCGAGGCGGGCCTCGACCAGCGGATTGTCCGGCACGGCGAAGGGCAGGCGCGTGATGATGACATTGCGCAGGGCTTCGCCGGGCACATCGACACCGCTCCAAAAACTGTCGAGGCCGAAGAGGACCGAGTTGGCCTCGCCCTTGAATTCCTCGACCATGCGATGCCGCGACAGATCCGCTCCCTGCACGAGCAGGGGCCATCCTTGCTTGGCAAAATGGGCCTCCATGCGATCGGCCAGCCGGCGCATGAGGCGGGCGTTGGTGAAGAGCACGAAGGCGTGGCCCCGCGTCTCGGCGGTAAAGTGGCGGATCCACCGTTCGAGTTCCGCCTCGTAGTCGTCGGCCCGCGGGTCGGGCATTTTTTTGACCACGTAGATCTTCATCTGCCGCGGATAGTCGAACGGACTCCCGATCTGCACAGCCTCCGCCTCCTCCGCGCCGACCCGCTCGCGGAAGTAGAGCAAATCGGGGCGGCCAACCGAGAGGGTTGCGCTGGTCAGGACGGCGTTGGTTTCCTCGCGGAAGAGCAGGCGCCGCAACTCGCCGGCCAGGTCGATCGGGGTGACATGTGCCGTGGTGAACTGGTCCTTGCGGCCGGACAGCGCGGCCCAATAGACGCTGTCTTCCGCGCGTTGGTCGGCGAAGACCGGAAGTCCCTCGATGAAGTCCTGCAGGCGCAAGGATGACTCGCCTGCCTCGGCCCGCAGGTCCTCGCTGGCATCGGCGGAAGCGTCCTTCAGCGCCTGCCGCACGGCCTGTAGACGCGGGATCAAATCCATCGGCAGCTCCAAAGGCTGCCGCACGCGCACTTCCCTGCCCTTGGTGAAGGAACAGGCATTGGTCAGGGCGGTGAAGAACCGTTCGCCCTCGTCGAGCGCGGAGGCGACGGCCGCGCCGCCGGTTTTGGCTTTGAGCGCGGCCATGAGCCCCTTCTTGGTCCGCGGGTGCCAGAGACGCTGGAGGAGGAAGCGGAGCTCGTATTGCGAAAGCCGCACCCCGAGGTGCTTGGCCGCCACGCCCTCGATGGTGTGGGCTTCGTCGATGACGAGAAAATCGCGCGGATAAAGGTAGCCCCCATCCTCGAGGGAAAGCTCGTCGCGTCCGCCGAGGAGGATGAAGAGCAGGCTGTGGTTGAGCACAATGATGTTGGCCGCATCGACGCGCCGCCGGGCCTGCTGGTAAAAGCAGCGCGGCCCTTGTCCCGTGCAGCCTCGTTGCGTGCAGATCCCTGCCTCACTGCAGACCAGATTCCACACCGCAGGGTCAGGCAGTGGTTCGAGGTCGGCCAGCGAGCCGTCGCGCGTCCGCTGGCTCCAATCCAGAATGCGCTCGAGCTCGACCGTCTCGGCCGAGGTGAAAAGTTCCGCGCGATTCTCCAATGCTTTGTGCAGGCGGCGCGGGCAGAGATAGTTCTGCCGGCCTTTGAGCAGGGCGGCGTCGAATTCGACCGGGAGCAGCTTGGCCACCAGCGGCAGATCTTTGTGCAGAAGCTGCTCCTGCAGGTTGATCGTGTGGGTCGAAACAATCGCCTTCCGCCCCTCCTCCATGGCGGTAAGAACCGCGGGCACCATATAGGCCAGCGATTTGCCCGTGCCGGTGCCCGCCTCGACGACCAGATGGCCGCCGTGATCCAGCGTGGCCGCGACCCGCTGGGCCATGAGCAGTTGCTGCGGACGGAACTCGTAGTTGTTCGCCGCCGAGAGCAGACCGCCCGGCGAGAAGATCTCCTCCATGCGGACATCCGGGCCCGGCTTCGCTCCGCCCTCCGGCACGAGCGAGATCACGCGGAGGGCCCCCGCTGAATCGCGTTGATCCGACCGCCCCCGTCCACGATAGTTGCGCCACTGGCGCAGGCCGGCGACCCTTGGGCGGCCGGACGGATTCCGATGCAAATTCTCGATCGATACATTCTCCAGCGGGTTCTCACCCCGTTTCTGTATTGCGTGGCAGGCTTTGTCTCCATCTGGCTCGTCTTCGACTTGAGTGAGAATGCACCGGCTTTTCTCGAGAACAAAGCCCCGCTTTCCAAGCTGGTCGAGTTTTACGTCCTGCGTGTCCCGGAGATCATCCTCATGAGCCTGCCGGTCGGCCTGCTCCTCGCCGTGCTTTACACCTTCACCCAGATGTCGCGGCGCAACGAAATCATCTCGATCCTCGGGGCCGGCCGCAGCGTGGTCCGCCTGCTCCTGCCGCTGCTCCTTCTCGGGGCCTTCCTCACCGGCGTGGCCACGCTCTTGAACTACTCGGCTGCGCCCCACGCCGGCGCGGTGAAGAAAGAAATCCTCGAAGAAATCTCCGGCGGTCAAGACCTCGACCGCAAGGCCATCCGCGGGCACCTCTTCCGCAACCGCGAGGATCACCGCTTCTGGCACATCGCCCGCCTCAACCCCTCGGTCGAGCGACTGGCCTCGGTCATGATCATGCAGGAGGATGAAAGCGGACGGCTCCAACGCAATTACTACGCCGAAAAGGCCACCTATGATCACGCGACCAGAACCTGGCGACTCGATCAGGGCAAGGTGGTGGACTTCACCCCGCAGGGGGATGTGAAGGACCAGCGATGGTTCGAAATCCTGCGCCTCCGCGGATTTTCTGAAACGCCGTGGCGCATCAGCAGCTCGGTGCTCGACGCCAATTACCTTTCCGTCCCCGAGTTGCGCGAATACCTGACGAACAACGCCCATTTCACCTCCGGACGGCTGGCCGCCTACCGGACGCAACTGGCCTACCGCTGGGCCCTGCCCTGGAGCGTGCTCATGGCCGTGCTCATCGCCGGACCGCTCGGCATCGTTTATTCGCGCCGCGGACTCCTCGGCGGCATCACCATGGCCATCGGGCTTTTCTTCCTCCTCGTCCTGGCCAGCAGCGTCTTCCTCGCCCTCGGCAAGGGCAGCCGCGTGGACCCGCTCATCGCGGCCTGGGGGCCGGTCGTTGTCTTTGGCTCAATCGGCCTGCTCATGCTATGGATGCGCTCGACCAACCGCGAAGTGCCCAACATCCTCAGCTGACCCGCCATGAACCAAGACTGGGAAATCCGCAAACGCTCCGAACTCTGCACGGCCACGCAACGTCCGTTTGCCGAGGGAGAATTTTTTTACACCGCACTCTACCGCGAGGGGGACGGTTTCCGCCGTGAGGACGTGAGCGAGGAAGCGTGGGGCACACGCAGCGAGGAGCCCCGGCCGTTTTCGTTCTGGCGCTCGAAGTTTGAAATGCCGCCCCCGCCGCCGCCCGAACCGCTGGCCAAACAGGATGCGGAAAGCATCCTCCGTCGCCTCGTCGAGGAGCAGGCGGAAACGACGCGCAATGCCCGCTACATCCTCGCCCTCATGCTCGAGCGCAAACGCATCCTCAAACCCATGCCGACCGAGGACGACAGCGTGATGGTTTACGAGCACGCCCAGACCGGCGAAACCTTCCTCATTCCCAACCCGCGCCTCCGTCTCGAGCAGGTTCCGGAGGTCCAGCGCGAGGTCTCCGCCTTGCTGGGCGAGGCCGCCTGAGCCCCGAGCGCCCGTGAGCGCCGACCCCTCCAGCACGGGCTTCGTCCGCCGCCCGGAGCGCCCGGTCCTGTTCCTCGCCCCCATGGCCGGGGTGACCAACTCGGTTTTCCGCCGCATCTGCAAGAAACGCGGAGCCGACGTGCTGACCACCGAATTCGTCTCGGCCGAAGGAATCCTCCACCGCAACGAGCGCACCGGACGCTACGTCGAGTTCACCCCGGAGGAGCGCCCGCTCGGCGTGCAGATTTTCGGGGGCGACCCCGAGCAACTCGCCCGCGGGGCCATCGCGGTGGCCGAGTGGGTCAACCCGGATTTCATCGACATCAATTTCGGCTGCCCGGTGAAAAAGGTGGTCAACGGCCATGCCGGCTCCGCGCTGATGCGCGACGAGGCCAAGGCGGCCAAGATCCTGGAAGCAACGGTGAAGGCGGTGAAGCTGCCGGTCACCCTGAAGATGCGCAAGGGCTGGGACGAGACTAATCAAAACGCCCCGCGACTGGCGCGCATCGCCGAGGAATGCGGCATCCAGATGATCACCGTGCACGGCCGCACCCGCTGCCAGCTCTATAACGGCATCGCGGATTGGGAATTCATCCGCCAGGTGAAGGACTCGGTCAAACTGCCGGTCGTGGTCAACGGCGACATCGTCACCGTCGAAGGCGCCAAGAGCGCGTTGGAGAAATCCGGCGCCGATGCCGTCATGGTCGGGCGCGGCGCCTATGGCCGGCCATGGTTCCTGCGCCAGGTGATGGAGTTCCTGCGCAGCGGCGAAAAGCTACCGAGCCCGGCGATCCAGGACCAGATGAACACGATCCTCGAGCATTACCAGGCGATGCTGAGCCACTACGGCAACGACACAGGCCTCAAGATCGCACGCAAGCATCTGGGGTGGTATTCGAAGGGCCTGCCGGGATCGGCCGATTTCCGCACCCGCATCATGCAGATCACCGATCCGAAGTTGGCGATGGAATCGGTGCGCGCCTTCTATGAGCCGCTGGTGGGTCAGGTGCTGCCGGAACGCGCGGCGCCGGGCGCCGATGAGCGCGAAGCGGCGTGAGGCGGCGATGACC
>JBGSSV010000086.1:0-11666 GCA_041736875.1 Chthoniobacterales bacterium | reverse complement strand
AACGAAGAGGCCAGCCAGGCCATCGCCAAGGCCGTTTCTACCGAGCCAGCCATGCTGCAGGACCAACCTGCCGTCGCCAAGCCGGCAGGTTGGGATCCATCCTGGGACCTATCCAAGGAGGCCGATGACCAGACAGCTGTTGCAGAGGTTGCTCTTACTCCGATGGGGTTTGAGGTGATCCACACTGTTGAGCCGCTGAACGATTGGCAAAATTTCCCAGCTATCAAGTCGGTTATCTATCAGGTTGATGAGGCGGATCTGCTTACCCCGGCAAATACCCGTCTGCTGGCGGGCTATATCCGCAATCTTCAGGATGGAAACTGTGACCAAGAGTCCACGCTCAGTGCTGCGACCAAAATGGCCAAACACCTGCTGAATCCGGATCACGATCAACTGACACTGACCTTGGATGGCGAGGAGGCAGCGTGCCCGAGGTCACCGCGAATCCCGGCGCGGGCTGGCCGACGGCGGTGAAGGTGTGGGCGTAGGGCAGGTTGACCGTGACCACGCCGGCCGGGGCCGCGCTGGTTATCGCCGCGGGCTGGATGTTGTTGGCCTGCTGGTAAACCAACTGGATCGTATCCACGCGCCAGACGGCCCCGCTGGGCGAAACGCTGTCATCGCTGCCGAGACGGAAGCGCAGCTTGACCTGCTTGCCGCGCGCCGTGGCGGGCAACGCGATGCGCGTCTGCGTGTAGGCGGAATCATTGGCTCCGTGCCAGGCGGCGCGTCCCCCCAGCGGATTGCCGTAGCTTGAACTCAGCGTGCCGCTGTAACCGCCCGCCAGGAATGTGGCCCCGGCGGCCAGCACATCCTGAAACGCGCCGTTGTCGACCGAAATTTCCATCACGCCGCCATCGTAGGAAGTCTCGGTGTTCCAGCGGTGCTGGAAGCGAAGTTCAGGGTTGACGGCGGAGACCGGGACGATGAACGCCGGGGAGTCCAGTCGCTGCTCGGAAACCACCGTGGTCGGGGTGGCCACGACCGCGTTGGGGGCGGTCTGGGGGCTGTTTGTCCCGGTGGTCCAGCCGGATGCGACGTGGCAGGCGTTCTCGCAGCACAACCTGTTCTGGAACCTGCACTGGTCGCAGCCGTTGCTGCGGGATGCGGTGTTCTCGAGCGACATCTTCTCGCCGCTCCTGGGCACGCTGTCGGTGCTGGGCGGGGGCGCGGGTTTCCTCTGGGCGAGCAGCGTGACGGCGTCGATCAACGATGCGGTCCAAGGGGCCTACAATCTGCTGACGGCATCGTCGCTGGCAGGGTCCTTCTGGACGCCCACGGGCGGCGGAACCACGAGCGCGACCCCGGCGGTGCCGCCTGCGGTGGTCGCCACCGGCTTGGATAAGGCGGCCACGGCCGAGGCGAAGGCCCGCGCGGCGCGGCAGACGAAGCTGAGCCGCCAACTGGACCCGGCTTTTCCCTTTGAAGGACTGAAATTCAACCGAGGACTCCTGACATGAAACAACTGGTGACGATCAATCTGAGCACGCGGTCGGCGACCGATTGGACGCCGCCGGAAGTGGCGTTCGGCGAAACGCTGACGCTGGCCCTGCGGTTCCGCAAGAACAGTGGGGGCAATGACGTGGAGGCGCCGATCACGGTGACGGCTTTGACGGCGGCCCTGGGCCGGGTGGATCAACGTCCGACGGGCGGGAAGTTCGCTCTGAAGATCGGGCCGGGGGCGATCACCTCGACGAACGTGACGGCGGAGATCGACCTCGATGCGGACCTCGACGTGGGCAAGTTGGCCGATGCGATCAACGCGGTGGCTGCGGCCGCGGAATACGGCGAGGCGAAGGTGGTGGATGTCGAGGGGTCGTGGCTGATCCTGTTCGGCGAGCAGGACGCGGAGGTGACGATCGAGGTGGTGAAGAATACGCTCTGGCCGATCAGCTACGGGCTGGTGCGGGCGTGGCAGGTGGACGGCAAGTGGCTCCACGAGCTGCGCCTGATCCAAGCGCCGTGCGCGCTGACGAGCACGGTGGAAACGGTCTTGCCTCCGGCTCCGGTGATCACACGTATCCAGGCGGGCGGCTCGCTGGATCTGGCCGAATGGAACGAGATCCAGCAGCTCTACGTGCCGCCGGAGTTTCGGGGGAGCTACATCATCAAGCGGGGGTATCTCAAGACGCAGCCGCTGAGTCGGGAGAACACGCTGGAGGACATCCTCGAGGCCCTGCAGGCGCTGGGGGCCGGGGATTTCAAGGTGACATTGCCACTCTCGAACAAGCCGACGATCGAGTTTATCGGCGACCTGGCCGGGGCGTCGCAGGATTTGCTGGTTGCAGAGGTGAAGCAATCGCCGATCGGGGACGCGACTTTCTCGCTGGAGCTGGATCGCGCGGAGCTGGCGGCCAGGCTGCGGCCGAATGTGCCGGTGACGCTGCCCCTGGAGATCCGCATCACGGGGACCGAGGGTGACATCGATACCAAGCTGGCGATCACGCTGCCGGTGACCGTGCGGCCGCCGCTGGTCTGGCCGGTCATCGAGGGGATTCCGACCGTGGAGCTTTTGCGGCCATACTCCGCGGAGACTTACGTGCCCTACGGAGCGGGAAATTCGCTCACGGCTGGGCGGGCCTATCAGGCGACTGTTGGTGATGGAGAAGTGGCGGAGTTTGTCATCGCCCACGGGCTGGCCAGCGAGGCGGTGATGGTGTTCGTGCGTGAAAACGTCTCCGGCGGCCGCCTGCTGGTGAACGGGACGGACTTCGAGGTCTCGATCGACAGCAACAACCAGGTGACGGTGATCGCTCTGCTGGATCCTCCCGCGACCAACGGATGGCGGATTGTCGTGCTCTCGGCCATCGCGGTGGCCCAATGGGCGACGGATCTGACGGTGACGGTGCCGCAAGTCGTCGCGGGGTCGGGGTATCCGGCGCTACCGGATTTTATGGATGACATGGACGAGCGGCTGGCCGTGGTCGAGACTTTGCTGAGCGTTCCGGGCGCAGGCTCCACCGCGGCCGAGGAGACCACCAAGCCAAACGCGATCGGGCTGATCCCCCTGGCCGAGGCGCTGCCGGCCACGGTGGTGCGGGGCACGAAGGATGCGCCGATCTATCAACTGCCGCCGCTGCCGCGGGGGATTCGCGATGCCTCGGTGGCGGACATCTCCGGCGACGAGCTGGCGGACCCGACGACGCAGGCCGGGGCGGTGTTGAAGTGGAATGCGACTTCGGAGGTCTACCTGACCCCGGGCAGCCGGCGCGGGCGCCTGATTACGACGGCGGACGCTCCGGCGGTGCTCTGCGATGGCTACAACTGGTGGCTGGCGGCCGACAAGAGCGGCGCGGTCACGGGTCCGACGTTTCACCCGATCGAGATGGATCGGACGCTATGGGAGATTGCGCTCACGCCTGAGTTGCTGGCTCCCGGCCGGAAGCTGACGGTGAGTTTCTCGGTGCTGCTGGCTTTGGTGGCCCAGCGTCCGGAGCTGCGCGGGGTCTACACGCTGCGCGTGCGCAAGGGCACGATGACGAGCGAGTCGAGCATGACGGGGGCCAACGTCGAAGCCGTCGTGTGGGACCAGGCGGACGGCGCGGAGCAGGTGCTCTTCGAGCAGCGCATCAGCCTCACGCGCGCGCTGATCGTGCATCCTTTCTCGGTGGTGATCTCCCGCGATGCGGCCGGTGACCTCTCGGCCACGCGCACGGCCTACGGCAAGACGGTGTCGGCCACGGCCCCGCAAAACACGCAGTTCGTCCTGCGGTCCGAGCTGTGCCGCTTCGACTTGGAGAACTACACGAACGCGCTCGGGCTACCGCTCGGCCAGGTCATCGCGATCTGCGGTAAGGCTGAAAATGCCGACGCGCTCATGAAGCAATTTGATTTCGGCGAGAAGCCCACGCCGCTGCTCGCCGCCGCGATCTCTTAACGAAAGGAACACCATGCCCGCGCCCGTCATTGAACCAACCTCCAGCATCCTGGACTTCGAGCAACACCAGCCGTGGTCCTTCCAACCCTTTGCCACGAACGCGCCGACCAGCTGGTCGATCGATCCGATTGCGCCGGCGGGCATGTCGTTCGACCCAGTGCGGGGCACTCTGGCCGGCGCGTGCACGTCGGCCGGGGTCTATGTCTTCGGCCTCCGGGCGATCAATGGGGACGGAACCTCGGCCCCGCTGGTGCTGACGGTGGGCATCGAGCCCGCGACGGCGAGCAGCCCGCGCAATTCGGCGGTGGAGGTGGACATCGATCTGATCACGCGCCAGGCCAAGGTGGTCGGGGCCGCTGGGACGGCGAATTATTTGCATGCGGTGAAGTTCCGCGACGATCTGATCTACCACGTGCGCTTCAAGAAGGGCGACGTGGTGATGGCCAACGAGATCACCGAGCTGGCCTTCGCCTTCAAGACGGAGCCGCAAGGGCGGGTGCTGGCGTCGAGCGACGAGTGGGAGCAGGTGGTCTTCGGCAGCAGCCCGGTCTATGCGGTGCACTCGCTTCTCTCGGCCTCGGCGCTGCGGAATGCTTTGCGGGAGGCCGACAAGGTAGACGACATGCCGCCGGAATCGCTGGTGGTGACATGTGAGTTCGAATGGCTCCAAGCCAACGCCGCCGGCGTGGGGCCGAATCCGCTGCGGGGCAGCTCGCAAGGGATGCCGGTGCTGGCGGTCAACGATTTCGCCCAACTTGACGCCTAATGAGACTGCTGACCAACCTGACCTGGAGCGAGGCGAAGTTCTACGCGAACAACGGCGCAGCGATCCGCCGCGCCGGATGGCCGACCATCGTGCCTGCGGTCGAGGGTGCAGTTCCTCGGTATCGCTGGTTCCGACGCCCTCAGGTTGCGGGGACAGTGGGGATGCTCTGGTGGCGGGAGTATAGGGAAAACAATATCCCAAGCCCGAAGGTGGTGTGCGTGGCCTCGGACATGACGGCGGCGGACTTTGCCGCGCGTGATTGGATGGCGGAGGTTCCGGACACGGTGACTCCGCCCCCTCCACCGCCTCCACCACCGCCTCCGCCGCCTCCACCGCCGCCGGAGGAATCCTGCGAGGATGCTTGCGCGGAGCAAACCCCATGGGGCGGGGGCGCGGACACACATTTCTTCATCAATGCAACGAACGTGGGCGGGGTCTTCACGGCCCGGGTCCTCTGGGATGACAATGTGGCGGGCACGACGCCCTTGCTTTACGCGGGGGTCGTGACTCCGGGGGGATCGCCGCTGGAGATCTGGTATCGCCAGCAACCTTATGTGATCGCGGGCGGCTACACCACGGACTACCTGAAGCTGATCGGACGGTTTTACATCGCCTCGGCGTGGACCAACGCGATGGTGGAGTATTTCATCGAGGCGGGAGTCTGGAAACGGAAGGTGGATGGCGGCACGCCGAGCACTCTGACGGTCGACCAGGTCTATGATGAGCTGATGCTCGTGCCGCCGGGCGATCCCATCACGGATGGGGGGAGCTTCATTCTGAACATCACGCCGCGCGGCGGATCGGGGCTTGGGCACTATTATTTCGACTGGTATGCGACGCCCCTGGAGATGTGCGACATGCAGACGATCTACGGCGGCTTCGGCGCCGTGGTGCAACGGCTGCTGAACGGCGGCGAGGAGCTGCTGAGCAACCGGGCGCTGCTCACGGGCCTGAACACGGACGGCTGGACGCGGATCCTGGAAGGATTCGGTCTGTCGCGGTCCGATCTGGAGGATCCCTATTCTGGCCCGGAATGGAACATGTCGACGGCGACGTGGCGTCGATTTTGCCAAGCCCTCGAGGGCATCCCGATCGAAGAAGTGGTGTTCCCGTTCGATCCGCTCTGGCCCCCACCGCCAACGACCTGGCCGACATGATCGCGGTCCAAACGCTGTGGAGCGGCGGGGACAAGGAGCAGGACTTCGACCTGTGGCTCCAAAGCAACCGTGCCCTCAACAGGTTCTACGAAAAGACGATCCTTTTCGCGGACGAAGGGGGGCGGGCGACGGCGGAATCCGTCGGGCTGGAATACAGTGAGGTGCGCGCCCTGCCTACGTATCCCGAGTCGATGGAGCGGGCTTGGAGCATCGGGAAGCTCTACGCGGCGGGGGCCATGACGGAGCCGTTCCTCCATGTGGACGGTGACGTGGTGCTGCACCGCCGGCTGGATGCGGAGGCGGATTTCATTTGTCAGGGGGCCGAGCTGTGGATCTGCGCCCGGGCCTGGTGGAAGCGTCTGGCCGTTGCCCCGCTGCCGATGCCGTCCACGCCGCCGATGAGTTACAACTTCGGAATTTTCGGCGGCCAGGCTTGGGAGGCGATCGCTCGGGCCTGTCGGACCGCCCACGATTTTGCCCTGGCCCATCGCTTCGCCATCGCGACGGCCTGCCCGAACATCATGCCCGCGGTGGTCATCGAGCAGATCTGGGTTCCGGCGATGCTGGCTCAGGAGGGCATCATCCCCGCATGCCTGCTGCAGCCGAATCGTTGGTCCGAGGCCGATTTCGAAGCCGCGGGATTCTCTCATTGGATTCCGCATCATAACACCCCGCGCGCGAGCGCCGCCTAACCTTGAAACATCAGCTACACCACCAAACCTGCCGTCGTCTGGCCTGGCGGAAAAACCCGCCTCCTGAAATCCATCCTGCCCCGCATCCGTGAGCACACGTGCTACGTCGAACCGTTCGCCGGAGGGCTGGCCGTTCTGTTGGCCAAGCCACGGTCGCGGTTCGAGGTGCTCAACGATCTCAACGGGGATCTGGTCACGTTCTACCGATGCGTGCGGTTTCACGCCGACACGCTGCTCACGGAGCTCGAGTTCGTGCTCAACAGCCGGCAGGAGTTCAAAGACTTCGCGGATCAGCCCGGGCTCACGGACATCCAGCGGGCGGCGCGGTGGTTCTTCAGGAACAGGAACTGCTTTCGAGGGGCGAACCTCGGGACGTTTGGCACTTCTCCGGCCGGGGGCGCAGCCAGCGGGTCCAGGGCTGCCCGGATGGAAGCGATCCGGCAGCTTAACGTGCGCCTTGACCGGGTCACGGTCGAGAACCTGGACTGGCAGCGGTGCCTCGATCTCTACGATCGGCGAGAGTCGTTCTTCTTCTGTGATCCGCCTTACACGGCCTGCAACGCGGGGATGTATGGGGCCTGGACGATGGCCGATGTGCAGCGTTTCCGGGAGCGGCTGGACCGGCTCAAGGGCCAGTGGTTGGTCACGCTCAACGATGCGCCGGCGATCCGGGCGGTGTTTTCTGATTGCCGGGTCACGGCCGTGGAGCGGCCGAAGGGGATCACCACGGCCAAGGAGAAAACCTACCGGGAGCTGGTCATTTCTCCCCGGGAAGCCGGTGGCGCTTGACCTCCATGGCGGCGATGTTGGTCCGGGCACCGCGGGATTCGAGGATGCGGGTCACGGCCTGCATGACCATGACGCGGAAACGGCCGGTGGACGGGTGGTCGGCCAGCAGCACGTCGAGGTCGAGCTTTTGGCCGTTGATCTCGTCGTTCCGCAACTGCAGCTGGTCCACGAGGCGCTGGGCTTCGCGGCGGGCGTTCTGCCAGCTCAGCCAGAGGCGTTCGAGGGCACGTCGAGTGCGGGGGTTGCGGTCATTGATGAGAGGTTAGCGCCATGAATCGGCTGCTGTCACGCGCCCGAGGCCGCTGGACGCTGTGGGTGGCACGGCCGTTCGCTGCAGTGGCGTGGCTGGCCCGGGAGGCGGTCAGCCGCCGGAAGACTTACGCGGTCTGGTGGTCCAGCGACGAGCAGGTTTTCGTCGGCGAGATCCGGGCTCGGAGTCTTGATGAGGCTGCCGGGATCTGCATTCCGCGGGGCTACGTCCTGCTGGGGAGGGTCCGGTTCAAGATCGATCACTGCCCGCTGGCCGAATGGCTGGCCGGCTGACCGCCGCGCGCCGGCCGCGGGGGATCCGCGACTCAGCCGCGACCCGGCCGCGCGTTACCCTTTTCTCTCGACGGCGCGTTACCCTTTTCAGAATTTTGCGCGGTTACCCGGTGAAGGGTCACGTTATCAACTCGACCGTGAACCCTTTGAGCACTCCCTGAGAAGTCCAGACTTTCTTACGTGTGCCATCGCCCTGAAGCTTCCACTCCATCGCTTTGCGCTCGCCGAAATGCCAACCAGGGCCGGATTTTTTCGGAGCTTCGTAGAGCTGGAAGATCACGGTGTAGTGGAACACCTCTTCGCCATTGTGTATTTCGTTGCAGCCTGGGGATTGCCGGATGTCGGGGTAAAATCTCAATTGCTCCTCAGCCATTTGCCCACCAATGCTCTGCCCAAGGGAGCGAATATCGGCGACGTTCGATAGATAGGCATGGCTGCAGAACAAGGCCACGTTCTCGTTATCCTCCGCTTTCAAGAGTGGATACAAAAAGACAACCGTGAGGCGCTTCGGAAGTGCTTCACGCATGGCTTCCCGCCGCTCGCCCACCCAGACCGCGATGGCCACCACCAAAGTGGCCACGCCGATAATGGGCTCGAAGCCCCCCCAAAAAGTGGAACCGAAGGCCCAAACCGCCACGAAGGAGGCTCCAAGGACCCCGCAAATAAAGAGAATATAGCGGAGCTCGCGGCGAAAAATGCGGAAGATGTCTTTCATCAAGCGGAAGTATCCGCCCATCGGGCCGACGTGCAAGATTTCCGCGACAGCCTTGCCGCTTCGCGTTCACACGAGGACGATCTGGACATCGTCGGTAAGGCGCATCGTTCGGCCGAGGGTCTGGCGCGAGGACGTGCCACGCTGGTCGAGTTTGACGGAGAAAATCCGGTCGTCTTCGTCGCACATCTCGTCAGCCAACCTCGACCAAAGACGCTGGAACTCGCCCTCCTCCAGCCAGCATTCGAAGAGGCTGAACTGGATGCGAATCCCGAAATCCTCGCAAATTTTGGCTACGCGCTGCAGCCGGCGCGGGTGGGCAATGTCGTAGGCGATCAAGTAGAGCATGATGGTTGCGCCCGGCGGCTTGGGGTGAGGCCATGGAGGAAGAAGATCGTCCCACCAATCCGCTTGGGCAGGGCCGGCCATGGCTTCAATTGAGGCGGAACGGGGTGAGGGCTTCCGGCGAGTCCAAGGCGGAGCGGAACGAGGCGATCTGCCGGGTGATGGCGCCGGTGAGCGTGGTCCGCTCCTTCCACTGCTCGCTCCAGAAGCTGCGGGATTTTCTGCGGGTGAACTGCTCCAGCACGGTCCGGCGTCCTTGCTTGCCAAGGTAGATACCTCCCGGCACCGGCTCAAAATCTCCTCCCCCGAGCATGCGATGAGCGAACAGCCGCAGGGTGAGGGCCTCGACAAAAGCAGGGCGGAAAGGCTCCATGAAATCAAGCGCCAGTGAATTCCGTGAATCGTCCGGCACATGCATGAGACCGATGGAGGCGTCCAAGCGGGCTTGGTGCAACTGGCTGCAGATCTCGGCGTAAACAAGGGTCGAGATGAAGGACAGGCAGGCATTGACGGCATTGTGCGGAGGGCGGGTGCTGCGCCGCTCAAAGGGAAATTCCGCCGGAAGAAACCGAGCCCAGACGGAGAAGTAGAGGGCCGTGCTGGCTCCCTCGACCCCGAGTAGGCTGGAGATTTGGTCCGCGCGGGTGGCCGCCCGCTCATAATCCGAAAACATGGCCACCTCCGCCGCGGGAATTGTCGGTCGGTTGGATTGGAGCTTCTGCAGCAGTCGCTTTTGGTTGGCAATCTTCGCGCCGATGAGTTGCCGGGCCACGCCAAGCGCGAAACCGGGCTCATCCGTCTTGCGGTATTGTTTGAGGCGCAACGAGACCCCCTTGTGGCCGGCTGATGCGACCGATCCGACCGGCTTGTGCCAACGGTCCACCAACTGGATCGACAGGCCGGCGCGGCTGAGTTCGCAGAGGGCTTCCGTCGTGATCTGAACCCCCTCCACGAGGATGAGGTGTTCGACTTCCGCGAGGGGCACCGTGCGCAAACGAGAGCGTCCACCGTCTTCACCCTTGGGGCTGAGCAGCACGAGGTGGTGGGATTCGAGACGAACAAGGACGCCCCTTGTTTCGATCAGGACCGGCGCCATGCGGCCTCCCTGCCTGGCGACCTCCCATCCTGGCCAACCGAGGTGAAGTCTGGTGTGAACTCCAGCCGTATGCGGTAGTGTGGGACGGGAGGCAACTGGATGGTGAAGGAAAGGGTTGGTGAAGGCGTGGGAGCCCCGGCAGCCTTATCCACCCCTTGGTGCACGAAGACCCGCGACGACGGGGCCTCGTGTCCTGCTGTCGGAAGAGGGGACACTTGCGCTGCCGGCGTGGTTTCCTTGGCGCCCGGAGTCTCCTGCCACAGGCCGTAGGCTTTAAACATCCGGTTGGGAAGTGCCTCGCCGAGTTCCGGCGAGACAGCGGCTTTAGCCGCATCGGCAAGGCCTGCCAAGCGGAACGCACGATCCGAGGACAGCCCCCGGCGGATCAGCTCCTGCCTCCGTCGGGCGGGGGTTGCCCACTCGCGCCATGCCGCGGTTCGCAACTCCCGCCTGGCGCTGGCGAGGAGCGACGCAGTCTCTTGGCCGGTCAGCCCGAGTTGGTAGTAAACCAGCCACGACTTCACGTAGGCCTCAACCCCCTTTGCCGCCGCATTGAAGCCGCCACCCCGCCTTGCGATGGCGGCGATGTGCTCCCCGAAGGCAGCCTTGGCCTCCTCTCCCACGCGGCCGCGCCACCCGTTCGGCTGCTGTTGGCGGAAGCCGAATCCCAGAAACCCGCACTGCTCGGGTTCCCCTGACGCGCTTTTTGCCTCCTTGACCTCCAACAGCAACTCCTCGCGCAGAAATCGACGCAGTTTCTCCGCCGTGGCTTCGGCCCCGGCTCTGTCCGCACAAAACACGAGAAAGTCGTCCGCGTAGCGCACAAACCGAACGCCCCAAGCCTCCAGCTGCACATCCAGATCATGCAGGTAGATGTTGGCCAGCAGCGGCGACAGTGGGCTACCTTGCGCGATGCCTTTGCCGGCGACCTCGCTGCACCCGCTCCCAAGGATCAAGCCCAGCAGCCCCCGCAGAAACTCTCCGCCCTGCTCGGCGAAGACGACTCTCTTCAGCCTTTCGATGTCTAGATTGTCGAAGAAGGCGACAAGATCGAGATCGAGCACTTGCTCGAACCCGGCTTGGAGATGGGCTATGGCCAGCTCCACCGCCGCATGGGCGCTGCGGCCGGGACGGTATCCGTAGCTCGAGTTCGAGAAGCGCGGCTCCCAACGCGCCCCCAACTCCAGTGCCACCACTTGATGCACCACCCGGTCTTCGACAGTCGGGATGGACAAGGTGCGCTGGCCGCCGTCGGGCTTCGGAATCACCACCGCCCGCAGGGCGGACGGCCGCCAAGCACCCGCCTGCAACCGGGTGGCCAGATCCTTCAGACGGCCTTCGTCGTTCGCGCCATAGGCCGCCACGGAAACACCATCCACTCCCGCCGCCCCGTCGTTGGCCGCAACCTTCGCCCAGGCCTGCTGCAAGCGTGCCACAGCGAAAGGCGGGGCCACGCCAGCCGAAGTCGCGTCACCAACCGGAAGAGTTTCGTCGAGCAGATCGTCCATCACCATCAAGGACGCTCTTGTGGCAAGCTTCTTTCAAACATCCTAGCAGCCTGTCGGACTTGAGGAAACGCTGGGTTCAGGAGCGGTAGGATTTTTCCAAATTTCCGGCCGGGCGATTTCCGCCGATGGCGTCGGGGATGGATGTTGGGGGCTCGGTCGGCGTGCTGGTTGAAGAAAATGG
>JBGSSV010000074.1:0-18061 GCA_041736875.1 Chthoniobacterales bacterium | reverse complement strand
GTCGCCGGTGACCAGCAGGGTGTAGCGCGGACCGCCGCGGTCGCGGGCCAGTTGACGGAAGGCGGCGAACATGGTGCGCACGTTTTTCTCCGGCGAAAGGCGGCCGACGTAGAGCAGGAGGAGGTCGTCCGGCGGAACCTCGAGGGCGCGACGGACCTCGGCGCTTTCGGCGGGCGACTCGCGCGGATGGAACAGCTCGGTGTCCACGCCGAGTTCGCCGGACCGCGTGTTGCGCACGCCCCAGGTCGTGAGCAATCGGGCCAGGGCGGGCGAGGGGACGATGGTCACGGCGAAGCGATTGTAGAGCTCGCGCACGTATCTACGGGCGACGTCCCGGGTGATCTCGACCGCGATGGGGCCGAAAAATTTGTTTACCGTGCGTAGGTAAGCCTCGGGAAAGTGCGAATGGTAAAACGCGACCACCGGGATGCCGAGAGCGTCGCCCGAGGCCAGGGCTTTCCATGCGACCTGGTAGGGATCGCCCGACTCGATGACGTCAGGCCGCTCCTGCTCGAGGATTTCCTCCACCGCGGTGAGGTTGAGCAACGCGCGGTAGCGGGCCGTGCGGGAGACGAGCGGGGAGCGGATGGTGTAGATGCGGGACAATCCGTCCTCGCGGCAGGCCGTCCGGCTGCCGGGGATGATGAGGACATGCCGGTCGTCCGGACGGGCCCGGCGCATCCAGGCGATCTTTTCCGAGATGTAGCGTTTCACCCCGCCGCTGACCGGAGAGTAAAATTGGGTGAGGTCGCAGATTTTCATGGGGGAGCGGCCGCAGGCCGCCGCGAGTCTACTCGCGGGCTGCGAGATAACGCTCGGCCTCGATGGCCGCGGCACAGCCCTGCCCGGCCGCCGTGATGGCTTGGCGGTAGACGTGGTCGGCCACGTCGCCGGCGGCAAAGACGCCGGGGACATTGGTCTGCGTGCCGTGGTGTTGGAGGAGGTATCCATTATCATCGGTCTCCAGCCGGCCGCGGAACGGCGCGGTGTTGGGGCTGTGGCCGATGGCGACGAAGACGCATTTGACCGCCAGTTCCTCGCGGGAGCCCGTCGCCGTGTCCTCCAGCACGATGCCGCGCACATGGCCCTGATCGTCGGCCAGGTATTCGACGGGCACGCGGTTCCATAGCGGCTTGATCTTGGGGTTCGAGAGGGCGCGGTCGGCCATGATTTTCGAGGCACGCAATGTGTCCCGGCGGTGGATCAGGTAGACCTGCGAAGCGAAGCGCGTGAGGAACGTGGCCTCCTCGCAGGCCGAGTCGCCGCCGCCGATGACGCAGACCGGCACGTCGCGATAGAATGCGCCGTCGCACGTGGCGCACGAGGTGAGGCCGTGGCCGATGAATTTCTTTTCGTTTTCCAGCCCGGGCCACTTGGCCGCGGCTCCACTGGCGACGATGAGCGTTTCGGTTTCGAGCCACTGGTCGTCCACCTTGACCCGGTGATGGCCCGACCCGGGCTCGAACTCCTGGAGCGTGCCGTATTGGAAGCGCGCGCCGAATTTTTCCGCCTGCGCGTGCATGGCCATGATGAGGTCAGGTCCGTCGATGCCGTCGGGAAACCCGGGAAAATTTTCCACCGCGGTGGTGGTGGTCAGCTGTCCGCCGGGCTGGCGTCCCTCCAGGACGAGCGGGGCGAGTTGAGCGCGGGCCGTGTAGATGGCTGCGGTGAGGCCGGCGCAGCCGGTGCCGACGATGATGACTTTCTCCATGGGGCCGGGAGCTTACGCGAGGGGTGGCGTTGGGGCCAAGCGGGTTCAGTCGAGGATGGCGCGCAAAGTCTGCTCGATTTCGGCAAACCGTTCGTCGCTCAGCACGGAAACGCGCGTGCAGGACTCGAAATCCTCGGCCATCTCGGCCCAGGATCGGCAGCCGCCGAAGGATTTCTGCCAGGCGACCTGCCGGGGTGGATCGAGGCGGTAGACGCGCAGGAGGGCGACCTGCACACCCGGTTGCGGGTCTTGCTGGAACCGCGCCTCGACCTCGGCGGGCGCGAGGATGTGAAAAGCCTGCAAACGCGGCAGCACGGCCGGGTCGGTCACGACCTTGTGCCAGACCAGCGTCGCGGCATGGCGGATCTCGACGAACTCCCGCTCGCCCTCCGCCCCGGCTTCGCGCGCGGCGAAATCGAAATCCGGCACCACGCGTTCGGCTTGCTGATGGAAAAACGTGGGCAGAAGGACGAACTCCTCGCGGTCGAACTTGAGGCCGCCCCGGCCCTCGGCAATGCCGCCCTTGCGCACGACGATGACCTGACGCCCGCAGCCGAGCGCCTCGCAGACCACGTCCCATTCTTTCAGCGCGGCTTGCATATCCACCCAGCATAAACGCGCCGACGGTCCGTGAAAAGCCGCAAGGGCGGACGCAAAAGACATCGCGGCGCACGTTCTCGCCTGATAATCTGCCATTTCCTCCGCCTCTCCCATGAGCGACACCATCAAGTATCTTCTCTCCGAAAAAGACCTGCCCGAGTCTTGGTATAACATCGCCGCCGACCTGCCCTCGCCGCCCGCCCCCTTCCTCCACCCCGGCACGCTCCAGCCGTTGGCCCCCGCCGACTTGGCCCCGCTTTTTCCCGAGGCGCTGATCGCCCAGGAGATGTCCACCGAGCGGCAGGTGGAGATCCCCGGTGAGGTGCGGCAGATCTTGTGCCAGTGGCGCCCGTCGCCGCTTTTCCGCGCCCGCCGGCTCGAGCGCGCGCTGCAGACGCCGGCGAAGATTTATTACAAATACGAGGGTGTCAGCCCGGCTGGCTCGCACAAGCCGAACACGGCCATCCCGCAGGCCTATTACAGCAAGCAGGAGGGCGTGAAGCGGCTGGCGACCGAAACCGGCGCGGGCCAATGGGGCTCGTCCCTCGCGCTGGCCTGCAATTTTTTCGGCCTCGAATGCAAAGTCTTCATGGTCCGCGTCAGCTACGACCAGAAACCCTACCGGCGCGCCCTCATCGTGACTTACGGGGCGGAAGTCCTGGCCAGTCCGAGCAAGGAGACCGACTACGGCCGCGCCGTGCTGGCCGATGACCCCGCCTGCCGCGGTTCGCTTGGCATCGCCATCTCCGAGGCGGTCGAGGTGGCGGCCAAGGACCCGTCCACCAAATACGCCCTCGGCAGCGTGCTGAACCACGTTCTGCTTCATCAGACGGTCATCGGACTCGAGTGCCTGCAGCAGATGGAAATGGCCGGCGACGAGCCGGATATCATCATCGGTTGCACCGGCGGTGGCTCGAATTTCGCGGGGCTGGCTTTCCCTTACCTCGGACGCAAGCTGCGCGGCGAGCGCGACTACCGGATCATCGCGGTCGAGCCGGCGGCCTGCCCGTCGCTGACCCGCGGCCGTTTCGCCTACGATTTCGGCGACACGGCGAAAATGACCCCGCTGGTCAAGATGCACACGCTCGGCAGCAGCTTCATTCCGCCGGGTTTCCACAGCGGCGGCCTGCGCTATCACGGAATGGCCCCCCTGGTCAGCCACGTGGTGAACAATGGTTACGCCGAAGCGCGCAACGTCCAGCAACTCGACTGCTTCGCGGCCGGCGTGCTCTTCGCCCGGAGTGAAGGCATCCTGCCGGCCCCGGAGGCCAACCACGCCGTGGCGGCCGCGGTGGCCGAGGCCAACCTTTGCCGGGAGGAGGGCGTCGCACGCACCATTCTCTTCAACCTGTGCGGTCACGGGCATTTCGATATGACCGCTTACACCGATTACCTCGGCGGCAAATTGCAGAACTACGAGTATCCCGAGGAGGAAATCGCCCTCGCCCTCGCCGGCCTGCCCCAAGGGCTTTGACCCGGTTTCCGGCTTGACCTCGGGGCTCGCATCCAGCACTAAAAGCGGGCTGGCGGCTTTTGCTCACGTCAGGCCCAAACCAACCAAACATGACATTCCGCGTTTTTTCCGCCCTGTTGCTCCTGCTTGCCGTTTCCACCGGTCTCCATGCGCAGCCCGCCCCACCCGCCGGCCCGACCGTCCGTTCGATCGTGCTCAACTACGTCGGACCCGAGACGATCAGCCGCGAGCGCGTCATGGCCAACCTCAAAACCAAGGTCGGCGACACCTACTCCGAACGCGCCGCCGAGGACGATGTCCGCGCCATCTTTGCCACGGGTGATGTCTCCAACGTGCGCATCTTCGCCGAACCCGAGGGCGACGGCGTCCGGGTCATTGTCCTGCTTCAGGGCCGCGCGGTGGTAAGCGAAATCCTCGTCGAGGGCTCCGAGTCCATCTCGGCCGGACGCCTGCGCAAGGAACTTACCTACAAGGTAGGCGACCGGCTCAATGAGGAGCAAATCGAGCTCTCGCGTCAGGCCATGGTCGAGTTGTATCAGGACCGCAACTTCAGCGGTGTGGATATCACCACGCGGGTCGATACGAACGATCGCACCGGTGACTCCCGTGTGGTTTACACCGTCAACGAGGGCGGAAAGGAAGTGGTCAAGCGCATTGATTTCGTCGGCAACAACGCCGTCCAAGCCAAGGACCTCCGCAAGGCGATGAAGACGAAGACCAAAAATCTTCTCTCCATCTTCAACAAGAGCGGCCGCCTTGTCCCAGCGCAGTTGCAAGAGGACCGCGACGCCATCCGCCTCGTCTACCAGAACCGCGGCTTCGCCGATGTCCAAGTGACCGATGTGCAATCCAATCCGGTCGGAGGCGACGGGGTCGAACTCATCTTCACCATCGACGAGGGTATTCAATACAGCGTCAACGCGCTGCGGTTGGACGGCGTCAACGTCACCTCTCCTGAAGATCTCAAGGCCCAGCTGGCCATGGTGGATGGCTCGCTTTACACGCCCGAGGGGCTCGGGGGTGACATCAAGAAAATCCAGGAATTTTACGGCACCCAGGGCTACATCGACTCATCCATCGTGCCGGAGATTTCCCCCGCCGGCGCCGGTCGCGTCAACGTAATCTACCGCATCGACGAGGGCAGTCAGGCCTACATCAATCTGGTCAACATCCAGGGCAACACCCGCACGAAGGACAATGTGATCCGCCGCGAGTTGGCCGTCGCGCCGGGCGACGTCTACGACACCGTGCTCGTCGATGCCAGCCGTCAGCGCCTCGAAAATCTCAATTACTTCTCGCAGGTCCAGACGGTGCCGACCGACACGATGATCCCGGGCCGCAAGGACCTCAACGTCATCGTCGAGGAGAAGCGCACCGGCTCGTTCAACTTCGGCGTGGGCTTCAGCACGATCGACAGCCTCGTCGGCTTTGCCGAGTTGCAGCAGACCAACTTCGATCTCTTCGGCTGGCCCAACTTCGTCGGCGGCGGCCAGCGCCTCCGCATCCGCGGCCAATACGGCATCGAGCGCGCCGACGCGACCATCTCGTTCACCGAGCCGTGGTTCCTCGGTCAGCAGCTTTCGCTCGGCACGGAAATCTTCTACCGCAACGCGGACTTCCTCAGCCCGTATTACGCCCAGGCCAACTACGGGGCGGCCATTCAGTTGCGCAAGCCGATCACCGACTTCATCGCGGCCAACGTGGAATACCGCATCGAGGGCATCGACATCTACGACATCGACACTGACGTGCGGCAGATCACCAGCCAGGAGGGAACCTACCTGCGCAATGCCGTCAGCGGCGGCCTGACCTTCGACAACCGCGACAACCTCTTCCTCACCCGCAAGGGAACTTACGTCAACCTCGTCGGCTACCTCGCGAACATCACCGGCGAGCAGTCGGTGGGCAACTACGGGATCTCGCTGGAGGGCAGCCAGTATTTTTCCCTTCCGTGGGACATGATCTTCCTCGCCAAGGGGCAACTCGCCACGGTTGACACGATCAGCGGCGGGGAGAATCTGCGCAACATCAGTGACGTGCCCATCTTCGACCGCCTCTGGCTCGGCGGGGCCAACAACCTGCGCGGCTTCCAATACCGCGAGGTCGGCCCCAACGTTGACGGTGTCTACTACGGCGGCAACTCGATGGGCTTCGGCACGCTCGAACTCACCTTCCCGATCATCACCCGCGTCCGCGGTGCGTTCTTCGTCGATGCCGGCTTCGTCAACGTCAACTCCTGGGACTTCGGGACGGCCGACTACAACTCTGACTACGGCTTCGGCGTGCGCCTCGACCTGCCGATCGGCCCGATCCGCATCGACTATGGTATCCCCATCACGAGCGACGAATACAACGGCGGGTCGGGGCAGATTCAGTTCAACATCGGCTACCAATTTTGAACGCCGGCGCGCCCGCGCCGTCTGATCAAAAGGCTTTACTTGAGCCTCTCAACCATCATCATCACCAAACCTACATGAAAAGATCCCTTCTCACCCTCACTGTTGCCGCGGCTTTCTGCTCGGTCGCTGCTTCCTCCAGCTTCGCCCAGATGAAAGTGGGCATCGTGGACATGAACAAAGTGTTCACCAGTTACTACAAGACCAAGGATGCCGAGGCCCGTCTCAACGACGCCCGCGCCCAGGCCAAGACCGACCTTGATGGCCGCCTCGAGACGCTCAAGTCGAACATGGAGACGATCAACAAGCTCGAGGCCGATGCCAAGAAGCCCGAGTTGTCCCCCGACAAGCAGCAGGCTGCCGTCAAGGCCCGCGACGAGAAAATCAACGAAGTGCGCAACCTCGACCGCGAAATCGGCGAGTTCCGCCAGACCCGCGAGCGCCAGCTGCAGGAGCAGTTCATGCGCATGCGCGGCGACATCGTTCAGGACATCATGAAAATCGTCGACAGCCGCGTGAAGTCCGAGGGCTTCGACCTCGTTTTCGACAAATCCGGTCAGGGCATCAGCCAAGTCCCGGTTGTCCTCTTTTCCGCTCCGGCCATGGACTTCAGCGACAGTGTCATCACCGAACTGAACAAGTCCGCCCCTGCGGCCAAAAAGTCCGAATAAGCCGGGCTCTCCTGCCAGCTCCGGCCGTCCACGGCCAGCAAGCATGTCGACCCTCTCCGAACTCGCCGCCCTCGTGGGCGGCGATTTCCCTTCCGAGCACGGAGGTCTGACCCTGACAGGTCCAGCCGCCTTGGCCGATGCGCTGGAAGGTGAAATCTCGTTTTTCGGGCATCCGCGCTACGCGGCCGACCTGCGGATCACCCGGGCATCGGCTGTGCTGGTGCCCCGGGATTTTTCCGGCGAAACCTCCGCGGTCTGCCTGCGGGTCGACAACCCCTCGGCGGCCTTCACCCTTGTCACCCAGCAGTTCGTTCCCGCCCCCGAGCCGCCCGTGCCCGGGGTGCATGCCAGCGCCGTCGTGGCTCCCACCGCTTCCGTCTCCGCCGAAGCCACCGTCCATCCGCAGGCGGTCGTCGAGGACGGGGCCGTCATCGGCGCCGGTTCCGTCATCGGTGCCGGATGCTTCATCGGCCGTGGGGCCAGGATCGGGGCCGGCTGCCTGCTCCATCCGCACGTTGTCGTCCGCGAGGCCTGTGTCTTGGGCGACCGGGTGATTTTGCACAGCGGCGTGGTCATCGGGGCCGATGGTTTCGGCTACGACACCCGCGACGGCCGGCACCACAAGATTCCGCAGAGCGGCAATGTCGTGGTGGAAAACGATGTCGAGATCGGGGCGAACACCACGGTCGATCGCGCCCGCTTCGGCCGCACCGTCATCGGCGAGGGCACCAAGATCGACAACATGGTCATGATCGCCCACAACGTGGTCATCGGCCGCCACTGCATCATCTGCGCCCAGGTCGGCATTTCCGGCAGCGCGCGGATCAACGACTATGTGGTGCTGGCCGGGCAGGTCGGCGTCGTCGGCCACATCACCATCGGTGCCGGTTCGATCATCGGCGCGCAGGCCGGCGTGAGTAATGACATCGACCCGAAGTCGATCCTCGTCGGCAGTCCGCCCCGTCCGATCGGCGAATGGAAACGCACGGTCGTGCGTATCGACCGCCTCGGACAGCTCTACGACCGGGTGAAAAAACTCGAGGCCAAACTCGGGGCGGATTGATGCTCCTCGTTTTTTGCTCTTTTCCCGACGGCGAGACCGCGGCGGCGACCGTGCGGACGCTCGTGACGGAAAAATTGGCGGCCTGCGGGAGCATCATTCCCGGCGTGCGTTCGATTTACGCGTGGGAGGGAAAAATCGAGGACAACGCGGAGGTCATGGTTCTCTTCAAGACCTCCGGACCGCTCTACGCCAAGCTGGAGAAGCGTCTGGCCCGCCTCCATCCCTACGAGACACCCGAGATTGTCGCCTTTGAGGCCGGTGCCGTGGCCAAGCCCTATGCGGCGTGGCTGGACACGAGTTTGGCGGCTTCGTAAGCCGTGAGGAAATTTTCCCTGATCCGGAGCTTGGGGCCGGTTTGTCTCTTCGTGTGGTTTGGCCCGGTGGCCCATGCGGAGGATTATGCCTTGATCTACAACGGGCCCACTGCCGCCCAGGCCTGTCCCGAAGCGGCGGCGGCCGTGGCCCGCGAAGCCGGACTTCCCGTCAAGTTCGTCTCCGATTTGAACAAGCTGCCAGGTCTGCTCGATCACGCGGCTGTCTTCATCATTGGCGGCACCGACGATGACCTCGATCCGCTCATTGCGGACTTCACGCCGGCGGTCAAACAAGCCGTGCAGGAATATGTGCGGGGAGGCGGGCGTTATCTGGGAATCTGTGGCGGCGCCTACCTGGCTGGCACGGGCTACTGGGAGAATGGCCGTTATCTGCGCCTGCTTGAGTTGATCGCCGCGGAGCCCCAGGAGTTTGAGGCCGGCAACTACGCCGAACAAATCCTCCCGATCCGCTGGCTGGGAGCCACCTATTCCATGTATTTCCAAGGTGGTCCTGCTTTCGATCTCACCACTTCAGCCCGCGCCCGGATTGTTGCCAGGTATGCCGACGGACAGCTCGCTGCTCTCGTGAGTCCTTACGGTCGGGGCAAGGTGGCGGTGATTGGCCCGCATCCCGAGGCAGACGCCGCGTGGATCGAGCACTTGCCTCGAGCCGCAGATTGGATCTCCACTCGTCATCTGCTTGTCGGGTTGTTGCGCGAGATCTTGGCGCAGGACCCGGCTCCGGCGGGTGCTGTGCCGACCAACATTGCACCTGACCAGCCAAGCCCGGCACGATAACATCACGCCATGACCATCCTGGATCGCATCCTGCCCGACGTGCGTCGTGAGTTGGACGAAGCGCGCGCGACGATGCCGCTCGACGAGATGAAACGGCTTGCGGCCGATGCGCCGGAACCGCGTGATTTTTTCGGAGCGCTCGCCGCGGATGGTTTCGGACTCATTGCCGAGATCAAGCACCGGTCGCCTAGTATGGGTGATATGCGCGCGGGCAATGTGCTGGCGGCAGCCGCCGCTTACGAAGGCTCGCCGGTTGTTCGGGCTGTTTCGGTCCTGACCAACCGGACACATTTTGGCACCGGGCTGGACGAACTGACCTCCGTCGCAGCGGCTTCGACCAAACCGGTGCTGCGCAAGGATTTCATCCTCGATCCCTACCAGATATATGCCGCGCGGGCGGCCGGGGCCGATGCCGTCTTGCTCATGGCCAATGTGCTCAACGCGGACCAACTGCGCGATCTGCACGCGGTGGTTCTCGATCTCGGTATGGAGTCGCTTTTCGAAGTCCACGAGGCCGCCGAGATCGAGGCGCTGCCGCCGGGCGCCCGGGTCGTGGGGATCAATAGCCGCAAGTTCAAGTCCCGCGAGGGATTTGTCGCCGCGGGGGAAAGCGCCGACAAGGACTTCACCCTCGATTTTGCCGCGTTCGAACTGGCGGAACAACTGCCGCCCGGCTGTCTGCGGGTGGCCGAGAGCGGCGTGACCCCGCAAACGATCGCGCCGCTGCGGCGGCATTTTCAGTCCGCCCTGGTCGGCACGTCCCTCCTGCGCGACCCTCGCGGGGTGGCGGAATCATTGGAGGATTTTGCCGCCGCGCTTGCCGTGGGTGGCTCCTAGGGAACAATCTGCGGACCATGGCCGGTAAAGATTTTCTGCGCGAGGCGGTGGAGGCTCCGGAGACCCCGTTGGATGTCTCGCTGCGGCCGCCCATGTTCTCCGAGTTCACCGGGCAGGCGCGGGTGGTCGAGCGGCTTGAGCTGATGGTCGATGCGGCACGGATGCGCGGCGATGTCCTGCAGCACATTCTGCTCTCAGGACCGCCCGGTCTGGGCAAGACCACGCTGGCCCACATTCTCGGTCAGGCCATGTCCGCCGAGGTCAAGTGCACGAGCGGGCCGACGATTGAGAAAGCGGGCGACCTCGCCGGGCTGCTCACCACCATGGCCGAGGGCTCGATCCTCTTCATCGATGAGATCCATCGTCTCCAACCGGCCATCGAGGAATATCTCTACCCGGCGATGGAGGACTACAAGGTCGACATTATCATCGACCAGGGGCCCAACGCGCGCAGCGTGCGGCTCAATCTGCCGAAGTTCACCCTCATCGGCGCGACCACGCGTTCCGGCATGATCAGCTCGCCGCTGCGCTCACGCTTCGGCATGACCTGTCGTCTTGATTACTATGCGGCGGACGACCTGGTCAAAATCGTCCGGCGCAGCGCCGGGTTGCTCGGGGTGGAGATCGATGAAGCAGGCGCCCAAGAGATTGCCAACCGTTCGCGCGGGACCCCGCGCATCGCCAACAATCTGCTCCAGTGGTGCCGCGACTACGCGCAGGTGCGGGCCGGTGGCCAGATCACCGCGGCGAGTGCCTCGGCTGCGCTGGCCATGTTGGATATTGATGGCGACGGTCTCGACGAGATGGACAAACGCATTCTCGAAGCCATCGTCTTCCGCTTCGGCGGCGGTCCGGTCGGGCTGAGTTCCCTGGCTGTCTCAATCGGGGAGGAAGCCGGCACACTCGAGGAGGTGCACGAGCCTTTCCTCATTATGCGGGGTTACCTCCACCGCACCCCGCAGGGGCGGGTGGCCATGCCGGCGGCCTACACCAAGCTCGGAGCCACGGCTCCGGTCACGGCGGCGCAGCCGGAGCTTTTTCGCCCGCAGTAACACCGTCCCCCATGGGAATCTACCGCCGCACGCTTGCCTATTACCGCCCGTTTCTCGGTGAGACCGTCTTCGCTCTCGCGTTGAGCCTCCTGGTCACGGGATTGAATCTGCTCAAGCCTTGGCCGTTCAAATACATCGTCGATGGAATCCTCACGACGGATGCGGCGGCCGCAACCGCGCGGGAGCAGCTCGCCGCCTGGTTTGGGCCGGCCTCGCCGCAGTTCGTCATCCTTGTGCTCTGCCTTGCCCTGGTTGCCATCACCGTGCTGGCGGGTTTTGCCAACCTCGGCTCGAATTACTTGCTGATCAACGTCGGCTTGAAGTCGCTGTTGAAGATCCGGACCGAACTCTACGCCCATCTGCAAAGGCTTTCCCTCAAGTTCCACGACACCCGGCGGAGCAGCGACTCGAGCTTCCGCGTGGCCTACGACACTCAGGCCATCCAGACGATTTTCAACCGCGGCTTCACCAACATTTTTTCTTCCAGCGTCATGCTCGTGGCCACCTTCATTGTCATGGTGCAGCTCGACCTCAAACTCACCCTCCTTTCCCTTGCGGTTGTTCCGCTGATCATTGGCGCCATCTACTACTACGCGAAAGAAATCCGCACCCGCAGCACGACCATCCAGGAGGCGGAGAGCGACCTGCTGGCCACCGTGCAGGAGGGGCTGGCATCGATCCGCATGGTCCATGCTTTCGGCCGCGAGGACCATGAAGTCGGGCAGTTCAGCCACCGCGCCGGCGAGAGCCTGCGGGCCAATCTGCGCCTGACCATGACCAACATGTCGAGTGCGCTCGTCGTGGGCTCGCTCATGGCGGCCGGCACAGCCGTGCTCTATTACGTGGGTTCGTTGCACGTCCTTGAGGGGAAACTCAGCCTGGGCGACCTGCTGGTCTTTTCCGCCTATCTGCTGATGCTTTACACCCCGCTCGAGCAACTGACTTACACGGCCTGGGCCATGGAGGGGGCGGCAGCCGCGGCCAAGCGCTGTTTCGAGGTGCTCGACCGGCCGGATGATGTGCGCGACGCGCCCGAGGCCCGCGTCATCACGGACGCCCGCGGAGCCATCTGTTTTCGCGAGGTGTGTTTCGGCTACGAGGCCGACCGGCCCATCCTGGACGGCATCAACCTTGACGTCGCCCCGGGCCGCAGTGTCGCCCTGGTCGGCGGCACCGGTGCGGGCAAGAGCACCTTGCTCAGCCTCATCCCGCGTTTCTATGACCCGACCAGCGGGAACGTCTCGCTCGACGGGGTGGATCTGCGGGCCATGACCAAGAAATCTCTGCGGGGCCGCATCAGCATGGTTCTGCAGGACACGTTGCTTTTCTCCACGACCATCCGCGAGAACATCGCCTACGGTCGCCCGGACGCGACCGAAGAAGAGATCATCGAGGCGGCGAAGCGGGCGCAGGCTTACGATTTCATCAGCCGCCTGCCCGAGGGCTTCGCCAGCCAGGTGGGCGAGCGCGGCGGGCACCTGAGCGTGGGTCAGCGTCAGCGGCTGGGTATCGCCCGGGCCTTTCTCAAAAACGCGCCGATTCTCCTGCTCGACGAGCCGACCTCCGCGCTTGATGCCACAACGGAGCAGGCGGTGATGGAGACCGTTGCCGAGTTGATGCAGGGGCGCACCACCTTCCTCGTCACCCACCGGTTGAACACCGCACACCGCCTCGACCGTATCGTCGTCCTTGCCCACGGACGGGTTGTCGAGGAAGGGACGGGAAGCGAGTTGCTCGCCCGTCGGGGGGCTTATGCCGCGATGTTCGCGGATGGACATTATGAATCATGAGGATCGGGCCAAAGGGCCGCCGCTTGGGGGAGCCATGAAGAAACCCCAACTCTGGCCGGCCGTGCTTCTCCTCGCTCTGGCCTGTCAGGGCTGCACGCTCCTCGGCTGGGGTCGGAAGCAGGAGGAGGTGCCCGAGGCTTCCCTGCCGGCCTGGCTCGGGCGAGTGGTCATGGTCGATGATGCGCATGGATTCGTCCTCGTCGATACCGGGGCGCCCATGACATTGGAGCCGGGCGCGACGGTGCTGACTTTCCGGGAGAAGAGTCCCACCGGATCGCTGCGGGTGACCAAGGAGGCACGTCCACCCTACATTGCCTTGGAAATCATCGAGGGGGCCCCGGCAATCGGAGACCAGGCCGCCTTGGACGAAAGCCGCGCGCCCGAGCCCACGGCTACGCCGGCGCCCCCGGAGTAAATCCGAAAGGCTTTGCGAAGGACCGCATTAGGGTTTTTAATAGCCACTTTCTATGGGTTTCACCTCAACGCTCCGTTTAGCCCTGCCGGTGTGGGCCATGATGGGCGTCGCGCCATTGGTCGCCCAAGTGCCGCCGGCCACGCCTGCGCCCACACCCGCGGCTCCGGCGCCACCCGCCGCTCCACTGGCTCCGCTGCCGCCCGGCATGCCCACGCCGATGCCCAGCCCGGTGGCCTCTCCGGCCACGCTGGTGACCAATGTGCCGGGGTTGGATCCCAAATTGGATGGGGCGATTGAGGCGGGCATCCCCGATCCGATGCAAATGACCTTCCCGACCGAACCGGTCATTCCCACCCCGATCGTCCCACAGGGGCCCAATCCGGTCACGAGCATCAAGCTCCCCCCGGCGACCTCGCTGGAACTGCGGCTCACACCCGACGCCAAGGTTCTGCGTTTGAGTGATGCGATCACCACGGCGCTGGAGAAAAACCCCGACATTCTCGCCGCCATCGAGGAACTCCGCCGCACGAGCGGCCAGGTCGTGCAGGTGCGGGCGGCCTTGCTCCCCACGCTGCAGGCCCAATCCGGCTACCAGGTGCAGTCTCCCAGCACGGCGGATACAACCCCTGGTGGTTTCGCTTCCGTCAACAACCAGACGTGGAACGTCAGCCTCCAGATCGTCCAAAGCCTGTGGTCGGGTTGGCGCAACCAGGCGAACTTCAGCGCCGCGCGACTGGCCAACGAAAGTTCCTTCTACGCCCTGCGTCAGACGATCGATCAGGTGGTGGCCGATACGAAAGTGCAGTTCTACGACGTGGTCTTCAACCGGGCGCTCATCCGCGTGCGCGAAGAATCCGTGGCCGTGCTGCAAAGCCAGTTGCAGGACCAGCAGAGCCGCTTCGAGGCCGGAACGGTTCCGCGTTTCAACGTCCTGCAGGCCGAGGTGGCGCTGGCCAATGCCATTCCGCCGGTTATTCAAGCTCGGAACGCCCTGCGCATCGCCCAATTCAGCCTGGTCCGTCAACTCGGCCTCAACTACCCGAGCGACCCGACGATGGTGCCGATCGACGTGACCGGCCAACTCGATTACAATCCGATCAAGATCGACCTCGCCGGATCGGTCTTTGCCGCCCTGGCCCGCAACCCTTCGCTCAAGATCCAGCGGCAGAGCATCCTCATCGACGTCGAGCGCGTCAAAGCCGCCCTGGCCGGCTTCCAGCCGAGCTTCAATGCCACGGCCGGTTATCAGGCTTTCAACATCCCCACCAGTTCGCAACTCGACCAGGCCGCCAACGGCCTCTTTTTCGGCGTGACGGGCAACTGGAACATTTTCGACGGTCTGGAAACGGTGGGAGCGACGAAGGCGGCCAAGGCCAGCCTCGACCGGTCGAAAATCAACTACGACAACTCGGCTCGCGGTGTGGAGTTGGATGTGCAGCGTGCGGTGTCGAATCTGATCGAGGCCCAGGAGGTGATCGACAGCCAGAAGGCCAACGTCGTTCAGGCCACCGAGGCGCTGAGGCTTTCGCGCGAACGGCTCGACGCCGGCGCCGGCACCCAGCTCGATGTCCTCAACGCCCAAGTCTCGTTGCTCCAGGCCCAGACAACCGAACTGGAGGGCACCTACCGCTACATCACGGCCCTGGCCGAATACAACCGCGTGCTCTCGCTCGACACCGCCTACGCCGAGACCTTTGACGATCCGATGCTGACCACGCGCGAACGGCGGAGGAACGACTTGCTCAACACGACGGACAACCCGAATCCGGGGGTGCTCAACGGGGTGACGCCGCGCAAAGACCAGACCCTGCCGCCGGTCAAGGATCGCAAGACCAAGCCCGCGAAGGAAAAAGCACCGGACAAGAAGCAGGCGGTCAACAGCCGTTGACCGTGCATCCTTCCGCCACCTTGTTTTACCCGCTGGAAAATGTGTCCGGCGTGCGCGCTGCCTTCGTTCCACGGATCCCGGGGGTGGATGTTGCGACGGATCGCGATGAGGCCTTGGCCCGGCTGGCCGAACCGCACGCGGATTACCTCGCGGCGCAGGGTTTTGCTGCCGACCGCTTGGCTACTGCCGAGCAGGTGCACGGGGCCGGGGTGGTCGCGGTGACGGTGCCCGGTCGTCAGCCGCAGGCCGATGGCCTGGTCACCAATGTTCCCAACTTGGTCCTCGGAATTTACGTGGCGGATTGTGCCGCGGTCTATCTGGCTGACCGCCGCGGGCGCGCTGTCGGGCTGGTTCACTCGGGCCGGGCCGGCACGGCGGCGAACATCACCGGATGCGCCATCGGTTTGTTGCAGAGTCTTTACGGCGTGCCGCCGGCCGACCTCGTGGTCGAAGTGAGTCCGTGCATCCGCCCGCCCCTTTACGAGACGGACTTCGCCGCGGAAATCGCCCGGCAAGCGCGCGCCGCCGGCGCCGGCGAAGTGCGCGATCGCGGCCTTTGCACCGGTCGGGAGGTCGGCCGGTATTACTCTTATCGCGTGGAGCGCGGGCGCACCGGACGGATGCTTGCTGTGCTCGCGTTGGCATCATGATCCGGAACTTCGAGGAAACCCGCCCGGAATGGATGGACGTGGCGGAAACCGCCTCGCCCGAGTTGGAGCGCGATCTGGCCAATCTGGAGTCGCTCAACCGGCGCTTCGGCGGCCGGAGCGTGGTGCTCGATTACCTCGGCCCGTTGCTCCAAAGCGGCAAGCCCCTGCGTATTCTCGATCTCGGGACGGGTGGCGCGGACATCCCTCGGGCCGTCGTGCGCCGGGCTCGCCAGTTGCTTTGCCCGGTCACCATCACCGCGGTCGACCGGCAGGAACCGACGCTGCAGATCGCGGCAAAATGGTCAGCTGATTTTCCGGAGATCCGCTTCGAGCAGGCCGATATCCTCAATTTTTCCCCCGAGACACCCTGCGACGTGGTCATGTGCAACCTCGTCCTGCATCACTTCGACGAAACCGACGCGATCCGTTTGTTGCGGCGCTCCCGTGAGATCGCGGAGCGGGCGGTTCTCGTCACCGATTTGCGCCGCTCGCGACTGGCCCAGGCAGGGATCTTCGCCGTGACCGAAGTCATCTACCGCGAGCCGATGACCAGGCACGACGCCCGCCTCTCGGCCGAGCGCGCCTTTTCTTTCACCGAGCTGCGCAAGCTCGCCGTGGCCGCCGGGTGGTGGGGCTTCCGCCATCAGCGTTGCCGCTTCTTCCGCCAAGCACTGTGGCTGGACGCGGAGCAGCGCCGCCGGCGCTGAGACGTCTGGGGTTGTCGCGGCGGCAATGGCCGCCGCTACATCCGCTCCGGGACTTTGACGCCGAGCAGGTCGAGTCCCTGGCGGAGCACGCGGGCCGTCGCAGCGCAGAGGACGAGCCTCGAGTGCTGCGTGATGCCCTCGGATTTCAGGACGGGACAAGCCTCGTAAAACGAATGGAAGGCGTTGGCCGTTTCGAAGAGGTGATTGGCCAGGAGGTTCGGACGAAAGTCGTGGAGGACGAGGGGAACGATCTCGCCGAATTGGAGCAACTTCTTGGCCAGGGCCAGTTCCGCCGGCGTGACCAGTTCGATCCCGCGGGTCAAATCCGGCTCGGCCCCGAGCTTGCGGAAAATGGACTGCACGCGCACGTAGGCGTTCTGCAGGTAGGGTGCCGTGTTGCCTTGCAGCGAGAGCATTTTCGCCCAGGAAAAAACGTAGTCGGTCATGCGGTGCTGCGAGAGTTCGGCGTATTTGACCGCGCCCAATCCGACGATCTGCGCGATCGATTCCTTCTCGGCCTCCGGCAGGTCGGGATTTTTTTCCTCGATCATGGCCCGGGCGCGGACCACGGCCTCATCGAGCAGATCACGCAGCGGAACATTGTCGCCCGAGCGGGTCTTCATCAGCTTGTGATCCTCGCCGAGAATGCTGCCGAAGGCGATGTGTTCCAGCCGGGTGGTCACTCCCATGCGACGGGCCGCGGCAAAAATCTGCTGGAAATGCAACTGCTGCGGGGCGCCGGTGACATACCAGGCGGCATCCGGCTGCCAGCGCTCGCGGCGATACTCGATCGTCGCCAAGTCGGTCGTGGCGTAGAGAAAGCCTCCGTCGCTTTTGCGGATCAGACAGGGCTTGTCGGCCAAGGCCGGCTCCTCGGGGAAGAAAAGGCAGACCGCGCCCTCGCTGACCTCGGCGATGCCGCGGCTCAAGAGGCTGTCGACCAGCGCTCCCAAGGATGGATCGTAAAAACTTTCCCCCAGTCGTTCGTCGAAGCGGACGTCCAGACGCTGGTAAATCTCGTCAAACTCCGCCCAGGAAAGCTCGACCAGTTGCTGCCAGATGGCGCGGTTCTCCGCATCGCCCTGCTGGAGTTTGACCAACTCCTCGCGCGCCGCGCGATGAACAGCCGGGTCGCTTTGCTCCAGGGCGTTGACCTCGCGGTAGAGCCGGGTCATTTCAGCCACGGGGTCCTGCTCGAGCGCGGCCCGGTCGAGCAGATGCTTCCAGCCGTAGAGCACCTTGCCGAACTGCGTGCCCCAGTCTCCGAGGTGATTGTCGGTCACGACTTCATGCCCGAGGAAGCGGGCGATGCGCGACAATGCATCGCCGAGAATCGTGCTGCGGATGTGCCCGACATGCATCGGCTTGGCGATGTTGGGCGAGCTGAAGTCGATGATGATGCGCTGGGGGGCACTCGCCGACGGCACGCCGCAACGGGGGTCTGCGGCCAGCGCGCTCAACTGCGCGGCGGCCCAGGCGGGCTTGAGGCGGAAGTTGAGGAACCCGGGTCCGGCAATCTCGGGCTGGTCACAAACCTCGCCGCCGTCAAATTTCGCCGCGATGCTCGCAGCGAGCGCACGCGGGTTGGCGCGTGCTTCCTTGGCCAGGACCATGGCCGCGTTGGCCTGATAGTCGCCGAAACGGGTGTCAGCGGCGGCCATGACTTCGCCCCGCTCGGGGGGCAGGCCGGCGGCG
>JBGSSV010000054.1:0-12005 GCA_041736875.1 Chthoniobacterales bacterium | reverse complement strand
ATCTGATAGAAGTCGAGGGTGGATGCCGCGATGCTCGTCCAGCCGAAGTGGTTCTCCGCTCGATTTCTGGACGCCTTCCCCATGGCCTCGAGTTTCCGAGGCTGCTCCAGGAGGGAGTTGATGGCGCTGGCGAGATCTTTCGCGAAGCGCTCGGGGTCCACCGGTTCGAAATCCATAACACCTTTGGGCTGGAATTCGACGAGCAGGCCCGTGACGCCGGGTATGACGACCTCCAGGATTCCCCCCACGGCGGAGGCGACCACCGGCGTGCCGCAGGACATGGCCTCCAGGTTGATGATGCCGAAGGGCTCGTAGATGGAAGGACAGACAAATAGCGCGGCCTGCGAGTAGAGCGGAATGATCTCGTCTTTCGGCAGCATCTCCTCGATCCAGATCACCCCGGGCCGAACCGCCTGCGCCGCGGCCACGGCCTGCTGCATGGCGGCGGCGATTTCCGGGGTGTCCGGCGCCCCGGCGCACAGGACCACTTGGAAGCCCGGGTCGAGGTGACGGAGGGCATTGACGAGATGAATGATCCCTTTTTGCCGCGTGATGCGTCCGACGAAGAGAATGTAGGGCTGGGCCGGATCGATCCCGTGGCGCCGCAGGACGGCCGGGTCGACCCGCCGCTGGTATTCATGGAGGTCGATACCGTTGTGAATGACGTGAAGCCTGGCCGGATCCACCTCGAAAAGTTCCAGCAAATCCTCCCGCGTGGACTCGGAAACGGCAATGATGGCGTCGGCCATCTCGATCGCGGTCCGCTCGACCCAGACGGAAAAATCGTAGCCGCCGCCAAGTTGTTCGCGCTTCCACGGCCGCAGCGGCTCGAGCGAGTGCACGGTGAGAACGAGCGGCAGGGAGTAGTTGAGTTTCATCAGGATACCCCCGAGGTGGGTATACCAGGTGTGAACATGGACGAGGTCGGCATCGGTGCCGGCCGCGGCGAACGCTCCATCGCGCTGGATGGTGGCAAAAACCGGCGCCAAGGCCTTGGGGCAGCCGAAGCCCGAATCGTCAAAGCCGAATCCCCGCACCGTCAGATTGCCCTCCTGCTGGAATTGCTCCCCGAAGCAGCGCACCTCCACATCCATCATCCCCGCCAATTCACGCACCAAGTAATCCACGTGCACACCCGCCCCGCCGTAAACGTGCGGCGGGTATTCGTTGGTCAGCACCAGCGCCTTCATCAGCGCAGTCTAACCCCGCCGCGATTCGAGGCGAGTCCTTCATTGCGCCGTGGAGGTCACTTGACAGGCCGGCTTAGGATGGCGCCCCATGAACCACCGGGAAGCCTGCATCGCACTCAACATGATCCCGCAAATGGGACCAGTGCGCCTGCGCCGCCTGACCGACGCGTTCGGTTCGGCCGAACAGATCCTCCTGGCCCGGTCCTCCCAGCTGGCCCAAGTCGACGGGATCAGCGCGGCCCTGGCGGAGAACATCGCCAAGTGGGAAAGCTTCGCCGACCCGGTGGCGGAGTTGAAATTGGCGGAGTCGATGGGCGCCCGCGTTCTGACCTCGGCGGATGAAGAATACCCGCCGGCCCTGCGCGAGATTCATGACCCGCCGATCGTGCTCTACGTGCTCGGCCGCCTGACCGAGCGGGACCGGAATGCAGTGGCCGTGGTTGGCTCCCGGCGGGCCAGCCATTATGCGACCGAGTGCGCGAAGAAGCTCAGCTTTCAAATGGCCTACGCGGGATTGACCGTGGTCAGCGGGCTGGCCCGCGGCATTGACACCGCGGCCCACCAGGGTGCCCTCGCAGCCAAGGGCCGCACCGTGGCCGTCATCGGGGCCGGTCTGGCCCATCTTTATCCACCGGAAAACGCGGAGCTGGCCGAGCGCATTGCCGCCTCGGGCGCGGTCGTTTCCGAGTTTCCGCTCGAGACCAAGCCAGACCGCCAGACCTTCCCCATCCGCAACCGCATCGTCACCGGCTGCTCCTTTGGCGTCCTCGTGGTCGAGGCCGGAGCGAACAGCGGTGCGCTGATCAGCGCGAACCAAGCCGCCGAGCAGGGCCGCACGCTATACGCCGTGCCGGGCCGCATCGACCAGCCGACCTGCCTCGGGTCGAACCGCCTCATCCAGCAGGGAGCCAAGCTGGTCATCACCGTGGACGACATCCTTGATGACCTGCCCATGGTTTTCCGAAAGCAGCCCGACCTACCCGTCGCCGCTCCGGCAGCCGGACTCTCCCCCGAGCAGGAGAAAATTCTCGCCGCCCTGGGTTCGGAGGAGACGCCGCTGGACCGGGTCATCGCGACAAGCGGATTGACACCTGCCGCCGCCTCTTCCACGTTGCTCGCCCTCGAAATGCGACGCCTGGTCAAACAACTGCCGGGCAAACGCTTCGTCAAACTCGTGTAAAAATGTCCAAAACCCTCGTCATCGCGGAGAAACCCAGTGTCGCCGGCGACCTCGCCCGCGCCCTCGAACGCAGCCAAGGCAAGTTCAAGAAGGAGAAGGGCTTCTACGAAGGCGAGACCATGGTCATCTCGCACACCGTGGGCCACCTCCTCGAGATCCAGGAACCGGAGGAGAACCGCGTGGTCCGCGGCAAATGGAGCTTGGAAAACCTCCCCGTTCTGCCGACCCGCTTCGACCTCGTCCCGCGCGAAAAAGCCCAGGACCAGCTGCGCATCCTGAAAAAACTTCTGACCCGCAAGGATGTCGGCGAAGTCATCAATGCCTGCGACGCGGGACGCGAGGGCGAGTTGATTTTTCAATACGTCGTCCAGCACTTCAAGAACCAGAAGCCGGTCAAGCGACTCTGGCTCAATTCGATGACGGCCGACGCGATCCGCGAGGGCTTTGCCCACCTGAGGAGCGACGCGGAAATGGTGCCGCTCTCCGAGGCCGCGACCTGCCGCTCGGAAAGCGACTGGCTCGTCGGCATCAACGGCTCGCGGGCCATGACAGCCTTCTACAAGGAGCTCCTCGGCGGCTTCCAGGTCACCCCGGTCGGGCGCGTGCAGACCCCCACCCTCGCCATTCTGGTCGAGCGCGAGGAAAAGATCCGCAATTTCGAGCCCCGAACCTACTTTGAAATCCACGGCGACTTCGGCGTGGTTGCCGGGAACTACCCCGGCAAGTGGTTCGACGAAAATTTCAAGAAATCCGACGACGAGGACGCCAAGGCCGAGCGGCTCTGGGATCGCCTACGAGCCGAGGAAATCCAGGCGAAGTGCCAGGGCCGGACCGGGACAGTCCACGAGGAGCGCAAGCCGACCACGCAGGCCCCGCCGCTCCTTTACGATCTGACCACCCTGCAACGCGAGGCCAACGGCCGTTTCGGGTTCAGCGCCAAGCGCACCCTGCAACTGGCCCAAGCGCTTTACGAGCGGCACAAGGTTCTGACCTATCCCCGCACGGACTCGCGCTACCTGCCGACGGACAACCTGCCGGTGGCCAAGAATGTCCTGCGCAGCATGGAGGAACCCCTCGCGGTCCACGCCCGCAAGGCGCTGGGCAACGATTGGGTCAAGCTCTCGCCCCGCATTTTCAACAACGCCAAGGTCAGCGACCACCACGCCATCATCCCGACCGGGACGAGCCCGGCCAATCTCGACGAGTATGAGATGAAGCTCTACGACCTCGTGGCCCGGCGCTTCATCGCGGTCTTCTTTCCCCCGGCCAAGTTCGAGGTGACCAAACGCATCACCACGATCGAGGCGGAAAAATTCAAGACCGAGGGCAAGATCCTGCGCGAACCGGGCTGGCTCGAAGTCTACGGCAAGGCCGCCGCCGGGGAGGACGAGGCCACGCTCGTGCCGGTCAACGAGGGCGAGCCCTCCAAGGCCGAAACGATCGAGGTCAAGGAACTTGTGACCAAACCCCCGGCCCGCTTCAACGAAGCCACCCTGCTCTCCGCCATGGAAGGCGCGGGCAAGCTGGTGGATGACGAAGAACTGCGCGAGGCCATGAGCCAGCGCGGTCTCGGCACGCCCGCCACCCGCGCCGCCATCATCGAGGGGCTCCTCCTGCAGGAATACATCCGCCGCGAAGGCCGCGACCTCGCCGCCTCGGCCAAGGGCATCAAACTCATCACCGCCCTGCGCGAACTCCAGATCGGCGTCCTCAGCTCGCCCGAGATGACGGGCGAATGGGAATACAAACTGAAGCAGATCGAAGCAGGACAATTCGGCCGCGAAACCTTCATGCAGGAAATCCGCGACCTCGTCGCCGGAGTGATCAAAAAAATCAAAGACGCCTCCGGCCACGTCAACAGCGAGACGATGCGCGGCAACTTCCACGACCTCGACACCCCGTGCCCGAAATGCGGCAGCACGGCCGGATTCAAGGAATCCTTCAAGGCCTACGACTGCAAGAACCAGGAATGCAAACTGGTCGTGTGGAAAACGGTCAGCGGACGCGAACTCGAACCCGAGGAAGTCCGGACCCTGCTGACCACCGGCAGCGTCGGCCCGATCAAGGGCTTCAAGAGCAAAATGGGCCGGCCGTTCGAAGCCAAGCTCGCGCTCTCGGAGGGCACCGAGTGGAAGACCACGTTCGACTTCGGCGACGGCGGCCTGCGCAGCAAGGAGCCGTTCAACAAGGAAGCGGCGATCCTCGTGGTCGAGACGTGCCCGGTCTGCGAAAAAGGCGCCATCTACGATGCCGGCATCGCCTTCGCCTGCGAACACGCCCTCGCCCCGGAAAAAAAATGCACCTTCCGCATGGGCAAAACCATCCTCCAACGCGAGATCAGCGCGGATGACGTCCGCAAAATCGCCGCCGACGGAAAAACCAGCCTCCTGACCAAATTCATCTCGAAAAAAGGACGCCCCTTCAATGCCTTCCTCGTCTTGGACAAGAAGACCGGCAAAGTCGGCTTCGAGTTCGAGCCCCGCGCACCCAAAGCCCCCAAAGGCACCAAAAAATCCGCCGCACCGGCGGCGGCCGAGGGCTGAAGCGGAAGAAAAGGCACGGCCGTCCCGAGCGGGATCCGCACGCAGGCGGACAGGCTGCCCGCTCCCCTTGGTCCATGTTGTAGCGGCGCTCTCTGAGCGTCGGTGCCTTCCTCTCCCCGACGCTAAGGCCCCGCAACCTCACCGCTGCGCCCGATCAAGCGCAGCGAATGCTCCGCCGCGGGCAATCAAGTCCGCGGGCGCCCCGACCTCCACGAGGCGGCCGGCGGCCATCACGACCACGCGCCGGGCGTGGCGGATGGTGGAAAGCCGGTGGGCCACGATAAGGGTGGTGCGGTCGCGGACGAGATTGTTGACGGCCTCCTGCACGGCCTGCTCGGAGACGACATCGAGGGCACTGGTGGCCTCGTCGAGGATGATGACCCGGGGGTTGCGGATGATCGCGCGGGCGATGGCCAGGCGCTGGCGCTGGCCGCCCGAGAGGCGCACGCCGTTCTCGCCCACCGGCGTGTCGAGTCCTTCGGGCAACTGCCGCACCACCTCCTCCAAGCGGGCTGCGGCGAGGACCGCCTCGATCTGCTCCTCGCTATAACCGGTCAGGCCGTAGGTGATATTGTCGCGCAGCGTGCCGGAGAAGAGGATGGTTTGCTGCGGAACGACCGCGATATGCCGCCGCCAGGTGCGCATGTCGAGATCCGCCATGTCCACCCCGTCGAGCAGGATCCGTCCGGATTGCGGACGCAGGAACCCAATGGCCAACTGCATGAGGGTGCTCTTGCCGCTGCCCGATTCGCCGACAAAGGCCACGCATTCACCCGCGTCGATCGCGAGGGAAAAGTGGTCCACCGCGGGTGAACCTTTGCCCGGATAGACCAAGGTCACCGCCTCGAATTCGATCCGCCCACTCACCTCCGTCACCGCCAGCTTGCCCTCGTTGGCCTCGAGGTCGGGACATTCCAGAACCTCGCCGATGGAGTGCAGGGCGGCCAGGCTCTTGGAGACTTGGGGCATGACGTTGAGGAGGTTGCTCAGCGAAAAGACAACCAACTGGAAAAGCGCGCTGTAGAGGGCGATCTTGTCGACCGAAACCTGCCCGCCCACGGCCAGCCACGTCGCCGCCCCGGTGACCAGCGTGACCGCGGCCATGAAGACCACCCACGAGGAGGAGGCGAACAGCGCATTGACGTCATCGACCCGCCGTCCCGTCGTGCGCACCGTCTCGAGCCGTGCATTCATCGCGCTCATCTCGACCTCCTCCAGCCCGTGCGCCCGGGTCACCGGCACCATGTCGATCATTTCGCTGACCCGCTGCGACATGGTCTCCACCTCGAGCCGGAAGCTCTCGTTCCGACGCTGCATGGAACCGCGGAACACATGCATCAATCCCACCGCCGCCGGGGCCGCGGCCACGTAGCCGAGCGCCATCCACGGCTCCTGCACGAGGGTGTAGACCAAGGCGAAGACCACGTTGATGCCCGCCCCGAGGATCTGCTGGAAGTAGACATCACCGAGGCGCACCACCTCGTCGACATCGCGCAGCACCTTGCTTTGCAGGCGACCGGACTCGCGTCCGCCATGGTAGGCCATGGACAGTTGTTGCAAACGCCGGACCAAGGCCGCGCGCAGACGGAGTTCCATGCCCCGCAGGCGCACACTGCAGCGGCGGATGTAGAGAACGTGCAGCGGAATGTTGGCCGCCAGCAGCACGGCATAACCCGCATACATCCAAGCCAGACGCACCCCGGCGCCCGGGCCGCCACCGCCGGCCACCCGGATCGACTCGGCCAGCAGGACGGGAAGGAGCAAACCGGGCGAGGCCTTGATGAGGAAGAGCAGAACAAAGCCCGCTTGATCCCACCAGGTCGTGCTGAGCAGCCCGAAGAACGTCCGCGCCGGATGATGGCTGGCGTAAGCAGCGTCAAGCAACCCGGCAGGCTGACGGTCCGCCGCGCCCGCCGTGTTCACGCGACAAAGCGCCTTGGGCGCTCGCTGGCCGGAGTTGGCGCGCCGCGCCACAACCACCCTTGGCCCGTCATGATCATTAAATCCATCATTGGGCGACAGCGGCGTCGCGTCGAGCGATTTGCGTCCGCCGGGGCTCTGGACGGGGCCGGTATCGCTGTTGGCCGGCGGAGTTCAGCGACGGGGGGAAAGCGGTGAAAAATCAAAAACCCCGACCCGGGAAAAATCCGGACCGGGGTTTTTGTGTGTTTCGGACTCGGGGGAAATTACTTCCGCGCGCGACGGCGCGCAATGTAGCCGACAAGACCCGCGCCGCTCAGGGCGAGCAGGGCGTAGGTCGAGGGCTCGGGGACGGTGTAAGCGTTCAGGCCAAGACCGCCGCTACCGGTGGTCGAGGAGGTGTAGGCCTGGTTCCAAGCCGTGATGGAAACATTCGGGTTGGCCAACGCATCAACCGCGCTGTCACTACCGCCGCCGCCGGAGCTGAACGCATCGAAGTAGAAGGTGTCGTTCGCCGCGAGACCAAGGGAAGCCAAGGTTGCCGTGTAGGTGATGGTGCTGGTTGTTCCGGGACTGAGGCTGTAGCCGGGGAGGGCTCCCGTGTTGGTCCAACTCGCGCCATCGTAGCTCCACAACTGCGAACCGCCGGGCCCGTTAACCCACGAACCGATCCAGTAGTCCATGCCGCCGAGCGGCGAGTTGAGTTGAATCGGGCGAGCCCAGCCGTTGCCGGTGTTGGTCGAGGCTGTGCTGCCGGTGGAAATGCCAATCATGAAATTGCCCCAGTCATTACCGCCGGTGCTGTAGTTACCGTTCAAAGTCAGAGTGAACGTGATGTCGGTCGCATTATTGGTCACTTCCATCCCGAGGATGTCGAGGGTGCCGCCGGCGTTGGCAATACCCGGATCGATGTCACCCGCTGCATCAGTGTAAGGGGAGTTGGTGCCTTCGACGGCGAGGGATGTGGAGACCGCAACGGCCGCGGCCGCGATGGTGGTGAGGAGGAGTTTTTTCATGGGAGGTTTGATACTTCGCAAATAAAACACCCGCAGCGCAAAGGCGTCAACCGATTTTTGTGTGTCTTTCGATCGATGCCCGCGCTCCCCTTGGCCACTGCATGGCGCGACCGAGGGCAGCGCGGCAGATCTCAAGGCCTTCGGGTTGGGCGGCGGACCGAAGACCCGCGCTCGGGGGAAGTTTACTTCCGCACGCGGCGGCGGGCCAGATAGCCGGCGACACCCAGACCGCCCAAAGCGAGCAGCGCGTAAGTCGAGGGCTCGGGGACGGTGGTGATGGCGTTGGCGTAGAGGCCGTAGTTGTTGATGTCGGCGGGGGCCGAGCTGATCCCGCCCACGTAAAACTTCACCTGGTTGGGCTGGGCCGCGAGCGTGAGGTTCGTGGTGAAGAAGGGTGCCCCGGCACCAAGCAGGCTGGCCGAGACCGCAACGTCGGTCAGCCCGATGTAGGCCACCGAGTAAGTGAAGGCTTGGTTGAACGCGTTGGAGAAGACTTGGACGACGTTCGTGCCCTGACCGAAACGCAGCTCATCGGCGCCCCCGTGCTCGAAGCGAAAGAGCCCGCCCGCACCAAAGGCCTGCTCGAACTCGATGCCGCGGGTGCCGCCGTTCCAACTGTAGTTGGCGTTGAGGGAAACCGACTGGCCCGAGGACAGCGAGCCACCCAGCGGCAGGAAAACGTCCGCGAAGTTCCCGTTGGTGGACCCCACCATGAAGAAAGCCGACGAGCCGATGCTGGTCCGGCCGTTTTGCGTCGAGTCGCTGATGGCAGTCGAGGCACCGGCCCCGATGTTCATGAACCAAGTCGTCCCAAGACCGACCGCCGCAGCTCCGTTGGTCCAAGTTGAGGTGGTGTAGCTGGCGCCGTTTTCGGTCCCGATCAACACCTGGGCTTGGGCGGTGGGCAGAAGGGTAAGGAGGAGCGCAAGGGGGAGGAGGAGCTTTTTCATGGTTCTGGGGCTGGGGACGCGCCTCGCGGCCAAGCAGCAAGGCGACCTCTGAAGGAGACAACCCGGGCCGCCCTGGTGTCAACAATTTTGCGTTGCGCTGGCGGCGATCTCACGACGGAACCGGTCGCGCCAAGGCCGCCGAGCTGGCGGACAGGAGGATGGGCGATCGCAAGGACCTTCGGGCCGGAAGGAAAATGCCTTCGAAATTCTTCGCGCTCCTGACGTTCTTGGGCGGCAGGTTTGACACCGCCGGGGCGCAGGGCTAGGGTGGTCGCGTAAGGGGGCGTAAATGGTTTCGACTCATGGTGCGAAACGACGTCTGCATGCCGAGGATGATTCGTTGGCCTCGTTAAAAATCGAATCAACCAAATAACAGCAGAGAACGAAGATCTCGCTCTCGCGGCTTAAACGCCCGCGACGGTTTCCAGTTGACGCCTGCTAGGCGGGAAGCCGACGACAGCAGGCACTCTGAGGACGGGAGCGACCGCCGTTTTCAGGGAACTTCACGTGGTGGCTAAGATGAGGGTAGCGCGCCGTCGAGCAGCCCGAGTCTGACAACTCACCGGCGGCTAAGCATGTAGTAGGCGGCGGCCAGCGCCATGAGGACACGGGTTCGACTCCCGTCGCCTCCAGCCTTCGCTCGCCGCAGGCAGGCTAAAGCTGTCACGCCGGGGCGCTGCAGGCGCGCAGGCGGACCCCGCTCGTCAGGGCCTTAGGTCTTACTGGGGCATGGGACGCCCTCATCCCACAGGTGGGTCCACAGTGCGCTGCACCTCGCATTCAAGCGCATGGAGCGCGGCGGGGATCTTGTGGGGCGCGGGCGCCTCGCGCGCGCTGGATGAAACGCGGGCGAGCGGGCATAGTGCATGGATGAGCAACCAAGCGCAGCCCGAGGGCCCGCAGACCGCCGGCCCTTCCCCGCGGCCCGGCGGGCCCGGGCACGTGGCCCCGCCGTTGACGCCGCTCCAACTAATCGTCAACGACCTGCCGCTGCGCCATCCGGCGCGGCTTGAACTTCACCGGCTCGAGCAGGACGCCGCGATGGGACCGAAAGCCCTCAAGTCCACGGTCTACGTCCTGATCATCATCATCGTCGGCAACCTGGTCTGGCACTTTTTCCGCTGAGCCGCCGGGGGCGTCAGCGGACCGGCGCGTTTCTGGGCGCTTGCTTGGGCTTGGGAGGAGCGGGAGACGGTGTTTTCGTCTCGGGCATTTTGCGCAGGGGGGCTTTGACGTCGAGAGAGAGCACCTCGGTGGTGGCAAGATCGTAACGCGCCGCCGCCCACATGGGAGGTTTGATTTCCGCCAATGCACCCCGACGGCCCATCACCCTAAGTTTGGTGCTGGAGGACACCACCAGCACGACTGGTCGGGTGTCGCGGCCGGGAGGCTTGATCGTCAGGCGTCCGGTGTTTTTGTCGACCGCGGCCACCATGCCTGCGACCAATTTCCCATCCGGGTCAGCCTGACCAGAGGCTCCGGGGGCTCCGGCGAAAGCGAGCAGAGCCGCGCGAAGCTGTTCCATGTGCTCGGGGGCGAGTCCGTGAATGGTCGCGGCCGTCTTGGCCGCAAATGCCTGGGCCAATTTCTTGCGCTGGTCCTTCGCCTCGTTCACCGCGGCCAAAAGGCGGGCCGTCTCAATGTCAGTCAGGAACCGGCCCATCTTCACCTCCACCCCGTGGATCAATTTCAGGCCGATAGGGTCTGGGGGTTGCGCTGCCTTGGAAATTTTCTCGAAATCCTCGGCCAGCAAGGTGGTGATCTGCCAGACCTTGGTCATCAGGCTCCGGTCCACCGCGGCCAAATCCCGCCGGAAGGATTGCCAAACACGGTCGACCGCACCTCGCCCCGCTTCGGTCAGGGGGAGGCCGATGGCGGTTTCCAGCCCTTCCGGCAACTTGGTGGCGGCTCCCGCCGCGGCGCAGGAGGCCGGGTTGACCCAGCCAGCCGTGAAGACCAAGGCCACGCAAAGGCCGAGCCAGATGGACAGGACGCGGGCCGGACCCCGGAGCCTACCGCACGTAGGCTTGGCTCTTGGCACGGGCGGCCTGGTATTCAAGCAACGTGACGGAACCAGTCTTGTCGACGTCAGCCTCATTGAACGGAGCGACCAAGGCATCACGGATCATCTTGCTGGATTTGGCCTCGGCGAGGGTGGCTTGGCCGGTGCCGCTGGTGTTGATCTTGCGGAAACCTGCGGACGTCCCGCCGCCCGCGACATACTCGGCCTCGGTCACATAGCCGTTGCCATTCTTGTCGTAGCGAATGAAGGCGTCCTCGATCATGAAATCAATGAACTCATCGCGCGTGACGCGGCCGTCGCTGTTGGCGTCGGCCTTCTGGAAGCGCTGCTCGATGGTCAGTTGCTTTTTGTAAGTGGTGACGCAGCCGGCCAGGATAATGGTCAGGCCGGCAAGGAGGAGGACCGAGTAGGTTTTCATCAGGATCCGAGCAAAATCCCAATCGCTCGGCGAGTCAATCCAAGACCGGACCAGGAGTTTGTTCAGGCCGCAGCCACCGGGAAGCCGTGGGCCTCGGCCACGGCGGGGCAGAGGAGCCGGCCGTCCTGCACATTGATGCCGCCACACAGGGCCGGAACCTTCTCGCAGGCACCATCGAGCCCGAGGTCGGCGATTATTTCGACATAACGGGCGGTCACGTTGGTCAAAGCCTGGGTGGCCGTGCGCGCGTAGGCGCCGGGCATGTTGGCCACGCAGTAATGAAGCACCCCTTCCTCCTCGTAGGTCGGGTTATCATGAGTCGTCGCTCGGGTCGTTTCAGCGCATCCGCCCTGATCCACGGCGATGTCCACGAAGACGCTGCCCTTGGGCATCATGCGGAGCATTTCACGAGTGATGAGTTTTGGTGCTTTTGCGCCATGAACCAATACCGCTCCAATCACAAGATCCGCACGTGGCAGAAGTTCGGATAGATTTGCTTCGTTTGAATAAACGGTTCTGGTTCCGCTCATTGTGATATCGATAAATCGCATGCGCTCGAAGTCCACTTCTAGGATCGTCACATCTGCGCCAATGCCTGTGGCGACACGAGCGGCGTTGGTGCCTGCGGTGCCACCGCCGAGGACGATGACGCGGCCAGGGGCGACACCCGGAACGCCGCCTAACAAGCAACCTCGTCCCCCTCGGTATTTGGCTAGGTGGTAAGATCCCACGATGGCAGACATGCGACCTGCAATTTCGCTCATG
>JBGSSV010000049.1:0-5917 GCA_041736875.1 Chthoniobacterales bacterium | reverse complement strand
CGATCTGCCCGCGCCCGCGGCTGTCCTTTGCATCTTGCCGTCCTGGCTGGGGCGGACGACCCGCCTCCGGTTTCAGCGGTGATCGAGGCGGCCGAGGGCGTGGTGCTGACTTCGCTGCAGGAGGGGTTCGGCCTGCCTTATCTCGAGGCGGCCTCGGCGGGCCGCCCGCTCGTCGCCCGCGCGTTGCGCAATGTCCTGCCCGATCTAATTTCCCTCGGCCTGCAGGCACCGGTGACCTACGACGATGTGCGGGTGCCCACGGATATTTTTCACGCCGCGGCCGAGCGGCGTCGATGCCACACGCTTTGGGAGCGTTGGCGGTCGGCTTTGCCCGACGAGGCGCGGGAGCTGGCGGCGGAGCCACCCTCGATGATTTCACCAGCGGGGCTGGCGGACTTCAGTCGCCTGACCCTCACCGCGCAGGAGGAAGTGCTTTCCCGGGCGGACGATGACCTGGCGTGTGCACTGACCGAGGTGAACCCGGAACTGGCCCTCTGGTCCCGGGCTGGAGGGGATTTGCCGGCCGCCGGCCTGGACGAGAAGGCGCGGGAGGCCCTGTCTCCCGAACGCTTCGCGGAAAAATTTTTCGCGGCCGCCGCCGCGGCAGATAGCAGCGTTTTGCCAGACGACGGCGCCTCGGTGCGTGTGCTGCGGGCCTTTCTTGCGGACCGCTTGCGCGGGCCGAACCTCTATCCACTCCTCATGGCCCGCGACACATGAGGCCCCGTGCGATCATCTGTGATGTTTACCGGACGATCCTCGGAGTCCATCCGCCGGTGGCCGATCAGGCGCAGGGCTGGGAGCGCTTGTGGGGCACCCATTTCGGGGGGGAGCCTCCGCTGGCTTTCGCTGGATTTTCCGCGGGTTGCCGCGCGAAGATCGCGGAGTTGCACGCCGAGTCGCGGGCAGTCGGCATCGCTTTCCCCGAGGTGCAATGGCCGCTCGTCGTGCAGGCGGTGTGCCCTGAATTTGCCACGCTACCGCCGGACAGCCGCCGTGCATTCTTGCTGGCGGGACAAGCACTCGAACGATGCTTGGCGCCCGTGCCTGGTGCGGTCCAGGCCCTGAGCGAATGGGCTCGAGAGGGGCGACTCCTCGGCATCGCTTCGAATGCCCAGCAATACACATTGGACGAATTGGCCGCGGCCTTGGAGCCGGCAGGATTGAAAACCGCGATCTTCGCTCCCGACTTGTCCCTCTGGTCTTGGCAACTCGGTTTCAGTAAGCCGGACCCGTATTTCTTCCATGTCCTCACGGCCCGTCTGACTGCCCGGGGCATCGCACCCGACGAGGCTTTGATGGTCGGCGACCGGGTGGACAACGACATCGCCCCCGCGCGCTCCGCCGGGTTCATCGCGTGGCATCTGCACCCGCGGGGCGATGGCGGATGGGACCACTTGCGGGCCGCGGTCAGCGAGGGTTAGTCAGCGCCTATCCAACGCACCCCGTAGGCCGGCAGCTCGATGTTTCCGCAACGCCGGGCGCGCCCCCCAACCTCGTGCAGGCAGACCAGACGCCCCCAGCGTGGGCCACGCTCGAGGGCGAAGATCCCGGGACCGAAATCGAGAACACGCTGCGGGGAGGACGGTGCGAACGCGGGGTGCCCCGCGCGTCGGCGCAGAAGCCCGCCGATGGCGGAGTGAATCCGCGCACGGCGCGAGCCGGGGACCTCCAAGGCTGCATCCAGCCGCGTCCGCTCGAATCTCTGCCGGTTGATCCGCCGCGGGATGCCGGAGGTCCGCGCCCCCTCCGGATCGCCGCGCGAGCCGAAAAGCGAGTGGAAATAGACGCCCGGGATGCCGGCGAGGGCGAAGCAAATGGCGTGCGCCACGACGAAGCGTCGGATCGCCGTCTCCACGTCGACGCCCGCCGCGAGCGCGTCGAAATAGTTGATGTTGAGTTCGTATGGTGCCTCGCCGCCGTCGGGCAGCGACTTCATCGACACCGCGCCCCCCGCGGCGCGGGTTGAGGCGACCAGACCTGAGATCTCGGCCTCGGACAACAGCCCCCGCACGGGGTTCAGGCCGATGCCATCGTGCGAGGCCAGAAAGTTGAAAAATGCCGCACGAGGAGACGGGGTGCTCAACCCGCCAGCCCAGCGGGTCAGAACGGAGGAATCCCCCGTGCGCAACGTGTGCAGGACGAGCGGGGGGAGCGCGAAGTTGTAAACCATCGAGGCCTCGTTTGTCCCGTCACCGAAGTAGGAAATGTTGTCGAGGTGCGGAACATTTGTCTCGGTCACCACGCGGCTGCCCGGGGCTGCACCATCGGCCAATGCACTCCACGCCCGCACCAACGCATGGGCCTGTGGAAGGTGCAGGCAAGTGGTGCCAGGCTCCTTCCAGATGAACCCGATGGCGTCGAGTCGCACATAGCGGGCCCCGCAGGCCAGATAATGGAGCAAAGCGCGACTCACGGCAGCCACCACCCCGTGGTCGCGGAAGTTGAGGTCAGCCTGGTCCGCGCTGAAAGTCGTCCAGACCCGCCGCGGCCCGCGTGCAGTCGCGAACTCCGTCAGCAGCGGCAACGCCCGCGGCCTGATCACCCGCGACAAATCCGGCTGTCCGGTGACCGTTGTGAAGAATTCGCCGTAGCCGGGTTCATCGGCGAGGAACCGGGCGAACCAGTCGCCGGAAGCCGACGCGTGGTTGATCACGGCGTCAGCCATCAAGTCGAACTCCCGGGCCAGGGCGCGCACGTCCTCCCACGTCCCGAGCGCCGGATCGACCGCGAAGAAATCCTTCACGGCGAAACCGTCGTCCGACGACCACGGGTAAAAGGGGAGAACATGCACGCCGCTGACGAGTCCGTGCGCCCTCGCGGCGAGGACGCGGCGCAACGTGACCAGGGGACGCTCACCCGGGGAGGTCACCTGGTCGCCGTAGGTGATGAGTAGCGCCTCGCGCGGATTGTCGAACGTCGCCGGCCGAGCCGCGAGGGGCAAACCCGCGGCCGCCGCCGCCAGTTCCCGGGCCAATGGCTCGCCGGCGGCGGCACCGAGCACAAAGGCCAGTTCGTGGCGCAGGCGTTCGGTCCAATGCATTCCGCCACGATTGACTGTGGACACACCTCGTGCAACGTGACAGTTGCACATGATCACCGCCTCCGGCCCCCTCACCTCCCGCTCGCCGCAGCGCGCGGGCTTTGTTTCCACCCGCTTCCATGGAACCGACGGCGTCACCCTTGAGGCGCGGAAATGGGCCGACGTCTTCCATGCGGCAGGAACGGAGTGCTATTGGATGGCCGGCCTGTTGGACACGCCTTCCCAACGGAGCCGCCTCGTCCCGCTGGCGTTCTTCGGGCACCCGCAGATCGTGGAGGCGCAACAGGACATCTTCGGGCACACCACGCGCTCTCCCCGCACCACCGCACGGATTCACCGGCTCAAGGAGAAGCTCAAGGCCGAGTTGGCGGCCTTCGTCGGCAAATTCAAGATCGACCTGCTCATCCCCCAGAACGTCCTGGCCATCCCGATGAACATCCCGCTCGGGCTGGCCGTGACCGAGTTCATCGCCGAGACGGGTATTCCTACCATCGCCCACCACCACGATTTCGCCTGGGAGCGGGAGCGCTTCACCGTCACCTCCGGAGCGGACTACCTGATGGCCGCCTTCCCGCCGTCGCTCCCGCACATTGAGCACGTGGTCATCAACTCGATGGCACAGAAAGAGCTGGCCCGGCGCTACGGGCTTCCGTCCGCCCTAATCCCGAATGTCCTCGACTTCGAGACCCCGCCGCCACCCATCGACGACTACACGACGGATTTCCGGCGCGAGATCGGGGTGGCGGGCGACGACATCCTCGTGCTCCAGCCCACCCGGGTGGTTCCACGCAAGGGAATCGAGCATGCCATCGACCTGCTCCGCCAGTTGCGCGAGCCGAAAGCCATTTTGGTCTTCTCCCATCCCTCTGGCGACGAGGGGAACGACTACATGCAGCACATCAACGAACGCATCGCAGATGCCGGCCTCCGGGCCATCCACATCCAGGACCGGATCAGCGAGCGCCGCGGCACCGATGCCGAGGGACGCAAGACCTACACGCTCTACGACATCTATCCGCACGCCAATCTCGTGACTTACCCCAGCCATTACGAGGGCTTCGGCAACGCCTTCCTGGAAGCCGTCTATTTCGGGAAGCCGTTGGTGGTCAACAAATATGCGGTCTATGCGCGCGACATCGATCCCCTCGGGTTCCGGACCATCGAAATGTCGCAGATCGTCACCCGCGAGGTGGTGGAACGGACCCGGCAGGTCTTGCAGGACGAAGCCTTGCGGCGCGAATGGGCGGCGGTGAATTTAGACTTAGGCCGCAAGTTCTTTTCCTACGCGGTGCTCCGGCGCAAGCTCACAGCTAGGCTGGCGTCGTTATTCGGCGAGTAGGATATCGCAGATGGCGTAGGTTTCTCCGCTTACCTCCTGCCCGTAAAGGTGGGTGGCGACTTGCTTCCCATGGGCGGTGGCGATTTGCTGGAGGGTCTATGCCATCCAGCGAAAGGGGGTCCCTGCGGCAGGATTTGCACCCGCACTGGTCGGTTCCTAAGACCGATGCCTCTGCTGTTGGGCTACGCAGGGAAAATAGTGAGCCGCGCCAGGGACTTGCGCCCTGCTCTGTCGCTTACGAAGCGACTGCATCGCTGTCTATGCTTGCGCGGCAATGGTTGGCCGGCGACTACAACGCCGAGGATTTGGGCCACGCCATCGAGCCCCAGCTCGAACGCATCGTGGATGTGATGGTTGAGCACCGCAATCGCAAGACCATCGTCTTCCTGCCGCTCATCTACCTCTCGCGTCTCTTCGCCGACCTGTGCCGCCAGCGCGGTCTGGAGGCATGGCACGTGGACGGGGCCAGCCGCGACCGTGCTGAAGTATTGTCGGAGTTTTCTTCAGCGCGCAGCGGAATCCTCTCCAACGCCATGCTCTTGACCGAGGGCTACGACGAGCCCTCGATCGACTGCGTCGTGTGCCTGCGGCCGACCAAGGTTCGCAGTCTCTACTGCCAGATCGTGGGCCGCGGCACGCGGATGTATCCCAATAAGGATCATCTGCTCCTGCTGGATTTCCTCTGGCTCACGCACGATCACGCCCTCATCAAACCGGCGCACTTGATCGCCAAGGACGACGAGGAGGCCGATCAGATCGGCACCATGCTCGGCGACGACGGCGACCTCGAAGAACTGGCCGCCAAGCTCATCGACCGCCACAAGCCCGACATCGTCTGGGCCGACCCGCTGCTCAACTACATCGGCGACGACATCAGCGAGCAGAAGGTGGTTGCCGAGTTCTGCTGCAACCGCCTCAACGCGATTGCCCTCAAGACCGGCGTGATCTGGGCTCTGCTTCACCACACCGGCAAGCCCTCGAAAGATCCGAAGGCCGGCACCCACTGGACCGCCACCGACTTGGCCTACAGCGGCCTCGGCAGTTCCGCCCTGGTCAACTGGTCCCGCGAGACCGCCGTAGTCATGCGCGTCAAAGCCCCCGAGGGCACGCCACCCACCTTCCAGCTCTCCATGACCAAACGCCGCCACCGTGCAGGCCTCTGCGACCTCGATGGCAACCCCACCGACACGATCTTCATCCGCCACTCCAGCGGCTCCGGCATTTGCTGGGAGCAGCGCCCGCCACCGCCATCCCCCGGCAAGGGCGGGGCGTCCTATTCAGTGGGCAAACGGGGCCGCCCAACCGCCTTCGACGAGGGCAAATTCCGCGCCGCTTTGGAGGAGTTCGGCGGCTCACTCACCCGCCAAAACGAAAAAGAGGTTGCTGCAAAATTAGCTGTATCAATCCGCACGATTTGGAACTGGCACAACCGCCTGTCCGCCAACCCCTCCTGACTTGCTGCAAAAATGATGAAAAAACTGATGCAAAATTCCAAAGCTGCAGCTGCTGCAAATAATATACACACCCACCCCCCT
>JBGSSV010000027.1:0-7237 GCA_041736875.1 Chthoniobacterales bacterium | reverse complement strand
CGCCGCCGTCAGCGCGGGCGCAAGCGGCTCCTGCCCAAGGGCGTCGAGCTGCACTACGCGCGCCACACCGGCGCTTGACCGGCCTGGTCCTCCAGCTCCGCGGTCTGATGGGAGCTCTCAAGCTGCCGAAGCCCGCACGTCTTTCCCGGCGGGCGGATTTTGCCACCGTGCGTGCCGAAGGTGGGGCGTGGCACGGAAGGCACATGGTGTTGGGCGGATGGCGCAGCGGGGAGGCGACCGCAGCGCGGATCGGCATCGTGACCTCGCGCAAGGTTGGCGGCGCCGTCGAGCGCACCCGGGTGCGACGGCGTCTGCGGGAGATTTTTCGTCTGCACCGGCCTCTGTTGCCTGCCGGGTTATGGATGGTTGTCGTCGCCCGTCGTGCGGCCGCCACGGCCACAACACCGGACCTCGCGGCCGAATGGCGCGCGCTTTCGGTGCGGGCCGGATTCTTGCCGGCATGAAAATTTTCCTCCGCGTTCTTATCCGGCTTTACCAATGGACGGTTTCGCCCTTTTTGGTCTGGCTCGGCGGTCCCGGAGCGGGCTGCCGTTTCGAGCCGAGTTGCTCGCGCTATTTTCTCGAAGCTGTGGAGACGCACGGGGCGGCCCGCGGTGGATGGTTGGGGCTCAAACGCATCGCGCGGTGCCATCCTTGGGGCGGTTGCGGCTGCGACCCGGTGCCCCCGGTTGAGCGGGAGGAGGCGGGAATCCGCCTTTAATTTTTCATGGATCGCAAAGCTTGGTTGGCCGTCATCGTCTGTGTCGCAGCCCTCGGGTTGTGGCAATGGGCGTATGTGAAGTATTACTCTCCCACGCCGGAGCAGTTGGCGGAAATGCGCCAAGCGGCGGAGCAGGCCAAGGCCGCCGAGGCCGCTCAGGTCCCGAGCCCCTCACCGACCCCCGTGGCCGCCGCACCCTCGGCCCCCGCGCCGGCCGCCCAACCCGGCATCCCCTCCGTGCCGCGGGAGGAAACACAGATTTCCACCGCCTTGGCCCAGTTTGATTTTGTCAGCGACACCGCCGGTCTCCGCCAAGTCGTCCTGCTTGGGCATTTGGGCGAAAACGGCGGCAAGGTCACCCTCAATATTCCCGAGGCCATGCCGATCGGCGCGGTCGGCGAAGCACCCGGGGTTCCTCTTGGCGGCTTCGTGCGCGAAACTGCCGCCGCCCCGAACCAAGTGGTCTTCTCCCGCACCGGGCCCGATGGCGAGAGGGTGCGCAAGATTTTCACCGTGGACGAAACCGGGGAGGGCCAGGGCAATTATGTCGTGGACCTCGAGGTCGAGTTCGCCAACACCGGGGCGACGCCGCTCCAGCGCCTGGGTTTCTATGTCAGCACGGGCGGGTCCGCGCCGATCCATTACGGGGACATGCCAATTTACACCGGGTTTGACTGGTATCGCGACGGCAAGGCGACGTTTGCCGACGTCAATTGGTTCAACGCCAGTTCCATTCCACTCACCGGCATCCAACTGCGTGCGGCCCAGACGTTTTACGAGCAAAAGACGGACAAGATCTCGTGGGCGGCGGTGAAGAACCAGTATTTCACCACGATAGTGGCGCTCGATGCGGGCGAGCCGGGCGTCGCCGTGTGGGCGCGACGGATCGACCTGCTCCACGACGACAAGCCCGAGCACAAGGTTTTCGGCATCGAGGGCGCCTTGGGCTTGCCGGGATTCCGCCTGGACCCCGGTCAGAGCCAGTCGTGGAAGTTCCAGATTTTCTCCGGCCCCAAGGACCTCGGCCGTCTCTCCACCCTCGGCCACGGCGAGCAGGAAGTGATGAACTTCGGCATCTTCAAATGGGTCAGCGAGATCCTGCTCTACTCGATGAACGCCATCCACAGCGTCCTCGGCAACTTCGCCGCGTCCATCATCGTCCTGACCATCATCATCAAGGCCCTGCTCTGGCCGCTGCAGAACAAGGCGACTGACTCGATGCGCAAGATGGCCGCACTCTCGCCGAAGATGACGGAGTTGCGGGAGAAATACAAAGACGACCCGACCAAGATGAACCAGGAGCTGATGAAGCTCTACAAGGACTACGGGGTCAACCCGTTCAGCGGGTGTTTTCCCATGCTCATCCAGATCCCGATCTTCTTCGGCTTCTACTCGATGCTCGGGACGGCCATCGAACTGCGCAACAGCTCGTTCCTCTGGGTCAACGACCTTTCCCAGCCCGACACCGTGGCGCACATCCTCGGCTTCCCGCTCAACATCCTCCCGCTCCTCATGGCCGCGACGATGCTCTGGCAGATGAGTCTGACCCCGAAAACCGGCGATGCGGTGCAGCAGCGCATGTTCATGTTCATGCCGGTGATCTTCATCCTTTTCGCCTACAACTTCGCCTCGGCCCTCTCGCTTTATTGGACTACGCAGAACCTCATTTCCGTGGTCCAACTCTACCTCACCCGCAACAAGCCTCTCCCCGTGCTCGAAAAGAAATCGCTTGAGGGTGGCGACGGGAAACGCCGAAAATCCGGAAGATGAGCCCCAAGGAAATCCTCGACAGCATGCTCGGCTACCTCGGCTTCGCCGTGCAGATCGAGGAGCAACCGAACGAGCATGGTCTCGTCCTCCAGATTTACACGAGCGACGCGGAATTGCTGACCGGACCAAACGACGAAACGCTCGAGGACCTGCAATACTTGCTCAACCGCCTGATCCAGGCCGAAGACCCCAAGGCACCACGCGTCACGGTCGACGTCGAACACCGCCGCGCCATGCGCAACGACCGGCTGGTCGAGACCATGCGGCAGCTGGCCGGTCTGGTCAAAGAGCGCGGCCGGCCGCTCCAGACAGAGCCGCTCAACGCCTACGATCGCTATCTGGTGCATCAGGCTTTCAAGGATGATCCCGAAATCCAGAGTTGGAGTCCCGACGACCATGCGCGGATGAAGCGCATCACGCTGCGGTTGCGGAAAAAGGAGGAGGGCTGAGCCTTTCCACCTCATTCGGTCATGCGCAGCCTCACCGTCGCCGCCACGCAGATGGCCTGCAGTTCCGACCGGGCGGAAAATCTGGCGAGGGCCGAAGTCCTCATCCGCCGCGCCGCCGGCGAGGGGGCGCAGGTCATCCTGATCCAAGAGTTGTTTGAGACGCCGTATTTCTGTCAGGACCAACTGCCGAAGTATTTCGACCTGGCCCGGCCGGTCGAGGGCAACGAGGGATTGGCGAGGTTCCAAGCGCTGGCTCGTGAACTCGGGGTCGTCCTGCCCTTCAGCTTTTTCGAGCGGGCCAACCAGGCCTATTTCAACTCGGTCGCGATGGTGGATGCCGATGGTTCGATGCTCGGGGTCTATCGCAAGACGCACATTCCCGACGGGCCCGGCTATCAGGAAAAATACTATTTCAATCCCGGCGACACCGGCTTTCGCGTGTGGGAGACCCGTTTCGGGAAGATCGGCTTGGGCATCTGTTGGGACCAGTGGTTTCCCGAGACAGCCCGCTGCCTCGTCCTCCAGGGGGCCGAAGTGTTGCTCTATCCCACGGCCATCGGCACCGAGCCGCAGTATCCGGAGTGGGACTCACGCGACCACTGGCAGCGGGTCATGCAGGGCCACGCTGCGGCCAACATGGTTCCGCTGGTCGCCTCCAACCGCATCGGCGTCGAGCGGGGTGCGGCCAGCGAGATGACCTTCTTCGGGTCGTCCTTCATCGCCGATCAAACCGGATTGAAAGTCGCCGAGGCCGACCGCACGGAGGAGGCCGTGCTCCTGCACACCTTCGACCTGGATGCCATCCGCAATCTCCGCGCCCAGTGGGGCTTCTTCCGCGACCGGCGGCCCGAGCATTATGGCGCGCTGGTCACAGTGACCGGGGAGTAGGCTTCTGCTTGGGTTCTCGGGGAGATTAGCAAAATCTTAACGTGCTGGCGGCCCAGCTTAACTCACACCCGCGGCGGCCCCGTGCGAGGATTCGCGCATGCCACATGAGTTTTTGCAGGCGGCCATCTTCGTCCTTCTCGTCTTTGCCCTGACCCCGCCGCTCGGCGCTTTCCTGGCGGACCTTTTCGAAGGGCGCCGGACCTTCTTGTCGCCGGTGTTGGGCCCGGTGGAACGGGGGCTCTATCGCCTAATCGGCACGGATCCCGGGCGCGAGATGACTTGGGTCGCCTACGCTCTGGCGCTGCTGGCCTTCAACGCGGCGGGCTTTCTGCTGCTCCTGGTCATTCTCCTCGGGCAGGGCGTCCTGCCGCTCAACCCGCAGGGCCTCGGGGGAATGAAATTTCCACTGGCGTTCAATACCGCGGTCAGCTTCATGACCAACACAAACTGGCAGGCCTACTCCGGCGAGGCCACGCTTTCCTATTTCAGCCAGATGGTCGGGCTGACGGTGCAAAATTTTCTCAGCGCCGCGACCGGCATCGGGGTGCTTCTCGCGCTGACCCGCGGCTTGGTGCGCGCGTCCTCGCATTCCCTGGGAAATTTCTGGGCGGATATCACGCGGGCCACGCTTTATGTGCTCCTGCCACTCAGCCTGCTCTTCGCGCTCGCCCTCGCCGGCCAGGGTGTGGTGCAGAACTTTTCCCCCTACGTGACGGTGGCGACGGTGGAAGGCGCAGAACAGGTGCTGCCGATGGGTCCGGCGGCTTCCCAGATCGCGATCAAGCAGCTTGGGACGAATGGCGGGGGCTTCTTCGGCGTGAACAGCGCGCATCCCTTCGAGAACCCCACACCCCTAAGCAATTTCCTCCAGTTGCTGGCCATCTTTCTGCTCCCGGCCGCGCTGACCCACACCTATGGGCGTATGACCGGCAACACCCGGCAGGGGTGGACCATCTTTGCTGCCATGGCCGTGCTTTTTCTCGCGGGCTTTTCCGCCAGTTGGTGGGCAGAAGCCCAGACTAATCCCGTCACGCAGCTCGCCAGCAACATGGAGGGCAAGGAGCAGCGTTTCGGCGTGATGAACAGCGTGCTTTGGTCAACCGCGACCACGGCCGCCTCCAACGGTTCGGTCAACGCCATGCACGACAGCCTCTCTCCGCTGGCCGGGGGCATCGCCATGCTCAACATGATGATCGGCGAAGTCATCTTCGGCGGCGTGGGGGCGGGGCTTTACGGCATGCTGATGTATGTCCTGGTCACTGTCTTCATTGCGGGCCTCATGGTCGGACGAACGCCCGAGTATCTGGGCAAGAAGATCGAGGCGCGCGAGGTGCGGTGGGCCGTGGTAGCCCTTTTTGTCCCCAGCGCCATGGTCCTGGTCGGCACGGCCATCGCCTGCACCAGTGAGACCGCGCTGGCCAGCCTGGCCAATGCCGGGCCCCACGGATTCTCCGAGATCCTCTATGCTTTCGCCTCCGCCCTGGGCAATAACGGCAGTGCCTTCGCCGGGCTGACGGCCGACACGCCATTCTACAACTACATGCTCGGGGTCGGCATGCTCATCGGGAGGTTCGCCGTCATTCTTCCCGCCCTCGCCATCGCCGGGAGCATGGTGCGCAAGAAGGCTGCTCCGCCGTCCCCAGGCACCTTTCCCACCACCGGCCCGCTCTTCACTGTGCTGCTGGTCGGCATCATCCTTATCGTCAGCGGGCTGTTCTTTCTCCCGGCGCTCACGCTCGGGCCGATCGTCGAACACGCGCTCATGCTTCAAGGGAGGACTTTCTAAGCCATGACAACGACTGAAAAACAGGCACTCATTGCGGGTGCGGTGCGGGATGCCTTCGTCAAACTCGATCCCCGCGAGCAAATCAAAAACCCCGTCATGGCCGTGGTCTTCGCCGGCGCGATCGTCACGACCATTGCCTTGTTCAGCAGCTTCAGCGCCTTCCACCTGCAGATCACGCTTTGGCTTTGGTTTACCGTGCTCTTCGCCAATTTCGCCGAGGCGGTGGCGGAGGGGCGGGGCAAGGCCCAGGCCAATGCCCTGCGCAAGACGCGGACCCAAACCACGGCGCGAAGACTCCTCGACGGGGTCGAAACTCTCGTTTCCGCAGCCGAACTCCGGGCTGGCGATCGTGTCGTCTGCGAGGCGAATGATGTCATCCCGGCCGACGGCGATGTGATCGAGGGCGTAGCCAGCGTGGACGAATCCGCCATCACGGGGGAGTCCGCCCCGGTCATTCGCGAGAGCGGCGGCGATCATTGCACCGTCACCGGCGGCACACGGGTCCTCAGCGATCGCATCGTGGTGAAGATCACGGTAGACCCCGGGGCTGGCTTTCTTGACCGGATGATCGCGATGGTCGAAGGAGCCAAGCGCCAGAAAACTCCGAATGAAATCGCCCTCGGTATTCTACTGGTCAGCGTGACGGTCCTCTTTTTCTTTGCCGTCTTCACTCTGCCAGCTTTCGCGGCCTACAGCGCAAAGGCCTCCGGGCAACCGGACGCGGTCAACACCGCGCTTCCGGTCCTCGTCTCCCTGCTGGTCTGCCTCATTCCGACCACCATCGGAGCGCTGCTCAGCGCGATCGGGATCAGCGGGATCGACCGCATGATCCGCCGCAACGTCATTGCGACCAGCGGGCGCGCGGTTGAGGCCGCCGGTGACATTGACGTGCTTCTGCTCGACAAGACTGGAACGATCACGCTGGGAAACCGCATGGCCTCGGAGTTCATTCCGGCGCCGGGGCACGAGGTGGAGAAGGTGGCGGAGGCGGCGCAACTCGCCTCCCTGGCCGATGAAACCCCCGAGGGACGGTCCATCGTGGTTTTAGCCAAGGAACTCTACGGGCTGCGAGCGCGGAGCCTCTCGCCCTCCCACGCAAACTTCATCCCCTTCACCGCGCAGACCCGGGTCAGCGGGGTCGATGTCACCGAACTCGACGGCGTGCCGTTGCCCCAGCCCCGGCGCATCCGCAAGGGTGCGGCCGAATCAATCCGGCGGGACATCGAAGCCGCCGGGGGAATGTTTCCCGAGTTCGTGCGCTCCGCGGTTGAGGGCGTGGCCAAGGCTGGCGGCACGCCGTTGGTGGTGAGCGAGGGCAGCGTTGTTCTGGGCGTGGTGCATCTCAAGGATGTGGTCAAGGGCGGCATCAAGGAGCGCTTCGCCCAACTGCGACGCATGGGCATCCGGACGGTCATGATCACCGGCGACAACCCCATGACTGCGGCCGCCATCGCGGCCGAGGCCGGGGTGGATGATTTTCTCGCCGAGGCTACGCCCGAGATGAAGCTCGCCCGCATCCGCGCCGAGCAGGCGGCCGGCCATCTGGTGGCCATGACGGGGGACGGCACCAACGACGCGCCCGCCCTCGCGCAGGCCGACGTTGGCGTGGCCATGAACACGGGG
>JBGSSV010000014.1:0-16311 GCA_041736875.1 Chthoniobacterales bacterium | reverse complement strand
GGCCCGCGGCGGAACCGGCGCGGCTGGCGAGGCGCGCCGCGTGGAACAATTCACCCTGACCAACGGCCTGCGCGTCCTGGTCTGCCCCGACCACAAGCTGCCCCTGGTTAATGCCGTCGCGGTTTTCCGCGGCGGGCTGCTGGCCGAGACCGCCGCGACAAATGGCATCACCGCCCTGGCCGCCCGCACCATGGTCAAGGGCACTGCCCGCCGCGGAGCCGAGGAACTCAACGATTTGATCGAATCCGTCGGCGGCCAGATCCGCGCCAGCTCCGGCAACAACAGCTTCGGCGTCTCGGTGGAGGTGATGAAACCCGACCTGCACCTCGGACTCGACCTTCTGGCCGAGGTCCTCAGCCAAGCCAGCTTCCCCGCCGGGGAAATCGAACGGGAAAAGGAAGACCAGCTCGCGGCGATCAAGGCCGAGAGCGAGCAGATCACGACCGTGGCCAAGCGGGCCATGCGCCGCGCCATCTTCGGCGAACACCCCTACGGGCTGCGGGCCAACGGCACCGAAGAATCGGTCGCCGCCCTGAGCCGCGCCGACCTCCTCGCGTTTCGCGACCGTTGCGTCACCGCGCAGAACGGCGTCCTCGCCGTCTTCGGCGATATCGCGGTCGACGAGGTGCACGGACTGGTGGAAAAACTTTTCGGCGCCCTGCCGGCGGGCGAGTTGCTCATGACCGATCCCCCCGTGGCCCCGCCGCTGACCGCGCCCATCGAGGTCGTCGCCCACGAGCCCAAGCAGCAGGCCGTGCTCATGGCCGGATTCCAAGGGGCCGATGCGCTCAGCCCGGATCGCGTGGCCCTCGAGCTGATCGAAACGGCCAGCAGCGACATGGCCTCGCGCTTTTTCCATCGCATCCGTGAAGAACTCGGACTAGCCTACTTCGTCGGTGCCTCGCAAATGATGGGTTTCGCCCCCGGCATCTTCACCTTTTACCTCGGGACCGGTCCGGCCAAGGTCGATCTTGTGCGCCAGAACCTTGACGAAGAAATCGCCGCGCTGACCCGCGACGGCCTGACCGAGGCCGAACTCGACCGGGCGAAGAAAAAACTCATCGGCAGCGAGGCCATCCGCAACCAGTCGCTCGAAGCCTTCGCCCACATCGTCGCGGTGGACGAACTCTTCGGCCTCGGCTCCGGCCACCACGCCAAGCGGGCCCGCGAAATCAACGCCGTCACGGCGGAACAAATCCGCGCCACCACCCGCAAGTATTTCCACCAACCCTGCCGCGCCACCGTCCTGGTGACCCCGGCTCCAGAAAAACCCAACCACAATGGCTGAAGTCCAACAATCCACCCAAGCCGGCGAGATGACCCGCCGGTTCATCGAATTCGTCCTCATGCAGGCGCAGCAGATCGCCCTCTTGCTCGGACAGATCCCCGGCCCCGACGGCAAACCGATGGAGCCCAACCTGCCCGTCGCCCGCATCTTCATCGATCAACTGGAAATGATCCGCGAAAAAACCCGCGGCAACCTGACGACCGAGGAGGCGAAAGTGCTGAACCAGGTCCTGGCCGACCTGCAACTCGCCTTCGTCGAGTCCGGCCAACCCGCCCCAACCGCCCCGCAGGTCGAAGCCGCCGCGCCCACCGAGCCCACCCCACCGCCCGATGACAGCGATGACGAGGGCAAAAAAAAGTTCACCAAAAGCTACGGCTGAAGCCCAAGCCGTAACTGCCATCCACCGCTGGATTGCCTTGCCGAGGTGATCGATCCGCCCTACCGCCCAGCAACCGGGCCCCAGTCGGATTTACGCGATGTTCCAGGGGAGTCCGCCGAAAATGCGGAGTCCGTCTGCGCATTCTTGCCGCGGCGGTGACTTCAGATCCGCCAGGGTCTCCCCGGAGTGTCGGCACCGTTGGCGGGTCTTGCTCACCCTGACCAGGCCTTCACCGGTAACGGACCACCAGCATGCGGGCGTGCGCGTTGTAAAGGGCCGTGGTCGTCGAGTTCCCGTAGGCGGTTCCGTGGGCGTAGTTGCTGGCACCTTCGCCATTCCCACTGCTCCAACCGTTTTGGTTCCAGTTCGAATTCTGCGCCGTGCTGAACCCGGCGAACTCCCGCACGTCGGATTGCTGGATGACCGCCTGCCCGCCGTTCTGTGCGGCCAGTTTGGCGATCGTTTTGGCTCTCGGGCCGAGCGTCCACGGGCCGGACGGACGGCTGTCGGTGATCACGCCGATCACCTCATAGGATCGGCTCGGAGTCCCCTCTTCATAGAACTCGATGCCCTCCACAACGCGGTAGCTGCCGCCGGCACCGCGTTGCACACCCGAGCCGGTCGTGTGCAAGAAGGTGGTGGTGGAGCAACCGCTCAGGCTGAGGACCAAAAGGGCAACTTGGAGGCATCGAAGGCCAAGCGTCGGTCCGGCGACGGGCAACGCCCCACCGGGCAAAGCTTCTGCAAGTTTCATGGCCGGGTCTGCGGTGTAGCTCAGCGCGATTCTTCCCGCACGATCACCAGGCGTCCGCCGTCCGTGCCCGGCTTGAGTTTGTAGCGGATCTCGCGCCAGCCCCCGGTCGGCCCGGCGTTGCTGTCGCCCTGACGGTAGACTGGAAAGCGCCGGATGAGGAGACCGCTCCTGGCCTCGAACTCGTCATGTCCCATGTAACCGGCGAGGTCTTTCTTCGCGGGTTTCTCGATCCGGATGGGCTGGAGGCCTTCCCTGCCGTGGGTGGACCACGCAAGTAACTCGCCGTAGGATCCGCTGCCGGAGTTGGTCAGCACGACAAACAACTCCGGCGCGTGATCGCCGTCCAGATCCTCGAGAAGTGCACGGCTGACCTGATTTTCCGAGGACGCAGTGATGCGCTCGTCGCCGCTTTCCAGCCCTTTCGCGGTGATGATGATGGAATTCTTCCCGGGCGTGTTCGCCGTCTGGACGCGAAGCTTGATTGTGCCTTTGTCGAGGCTCTGGTCGAACGGAGCGGCAGCGCACGGAAGGGCCGCAGCGGCTGTGAGGGCAGCTGTGAGCGCGGCGACCTTCAGCAAACGGCGGAGAGACACGGGCCGGATTTCTATCGCCGCCGGCGCACCACTCGGCCCGCGAGGGCCAGGCAGGCAACCCCGAGGAGGGCCCAGGTCGAGGGCTCAGGAACAGTTGTCACGGTGATGAACGAGGTGCTGCCTCCCGGCTGGACGTCAGGGTCGTTGTAGAGGATTTCATACGTGTTCAGCCCGAGGCTGAAGGTGCTGCCGTTGGTGCGGTCCTTGAAGTTGTTGCCTATGGTCTGGCTGTCGCTGAAATCGAAGAGGACGAATTTCTCGCCCAGCGCGAGGACGACATCGTTGGTCACGCCCAAGTTGAGAGTGGCATCGGAGTCGATGTTGAGTTGTCCGTTGAGGACGAAACGGTCGGAGGTCATCGTCGTCGGGTTGAGATACATCGTGATGACGGTGTTCGTGCCGTCGAGGAATAGCTCGTTGGCCGTGGTCAGGGAGTTCTGCGCGCGGGTGGCGGGATCGAAGGTCACGGCGGAGTCCAGGCGGATGGTGCTGCCGGAGTCGCCGCCGATGACGGAGTTGGTGCCGAATTGCGCGGTGCCTGCCACCGTGCCGGCGCGCACGGTGAAGTCGCGGTTGTTGGTGAAGGTGGCCGAGCCGTCCATGGCGAAGGTCGAGCCCTGCAGGTCGATCAATCCCAAGGGTCCGTTGATCAGGACGGAGCGCTGGTTGAGGACCATCGACGAGTCACTGATCACCAGAATCGCGCGGTTGCTCAAGGTGGTGGCGGCCCCCGTGGTTGGAAAAAGCACCGCGCCGCCGGTAACCCACGTGGTAGCCAGTCCGGCGAAATCATCGACGAGAATCAGGGTGGACCCGGGGGTGGTCAGATCGAGCGTCGTGGCGTGTATGGCTTCCCCGTTGGCGGACACGCTCGAGGTGCCTTTGGCGACGAGACGGTCGGTATAGACGGCCGCCCCCGACCCGGCGGTCATCGTGCTGTTGTCGAGGACCATGTTGTAGAGCACATCGATCCGCGTGTTGTTGGACATGGCAAGAGTGCCGCTCAAGAAGGTGAGGTCGTGGGTTCGCAGCTTCGATTGACCGGTCAACTCCAAGGTGGCGTTGTTGCTGAAGGTCATTTCGCTCCCGGGCCCGGCGCCGCTACCCCAGCGGAGGTTGGAAGTGTCGAGGGTGAGGGTCGCGTTGTTGACGTTCGCGTAGCTTGCGTCGGTGTGAAAATTGAGCGTTTCCGAGGGAAACACGGCGTTGAGGTTCCCGGAGTCCTTGATGACAAAGGTGCTGCCGGAGGCGACATCGAGGCTGGTTGCCGAGCCGATGTTCCCGATCCAGTTCGCGATCTGCGAGGATCCGCTGACGTTGAAGTAGAGCCGCGAGGGGGCATAGAAGACGGGTGTTATGGATCCGGTGAGCGAGGAGTTGGCCAGACCGAGGATCATGTCGCCGCCGTTTCGGGCCTGGATTTCGAGCTTCACGGTGCCGGGGTTGGTCGAACCGGTGTCAAAATCGACGTTGTTGAGGAAGAAATTCTGCACGGCGAAAATGCGGCCGTCGACCGGGGTGATGAACTCATCCGTGCCGAGCAGGGACGCCGAGACGCGGTTGGTGGAGTCGGAGACGAAGCTGGTCGTGGTGAAGACCGCGTTGATGGCGTCGCTGGTGAACTCCGCGTTTTGGTCCACCCAGAACACGCCGTTGCTTCCGGTCTGGAACTCGATGGCGGTGTAAGCCGGGTTGGTGTTGGGGAAGACGGCTCCGCGGACGGTGGTCACCATGTTGGGGAGGCTTGTCGTGTAGGTCGTCTGGGCCCGGGCGGGCGGCGATCCCACGAGCAAAAGCAAGGCGAGGATGCACGGCGCGAGAGAGACGGCGCGAGGTGAGCGGGGAGCGATGTTTTTCATGGCATGCGGCGGATTTGCCATCGCGATGATGGGGTCAAACCGGCCGGGCCGTCTATCCACGCACGCCATTCGTTCGTGTTCGCTTTCTGGATAGCCCCGCAATCAGCGGCGGGCGCCCCGGCGGCGCTTCAGCGTGGCGGACGGAGACTCTCCGAACTTCCGGCAGTAGGCAGAAGCGAACCGGCCGAGGTGAAGAAAGCTGAGCGCCATGGCAATCTCGGCGACGGTCTTGGTATTCCTGCGAGCTAACAGGTCGGTCCGCGCCGCCTCCATGCGCAAATCCCGCACATAGTGCGTCGGCGTGGTGTTGAGATGCCTCATAAACTCCTTTTGCAAAGCGCGAACGGTTACGCCGGCAAAGCTCGCCAGTTTTTGATTACTCAGATCCAAGCGAAGCCGCTGGCGGATGTACGATTGGACCGCGGCGAGCGGAACCTTCCCGCATTTGTCCATTGTCACGTCAGGCCATCCGAGGCGCGTGGCGATCGCGCGGGCCAAGACGGACATGATAAGCGCATCCAAGCGGTGCCGGCACACACCCGAAAGCACACCACCATCATCGCGGTCCTCCTCGTCGAAGGCGAAGGCGAGCAACTCCGTGAGTAGACGCCCATCGCGGGAGCGGCGGCTCCAGGCCAGCGGAGGGACAAGGCATGAGGCGAGGCCGAACGCGTCAAGTTCGGCGCGCAACTTCGCCGCGGGAATCTCCAAGACAATGCACCGGACGGGAGGGGCGTCGAGGCGCACGGCTGTTTTCGCCGGAATCAGCACGGGGGCACCGGGGGAAGCCGGGAAAGTTTTACCGCCGACCCGCAAAGCAACCGAGCCAACCTGCGGCAGGTAAAGGGTGGCTTTTGTCCTGCTTCCCTCAGCCTCGATGCACATCGTCGACCGGCAATCGACGTGGCACAGCCATAAGCGACCAAGTGGACGGCGGGAGATCTCGGAGTAGTAAGCACCGCTGATCACACGGCTTTGGTGCTTGGACCAAATGCGCGCAGTCAGTTCCTGCCCCTCGGTCAGTTTGTCTGTGCCGAGCACCAGATGCTTTCGCGGAGGCCGGGACGTGACCGGTCGAGGCTTCTTCATCTTTGGTGCGGCGGAAGGTCTCATCGGTTTTCGCGCGGTCATTCCACCGGCTGAGACCCCTTTTGAGCCCGATCCCTGGAGCGTGCCAAGGACGATTCCCGCACGGAAAACGCAGGGGATTTTTTGCGTCGTAAAGCGTTGGCCATCAGCGCTGCACCCGGTAGGACTCGAACCTACAACCAATTGATTAAGAGTCAACTGCTCTACCATTGAGCTACGGATGCTTGGTCGCTGCGCGGGGGGAGAAGATGGGGCGCGAAGGGTTGGGGCTCAAGGAAAAACTCGGGGATTGGCTGCGCGCCTTGATCTGTGGACGGTTGAGGGGCATCGTTGCCGCACGTGTTGTTCCCGCGCTTATGAGGACGTATCCCCCCACCATTTCCTGGGCTCTTCGCAGCATGGTCCTCTGGGCCGCGCTGGGCGCCCAAGCTGGTGCCATGCAGGTCACGGGATACAGCAGCGCCGTCAATGACCGCTTTTCCGAAGGGTTCCCCACCGCGCCGACGAACAACGCGGACACGAATTTTGTCGGCACAGGTTACGATTGGTCCGGAGTCGGCTGGGCCTCGACCGACGGGACCAAGGGGTTTGGGCTGATCAGCCCGCGGCATTTTCTTGTCGCGTCGCACTACGGGGGCGCGGCGGCGGTGCGAGTCTTCAACGACAATGGCGTGCTGGCCACGGTAGCTCAGCAGTCGGTGACAAACACCGGCTACGGCATCTCACTCAGCGGGGTTCTGGACCTCTCGGTCGGCACGCTCGTGTTGCCGGGATTTGTGCCCTCGAGCGTCGCGCGCTATGCCGTGCTGGACCTGAACAGCAGTTCGACCACGAATGATCCGGGTAATTACGTGGGTCTGCCGGTCTTGCTCTACGGACGCGGCCCGAATGGCACGTTCAGTCCGCGCATCGGCGCGACGACGATCAATGACGCGGTCTCCAGCGGGACGAATCAGTATTTCACCACACCGCGCGCGCAGGTGCAGTTGGAGGGGGGCGACTCGGGCAGTCCAGCCTTCCACGGTTGGACCAATCCGAACGGCGGACTCGAGTTGACCATCCTGGGCAACAACGCGGCGATCGATGCGTCGAACAATTATCTGAACTTCCTCGGCTCCTCATTGGTCATGAACGCGCTGAACGCGACGATGACCACCGGGGGCTACGCCCTGCGTGTGGCGGGCAATCCAACCAGCACATGGGTGGGCAGCGCGAGCACGGCGATCGGCAGCAGCAACGCGTGGGCCCCGGGTCCGCCGGCGCCGACGGATGCCTATGTGCTCTTCGATGCCGTGGCCGCGAGCAACCGGGCGGTCGATGTGACGTCCGACCACGATTTGCGCGGGCTCTATTTCAAATCAGGCGCAGGAACCAATGATGGCTTCGGTTTCAGCGGCGCTGGCACGCTGACCGTCGGGCGCGGGGGCGTGGTGAATTACGATGCGGACCGGCAGGTCTTCGATGCCGCGCTTCGCCTCGGGGACCATCAGTATTGGGATGGAGGCACCGGCGGCGTGACCGTTTCGAATCTCCACAACAACGGCAAGCTGCTCGAAGTCGCCGGGGCGGGCACCAATCGGATCAACGGCGTGGTCTCAGGCAGCGGCGGACTGGCCGTGAGCGGAGGGCGACTGGAGCTGGCCGCGAGCAACACCTTCACCGGTGGCACTTGGGTCCATGAGGGACAACTGTCGGTCGCGGGCAGCATCGCCGATTCCTCCGGCCTGCGCCTCGACGCGGCCGGATCGGTCGCCGGAAGCGGAAAGCTGCCGGTAATCGCAGGCGCGGGTGCGATCGATCCGGGCAGCAGCGCGGGAATTCTCACCACCCCGGCGGTCAATCCGACCAACGGACTGACGTTCAATTTCGAGTTCACCGGGCTGAATCCGGTTTTCTCGGCTGCGACGGCCAGCGTGAACGATCTCTTGCGCCTGACCGCGGGCGCGCCTTTCGTCGCCTCGCTCGGGGCGGTCAACACGGTGAATGTCTTCTTTTCTTTCGCCTCGCTCAATCCGGGGGATGTTTACACCGGCGGATTTTTCACCGACGAAGCGGCTGACTTTCTCACCTCGATCGAGAACAGCATCTTCAAATACTTCGTCGCGGCGGGCGGCCCGGGCATGACGAATTACAACGGCACCGGCTACGACGAGTTGCCCGGCTCAAGCCTCACGGTTTCCACCGTGGGCCAGAGCGCAGACTTTGCCGATGGCACGGTCGACGGGCGCGTGGCGCGATTCCAAGTCGTGCCCGAGCCGTCGGTCTGGGCGCTCCTGGCCCTGGCCGCCGGCCTGCTGCTCGTTCGTGCGCGGCGGGCGCGCAAGATCACGGGCTAAGGCTTGGCCGCCTTGGCTTCCTCGGCGGGCCGGCCGAGGTTGCGCCGGGCTGCTTGCAATTTGGCCGAGAGTGTGGAGGAGGCTCCCGGGGCGCCAACCGCCCGCTCCCAAGCTTTGACTGCTTCCTCCATGCGACCCAGTTTCTCCAAGGCATCGCCGAGGTGCTCGGCGATGGTCGCGTCTGGCTCGGTCAAAAGCTCCGCCGCCCGCTGCAAAGGCGCCACGGCCTCGTGATAGCGGCCCTGCTGAAACAGCACCCAGCCGAGGCTGTCGAGGAAGGCCGCGCTGTCCGGTTCCTGCTCCAGGGCGCGGCGAATATAGGACTCCGCCTCGACCAGATTTTCCCCGCGCTCGGCCCACATGTAGCCGAGGTAATTGAGGGCGGAGGCATGCTCGGCGTCGAGCTCGAGACACCGCTGAAAGTGACGCACCGACGCCTCGTGTTCCCCGGTCCGCTCGGCCGCCACGCCGCGCTGGAAATGAAAATCTGCGTCCTCCAGAAAGGTGGGCCGGTGTTGCGCCGCCAGGTCGGCCGCGAGGTCGAAGGCGTTGAGTGCTTCACGCCAGCGCTTCATCTGGCCGAGCACCTGCCCTTCGTAAAACGGCAACTCGGGAAGGCGGGCGAATTTGGTCCGCGCCTCGCCCAGCCACTTGGCGGCACGGGCGAGATCGTCGCTTTTCACACAAAGGTCGACGAGCTCGAGATAAAGCCGCGGGTCTTCATCATGCAGGGCCAGCGCTTTTTCGAACTTGGCCAGGGCGCCGCCGTAATCCTCGCGCTTGAGCAGGATCTCCCCGTGGGCCCGGTAGGCCAGCAGGCTGGCGGGATTGTCCGCCACGACGGTTTCCAACTCAGCCTCGGCCTCGGCCTCGCGGCCCAGCGCGGCCAGGGTCAGGGCCAGCTTCTCCCGCGCCAGCGTGTCGGAGGGTTGCAGCACGAGCAAACGACGGGCGCAGCCCGCAGCATCTTCGTGATGGCCGCCGGCAAAGAAAAAATTCAGCACACGCTGCAACACCGCGGCATCCTGCCGGGCGAGGCCGGCCGCCCGCCGGTAGTAAGCGAGAGCCCGCTCATCCAACGCAGCTCCGAGCTTGCCCTCCATGACCGACTGCCGCACCCACAGGTCGCCGAGCCCGGCCCAAAAGTCGGCGTCCTGATTGGACCGCTGGCCGGCCTGTTCGAGCAGCTTGGTCGCGGACGAGGTGCGTCCGGTCGCGCGATAAATGCTGTAGCGGAGCTGGTAGCACTCGATGAGGTCGGGTTCGGCGGCCAGAGCCGATTGGGCATAGCGTTCGGCGGAATCGAATTTGCGCAGGTGAACCACATAGATGCCGGCGATGCGCAGGGCCAACCGCGCCGACTGCGGATTCCTTTTGAGCGAATCCTTGAGCAGACCGAGCGCCTCGGGCACCTGACCGCGCTCCAGCATCGCCCCGGCCACTTCCTGGGCCAGCGGCGCATTGGCCGGATCGAGATCAAGCGCGCGTAAATTCTGGCGCAGGGCGACCTCCGGATCGTCGGCGGCGGCAAAGAGCGCGACAGCCACGCGGGCAAGGGCTTCGGCCCGGTTCTCGGCTTCGGTCGTCAACTCGGCCGCGCGCGGCGTGACGGCATCCTCAGAGCCCACAGCCTGAGCGAGCGCGCTGGATGCAGCGAGCGCACCCACCAAGCACCAGACAGCAAGGAGCAGGTGCCGGGCAGCGGCTAAGCGCAACCGGGAACACGCGAACATGGGGCCAAGGATAGCCTTTAGCTCTTGTAGCGCAACCGCTTCTTGTGGCGGTTCAGCTTCATGCGCTTGCGACGCTTGTGCTTGGCGATTTTCGCCTTCCGCCTCTTTTTGATCGAACCCATGTAACGTTAGTAAACCAGTTTATTCAGAGGATATTCAATGATGCCCTCGGCCCCCAACGCTTTGAGTTGGGGGATAATTTCGCGGACAACCTTCTCATCGATGACCGTCTCGACAGCAACCCAGCCATCGTTTGCCAAAGGTGAAACGGTAGGATTCCGGAGAGCGGGCAACTCCTCAAGCAAATTCTCCAAGCTGGTCTGCGGAAGGTTCATCTTGAGCCCGACCTTGTCTCGCGCTGCCAGAGCCCCTTGGAGGAGCAAAATCACTCGGTCCATCTTGCCCCGCTTCCACTCGTCGGAGTAGGCGGCGCGGTTGGCGATGAAGACCGGATAGGACTCCATGATCGTCTCGACGATACGCAATTTGTTGGCCCGCAGGGAGGATCCGGTCTCGGTGATGTCCACGATGGCATCGACCAGATCCGGCACCTTGACTTCCGTTGCCCCCCAACTGAACTCGACCTCGACGGCGACGTTGTGACGGCGGAAAAACTCGCGCGTCAGTCCGACCGCCTCGGTGGCCACCCGTTTGCCTTTCAGATCCTCGATCCGGCGGATAGGCGACTCCTCAGGCACAACCACGACCCAGCGGGTCGGTGCGGCCGTGGCCTTGCTGTAAGGCAGGTCGCAGAGCGAGGCGACATCGGAGTTGTTTTCGGCCACCCAGTCACGTCCGGTGATGCCGCAATCCAGAAAGCCCTGTTCGACGTAGCGGCTGATTTCCTGAGCCCGGAGCAACCGCACAACCAGTTCCGGATCATCCACTGCCGGACGGTAGGACCGGCTCGCCCCGGAAATGGCAAAGCCGGCCTTGGCGAAAAGCGACAGGGTTGGCTCCATCAGACTGCCCGAAGGCAGGCCGATTTTGAGACTGTTGGTCGACATAAGGATGATCTGGCAGGCTAAAAGACCGGACCCGGAGGCGCAAGCTGCAAGCCTCCTGCATGTTTGCATCGAGTCCGACAGGCCCTAAGATGAAGCCTCATGAGTCGGCCGTCGGTCTTGGATCATCTCGAGGAGAAGCCAGCGAAAACCGAGCCCTGGGCTTGGCGCATCGTTCTGGCCATGATCCTTTCCCTCGCCGTGCATGCCGCCTTCGTCTGGTGGGCCCGTGGCTACACGATCAACACCTTCAGCGAGTCCTATTATGATCAGATCGTGCCCCGCGCATTCAAAGTTGACCGCGTGGAGATTGATTCGAGTCTCCTCGACGAGTCCCCGGAACCGGTCGCGCTGGAGGCCATCCGCAAAACAACCCCGGTCCCCGTGAATCTCCCGGCCGAGGAAATCGCCGCGGAAAAACCCGAGCTCAGGATCGCCCCGGAAAAGCCGTCCGAATTGACCATCGGAGCCGAGGACGTTCCGCAGATCAGCACCTCCGCCAGCGACGCGGCCCTCACGCTGGCTGCCGCCACGGCAGAATCGCTCGAAGAGGATCTCAGCTCCATGCGGGAAACTCTCCTGGCCGACCAGCCCTCTTCCTCCGCCCAGCCGGCCATTGAACTGGCCGAGTCCGCCGGCCGCGCCGGCGGCGGCGCGGTCGATGCCGTGCCCGCCGGTTACATCAACCTCGACGATCTTCTGGCCGGCACCGGCGGAATCTCGGAAGCACAGGGCCCGATCTTCATGCCGGCCGACGTGCTCTTCGGCTACAATGAATCCTTCCTCGGCCCCGGGGCAATCAGCAGCCTGGAGAAACTCGCCGAGCTCATTCGGCGCAATCCGAAGGCGCGTTTCCGCATCGAAGGCCACACCGATTCGTTCGGCGGAGAGGAATACAACGCCCGGCTCAGCCTGGCCCGCGCCGACTCGGTCAAGCAATGGCTTGGCCGCCAGATGGCCATCGACCCGGGGCGCATTGAGGCACGTGGCCTCGGCAGCTCGCGTCCGCTCGTGCCGACCACCGGATCGATCGAGGAGCAGCAACTCAACCGCCGCGTCGAAATTGTCATTCTCCGCGCGACCTCCGCGCGCTGACCGTCCAAGAACCGCGGACCATGAGCTACGATCTGGAAAAAGTCCTCAGCCGCGCCTCCGAGGACCTCGACCGCAGCACGGCGGGCAAGACCGCGGCGGAATCGCTGGCGGCCTACCAACGTTTCCGCCGGCTCGAGGAACACCGTCTGCGCCTGCGCATTTCCTCCGGCGCGGGCGGGCGCGAGGTGGTGCGTCAGCGCAGCGATCTGGTCGATCTTCTTTTCCGCCGTCTCTACGCGCAGGTCTGCAGCCGCGTCTTCGGCCGGGCCAAGCCAGAGGGCCTCGCCGTTCTGGCCTTCGGGGGCTACGGCCGGCGCGAGATGAATCCTTTCAGCGATGTGGACATCATGTTCCTCCACTCCGGATCGCGGCCGAACAAAGAGGAGACCGAGGCCATCCAGGAAATCATCCAGATGCTCTGGGACATCGGATTCAAGGTGGGCCACTCGGTCCGCTCGGTGGCCAAGGCAATCAGCCAGTCCAACGAAGACCTCCAGACCAAGACCTCCATGCTCGAGTCGCGCCGCCTTTGCGGGGATCGCGAGCTCTACGCCAAATTCCGCGAGGAGTTTGAGCAGAAATGCCTGAAGGGAAAGTCGGCGGATTACATCACCTGGCGCTTGGCCAACCAAGAGGAGCTGCACCGTCAATACGGAAGCATCACCTCGATGCAGGAGCCCAACATCAAGCACGGAGCCGGCGGACTGCGCGACTACCAGAACCTTCTTTGGGTCGGAACTTTCCACTGCGGAGCCAACTCGACGGCCAAGCTGGTGGAAAAAAAGATCCTGACCGAGAGCGACCGGCGACTGCTGGAGAAGGCTTATGATTTCCTCCTCCGCGTCCGCACCGAGATGCATTTCATCAACAAGCGCCCGATCGACACTCTCACCCTCTACCTGCAGGGCCAAGTGGCGACACGGCTGGCTTACCCGGAGAAGCACATGCTCAAGCGCGTGGAGGCCTTCATGCGCGAGTATTACCAGCACACCCGCCACCTCCAGCGCATCACCCAAACCGCCCTCGCCCGCATGGCCCCCGCGGCGGAACCCGCCCCGGCTGCGCCGCGCCTGCTCGGACTGTTCGCCGCGAGGGCGCCGCGGGCCGAGCACTTCGACGGGTTCCTCGCCAAGAACGGGCTGCTTTACGCCGAGTCGCCCTCCATTTTCACCCAGGACCCGCAGCGCCTGATGCGGATGTTCCAGCACGCCCAGCTGCGCAACCTCTCACTCGCCCCCGCCTTGGTCGACCTGGTGCGCCAGCGGCTCAGCGTGGTCAATCGCACCTTCCAATACTCCCGCGCGGCCCGGGAGGTCTTCCTCTCCATCCTCTCGCGCAAAGGCCAGGTCGGCCGCGTGCTGCGCATGATGCACGAGACGGATTTCCTCGGGCGTTATCTGCCCGAGTTCGGGCGGCTAACCTGCCTCGTGCAGCATGAGTTTTTTCATCGCTACACGGCGGACGAGCACACGCTGGTCTGCATCGACAAGCTCGACGCCTTGATCGACACCGACGATCCGAAGCTCAAGGGCTACCGAGCGTTGTTCCAGAAGTGCGAGGACCCGGCCACGCTCTACCTTGCGCTGCTGATGCATGACACCGGCAAAGCCGGCAACCGGCGCCACCATGAAGAGGCCAGCGCTACGATGGCCACCGCGGTGGCCCGGCGACTGCAGCTCCCGACCGAACAGCGCCGCGCCCTCGTGCTCCTCGTCGACAATCACTTCCTCCTCTCCAAAACCGCGCAGTCCCGCAACCTCGATGATCCGGCGACGGTTTCCTATTTCTGCGGCTTGATCCAGTCGGTCGACAACCTCGATTCGCTCATGCTGGTCACGCTGGCCGACGGGCAGGGCACGAGCGACACGAAGTGGTCGGACTGGAAGGAGGGCCTGATCTGGCAACTCTACCGCGCGAGCCGAACCTTTCTCGAGGACGGTCCGGAAGCCTTCAAGCAACGGCGGTTCGACTTCGAGGAACTGCAACGCGAGGTGCTGGAAAAACTCGCGGCGGATTACGCTGGCGAGGCGGCGGCTCATTTCCAACAGATGCCCGAGCGCTACTTCCGCATGTTCGGCGCAACGGAGATTGCCAGCCACATCCGGCTGTTCCGCAGGTTTTACGAAAGCCACCTGCAGGAGGAAGCCAGCGGGCTTTGTCCCGTGGTCAAATGGATGCACCACCCCGAACAGGGCCACAGCGAAGTCCTCATGTGCGGATGGGATCACCCGGGACTCGTCGCCCGCATCTGCGGCGCCTTCCTCTCTGCGCGGGTCAACGTCCTCAGCGCCGACATCTACACGCGCGGCGACAACCTCGTCCTCGACGTCTTCCGCGTCTGCGATCCCAAGCACCGGCCGGTCGAAAGCGAGCGTGACCACCGAACGGTCGAACGCCTGCTCGACGAATCACTGCTCAATCCGGAGTTCGACTTCACCCCGCACATCACCAAGGCGCGGCAAAGCGTGGGCTACCTCATGTCGCGGGAGGCCGACATCCCGACCCGCATCACGGTGGACAATCGCAACCATCCGGCCTTCACCATCGTTGATATTGAAACCCCCGACCGCATGGGCCTGCTCTACGATCTTTTCGCCGCCATCACCCGGCTGGGCCTCTCGCTCGAACTCGCGCGCATCACGACCGAGAAGGAGGTGGCCATGGACACCTTTTATCTGCGTCGTGCGGCGGACGGAGCCAAGGCGTCGAGCGACCGGGAAGTCCGCGCGCTGCAGCGGAACCTGCACAGCGCGGCGGTTCTGCCCGGCAACGCGACTCCATGACGCGGCGCTGGCCGACGATTCTTTGGCGTCAGGTGGGGCGCCATGCCTGGCGACACAAACTGCTCACTGCGCTCAATGTTCTCAGCGTGGCCCTCGGCGTCTGTGTGTTTCTCGCCATCATGGTTGCCAACCAGAGCGCGAACCGCTCGTTCCGCGCCGGCGTCGAGCTTCTGGCCGGCAAGGCCAGCCTCGAAGTCCGCGGACCTTTCGCTGAAGCCCTTGTTCAGGCCGTAGCCACCGTCCCCGGCGTCGCCGCCGCCACCCCCGTGGTCGAAGGCCTGCTCACCCTCCGCGACCACCCGGGGGAATACCTGCGACTGCTCGGAGTCGACCCGTTCACCAATCCGCCCTTCGAAACATTCCGCATGCTCCGACCCGACGGGAAAGCGGTGGATGTCGAGGTCTGGTTGCGGGAGCGCGATTCGATCGCCCTCACGCGCGAGTTTACGGAAAGGCTCGGTCTCTCCGCGGGCGACTCGCTGCGCGTGGGAGTCGATGGTCGCGTTGTCCCGCTGACGGTTCGCTTCATCCTCCAGCCGGACGACCCCGCGGCTCTCAGCGACATTCGCGCAGCCTCGATGGACATCGGCTGGGCCCAAGAGCTGCTGGGGCAGGTTGGAAGGATCAGCTCGCTGCAAATCCTCCTCAACGAGAATGCCGACCCGGCGGCGGTGACCAGGGAGATCCGCAGGCTGGTTCCAGGTGATGTCACCGTGGCGGCCCCCGCGCAACGCAGCGAACAGATCGGACGGATGCTTTCCAGCTTCCAACTCAACCTGACCGCCCTGAGCCTCGTCTCGCTGCTTGTCGGGATGTTTCTCATCTACAACACCGTCTCGGCCTCGGTCGTGCGCGGACGACGCGAGATCGGCATCCTCCGGGCCGTCGGCACCTCCCGGGTCGAGATCCGCCTGCTGTTCCTGGCCGAGGCGCTGCTCCTCGGTGCGCCCGGTGTCGCGCTGGGAATCCTCGCCGCTTTCCCCCTCGCCGCCGTGCTCGTCGGGGCGGTGAGTGAAACCGTCACCTCGCTCTATGTGCTGGTCAGCATCGAGCGGCTCGAAGTCAGTGCCAGCCAGATTCTGCTCGCCGCTCTCGCCGGTCTGGCCTCGGTCGTGGCCGCCGCATGGGTGCCCTCGGGCGAGGCCACGAAGATCCAGGTCACGCGGGCACTCCATCTCGGCACAGCACGCGAACACTTCACCACCGTCCCGCGCCGCTGGCTGGTCTGGGGCCTGGCCCTCCTGCTCCTCGCTTTCGCCGCCTCATGGCTGGCGCTGCGAACCGGACCCCCCGTCCTCGGATTTGCCGCTGCGTTCCTCGTTATCACGGGATTCGCCTTCCTCGTGCCGGCGGCGACCACCGCGACCGGCTTCCTCGCCTCGAACCTGGCCGAACGCT
>JBGSSV010000121.1:0-16791 GCA_041736875.1 Chthoniobacterales bacterium | reverse complement strand
GCGGCGGAGAGGGCCGCCTGCAGCCGCCGCGTGAGCACGGCCTGCGGCGTGGCGCTCATTCAGCGGTTGCCGCCGCGGCTGGCAAAGACCTGCAGGATGGTTTCGGCGTCGGGTGCCGTGGCCAGCTCGTCCCGCACCTTGCGGTCGTTGAGAAACTTGGCGATGGCCGCCAACGTGCGCAGGTGGACCTGGAACTGGTCGCGGGGCACGATGAAAAGGACAATGAAATGCACCAGCTCGTTGTCGAGCGAGTCGAACTCGATCCCCGCCGCCGATCGGCCGAAGGCCGCGACGACCTCGGTCACGTGCTCGGAGGAGGCGTGCGGGATGGCGATGCCGAAGCCGATGCCCGTGCTCATGGTCTCCTCGCGTTGCCGCAACGCGGCCAGAATGCTCTCCCGGTGCTCCGGTTGAATACGTTGACGAGAGACGAGCAGGTCCACGATCTCGGTGATCGCGGGCCAACGCTCCGTCGCTTTCATTTCGGGAATTATCTGCCCGACCGTGAGCAAACTGGACAGGGTCATGCGCCTAAAACCCCGAGGTTAGCAACCGCAGGTTCGCTGGCAAGAGGCAATTGGTTGCGGCGGGCCTGACACGCCGGACGGGCGATGTTACATCTTGCCTGTGCTACCCGCGCTCCGCACCACCATTCCCGGGCCGCGCTCGCGCGAGCTCGGAGCGCGCCTGCGCCGATGTGAATCGCGCAACGTCACGCTCGTCACGGACACGTGGCCGGTCTTCTGGGAGCGGGCAGACGGGGTCAATGTATGGGACGCGGATGGCAACCGCTTCCTCGACTTCACCTCGGGCTTCGGCGTGGCCGGCCTCGGACATTCCGCAGAGCCCGTGCGGCAGGCTTTGATTCAACAGGCCGACCGTCTGCTCCACGCGATGGGCGATGTGCATCCGGCCGAGGCCAAGGTCGAGCTTTGCGAGATGCTCGCGCAGATGACCTTTTCCCGTTGGGGGCTCGGGCCGGGCAAGGTTATCCTTGGAAATTCCGGCTCCGATGCCATTGAGGCCGCGCTCAAAACCACCCTCCTCCACAGCGGCAAACCCGGAGTGATCGTCTTCGCCGGGTCCTACCACGGGCTCGGCTACGGCGCGCTCGAAACAACGTCGCTCGAGTTTTTCCGTCAGCCTTTCCGCGCCCAACTCGGACGATTCGCCCGTGTGGTCCCGTATCCCTCTTGCTTCCGGTGTCCGCTCGGACACGGCGGAAAGTTCGCCCTCGAGGGCGGCGAATTTCCCAACTGCAGCACGGGTTGCTTGGAAGAACTTGCCGCGCGGATCCATCAGGAAATCGATCGTCGCGACATCGGCGCCATCCTCGTCGAACCAATGCTCGGTCGGGGGGGCGAGGTGGTGCCGCCAAAGGATTTTCTTCGCCTGCTGCGGCGCATCTGCGATGAGGAAAAAATCCTTCTCGTCGCCGACGAAATTTACACGGGCCTCAACCGCACCGGGCGTCTTTTTGCCTGCGAGCACTCGGATGTCGTTCCGGACATCATCTGCCTGGGCAAAGCCCTCACGTCGGGATTCCCGCTCTCGGCGTGCGTCGGTCGGGCTGATGTGATGGACGCATGGCCGGAGACGGCAGGAGAGGCCCTCCATACCAGCACCTTTCTGGGCAATCCGCTCGGCTGCGCCATGGCACTGGCCTCGCTCCGGGAGCATGTCCGTCCGGAAACCTCCGAAATGGTCCGCCGGGCCGGTCGCCACCTGCGCACCGCCCTCGCGGCCATCCCGTCACCGCGCATCGGGCAGGTGCGCGGCGTCGGGTTGCTCGTCGGGGTTGAATTGGTCGATGGGACCGGCGCCCCGGATGCCGCCCTGGCGGCGAGGTGCGTTACGCAGGGGCTGGAGGCCGGAATCCTGCTCCTGGCCGGCGGCCCGGACGGCCATGTGCTTTCCCTCACCCCACCGTTCGCGGTCACAGCCGAGGAGTCAGACTTTCTCGCTTCGACCCTGGGAAAAATTCTGACCACCAGCTAAGTCCAGCCGCCGCGGGTGAAAAGTATAGGGGGCAGTCATGGTCTATTGCGATATCGCTGATGGGGGAGCGAAGCAGCGGCATGCCGAGGCAGGTTCGCATTGAGTATCCCGGGCTGGTGTATGTCGTGATGGCGCGTGGCGATTGACTGCGTTGCGGCCTGTGCACGTTTGACTGTTTCAGGTTTGTCGAGCCGCGACACGCGGCTTGGCGCTGGCGAGGGCGGTTCCCAGGGATGATGAGGATCGGAGGACCGTCGATGGTCTGGAGGGTCAATTGAAGTTCTGGAGGATGATTCGCGGGTCCAGTTCCTCGTCGCCGGAGTCTTCCATGGGCACAATTCCTGCGTCGGTGACTCGGGCGGAGGTCAATCGGAACGATCCGTCGGACAGGTTAAAATCGCCTTCCGCGGAGGCGCGGGCGACGACCTGCCCGGGCATACGCTTGCCGTTGGTTTCGAATTGTGCGGTCACGCGCACGGACTTTCCGTCAGTCGAGAACTCTGCTCCGTAGCGCACATACTCCAAGCTCCATGGCCGATCGTCCTCGCCGTCTGCCATGCCGCCAGCCAAGCCCAGAGCGCTGCTGATCTCCGGCCATCGGCTCCGCATTTCGGCGATGATCACGTCGTAAACCGGCGTCCTGAGGTCGATGGCCCGTGCCTTGCCATCTCGATCGATGACCAAGGCGCAGAACGTGGACGGTTCCCATTTTCCCTCGGCGAGGACAAGGGCAGCCCGGCTGTCAGGCCGCCATTGTGCGCGGAGGCCGCCGTGGTTGCGGTGCTCGAAGTCGCCTCCGTTGCGGTTCGGGATGACCAAAAGCGACTTCATCGTTTCCAAGGACACGAGATGGTTCTCCACTTCGTAACCCGTCTCTTCCGCCTGTTCCAGGGTGGGGTGACTAAAGGCGAAGCGGCCGTTTGGGGAGGCAAAAACCAACCGCCCTGGGACATCGGCCTTGTTCAGGGAATCAGGGATCGCTGCCAGCGCGAGCGAATAGACGCCGATCATGCCGGTGGGATCGTCGAGACCGAAGAGGAGTCCGTGCTGTGCGGCCTCGGCGGTGAGTTGGCTTAGGGCGGCGGCATCGGCCTTCGGGGATTCCTCGGCGTGGGAGGTCAGGGCGGCGAGCAGGCAGAGCGCGGCAGGGAGGCGCATGGGAAGGGGATTATGGCGGAGGAAGGCGGCAGGAAGAAGGCGGAAGAGTTGCGCCAAAGCATTGCGGAAAGCCATTTTGGCGGGCAGCAGGGAGCCATAGGGGGTCAGTCATTGTCGGGCTGTTGCTCAAACACCAGCAGATCAAAGGGCATTTTTGGGAACGAAGAGGAGAGTGGCCTAGGAGAAGAAACCATACCCGGGGGAGACCGGTCGGCATAAGGTCTGTGAGGAATGGCTGGAATCACGATAGACTAGGACTGACCCCTGTTCCGGCGACCGCTCCCATTGCCCTGAAGTTTGACGTGTCTGGGCAACCGCAGAGTATAAGTTATGCTCATGGCGGATGCATCCTACTCGGCCCGGTATTTCACACACGCCCAGATCCGAAAGCACGGTGCTATCGGCAATCTCAACGAAGGCGTCGTGATCAAGACGCAGGGCCTCTCCACGCGGCTCATTGCCTGGTCCGGCAATGGATACCAGACGGAGTCGGTTCATGTGCTGACCGTCCGTCCGGGTGAAGCCAGTGGCACCTACGCCTACACGCTCGCGGAGGAATTGATGCTGTGCGTGGCAGGTCAAGGGGAGGTCTTTCTTCTCGGGCGCTGGGTCAGCCTGGAGCCCGGCGACCTGGCCTATTTTCCGGAAGGCGTCCCACATGGTGTTCGGAATCCCACCGGAAACACCGCCGATTTTGTCTTGGTCTCCCAAATCACGCCTCCGCAGTTCGACCTCTATATCGAGGCCGGCTTCTACCACGTCGGGATGGGGGTGATGAACTACGATGCCTGTTTTCACGCTGGGTTGAACGCGAACTCCGGCAACCTTCAAGCGCCACTCGCCTTCAAATACCGGGACACCGACGCGGACGTCCGGGCTTGGAACCGCAGCGTTGAGGAGGTCCGCAAGGAGGGAGGGCTGTTCAACGTTTTCAGAGGCACGGCTTTCGGCGCTTTGGGCAGTCCGGCTGTGATGGTGGCTTGGCCCGGCGCCGGCTGCCGGACGGCGGGTTTCAACTTCTGTTTCAGCAACGAGCCGCGCGACTTTGCCCACACGCATCCCGTCTCCGACGAGTGCCTCATCCTCTGGGCGGGCCGGGTCAAGGCTTACCTCGGAGAACCTGGTGTGTGGCTGGGGATGAATGCCTTGGACTGCATCCTCGCGCCGTGCGGCGTTTTCCACGCTCCCCAATTGGTCGACGGTCCCGCTTTTCTCGGCGGCTTCGCCTCGCCGCCGCAACTCGATCTCGCGCTCAAGACGGAATTCTACAAAGACGGCGTCTTCAGCCCCGGCCCCTCCACTCGGCTGGAATACTCGCGCAACGACTCCACCCGCTCGCTCTTTCAAAGCTGACTTCTTGTTCGAAGATGGTCACGCCGAGGGAGGCGCCCATGCAGGGCAGAGGCATCGTCGCGGCGCTGGCAAGGATTGTGGCCCCGTCGCGGACGGCAAGGTCAGACCCGCGACTCTCGCCGGCCGCGCAAGGCTGAAGGACGGCAGCCCGCTTCGCGGAAGAAGACGCGGTTGAACTGCGAGACCGATCCAAACCCGGTGGCGTAGGCCACTTCGATGATGCGCAGGTCGGTGTGCAGGAGGAGTTGGCGCGCCTTGTCCACGCGCGCGCCGGCGATGAACCGCGTGAGCGTCAGGCCGAGGCGCTGGTGGAACATTTCGCTGAAGTAGGACGGATGCATTTTCGCCCGGCGGGCCAGGGCGGTCAGGGGCCACGGCTTTTCCGGGTTTTTCCGGATGTCACGGGCCGCCCGATCAATGGCGGGGTAGGGGGAGCCGTTGCTTCCCGCCGGAAGATTTTCCGCCAGTTGACGGGAAAACAGCTCGAGCAGGCGGAGCGCGCCCTCATATTGTCCGCGGGTCAGCCTCGTTGCGCCGATGTGGCGTTTGTCGGCATCGCCGTTGACCGCAGCATGTCCGGTGTGCAGGTAGGCCACGGTTTCGTCGCGCACGACGATGGGAATGGCGGACGACGTCAGGCCGGCGAAACAACGCACGGTCCGCGGGGTGTCTCCTTGCAGCGCGGTGTGGGTGGACTCGCACTTGAGGCAGGTCTTCCCGTTGGCGATCATCTGGCGGCAGCACTCGGGGAGGTCGGCGGAATAGAGATGATACTCGCCCGGGGCTTCGATCGCCACCGGCAGCCCCGTCGCCGCCGCGAAGGACTTGGCGTAGTCCCGCGCAATCGCGGTGGAGCGCAGAATGTCAGCCGCTTTGCTCATGTCTTGGAGCCCCCAATTTGAGGCTGTTCGGAAGTCCGGACAAGAGGATTTCCGAAAACCTGCGCAGCTTTTCCGATTTCCTGCGGTGTCACATCCGTTCCGCTGCCCTAGTTTCGGCAGGCATGAGATGCAGATTGCGGGGCAACGGTTTGTGGCGGGAAAGGCGGGAGGAGGCGTGAGCGTTCTTCTTCTCACGGTTTTTGTCAGCCTGATGCTGGCGCTGTTTTTTGCCGGCTGCTTCCTCTACCACCACGATTTTTCGGGAGGTGATCCCATGCGGGACAGCCTTTTGCCCTTCGCCAAAGAAGACCCCAAACCGGCCAGCCCGGCGGAGGACACGGAGAAAAAACATTTGCCATGAACAACACACAAAACGTGACGGTGGAATACAACGACAAGGTGGTGCGCTACTTCATGCTGGCCTCGGTCGTCTGGGGGCTGGTCGCCATGCTGGCCGGCGTGGTCATCGCCGCGCAGATGAGTTTTTACCAGCTCAACTTTGAGACTTCCTGGCTGACCTTCGGTCGCCTCCGCCCGCTGCACACCAACGCCGCGATCTTCGCCTTCGTCGGCAACATGATTTTCGCCGGCGTCTACCACTCGACCCAGCGGCTGGTCCGCACGCGGCTGGCCTCGAACTTCCTCTCCTGGCTGCACTTCTGGGTCTGGCAGGCGATCATCGTCGGCGCCGCCATCACCCTTCCGCTCGGGCTCTCCCGCGGCAAGGAATACGCCGAGCTGATCTGGCCGATCAACATCGTGGTCGCCCTCATCTGGGTTGTCTTCGCCATCAACTTTTTCTGGACCCTCGCGGTGCGCAACGAGAAGTCGCTCTACGTCGCCATCTGGTTCTACATCGCGACGATCATCACCGTGGCGATGCTCTACATTGTCAACCACCTGCAGATTCCGACCAGCATTCTGCACGGTTATCCCATTTTCGGCGGCGTGCAGGACGCCCTCGTCCAGTGGTGGTATGGGCACAACGCGGTGGCGTTCTTCCTGACCACGCCGGTGCTCGGCATCATGTATTACTATCTGCCGAAGGCGGCCGAGCGACCGGTCTACAGCTACCGCCTCTCGGTCGTGCACTTCTGGTCGTTGGTCTTCATCTACATCTGGGCCGGTCCGCACCACCTGCTCAACACCGCCCTGCCCGAATGGCTTCAGACCTTGGGCATGGTCTTCAGTCTCATGCTCTGGGCCCCATCCTGGGGCGGCATGCTCAACGGCCTGCTGACCCTGCGTGGCGCGTGGCACAAACTGCGCACCGATCCGGTGCTCAAGTTTTTCGCCGCCGGCGTGACCTTTTACGGCATGTCTACCTTCGAGGGGCCGCTTCTGGCCATCCGGTCGGTCAATGCCCTCTCGCACTACACCGACTGGACGATTGGCCACGTGCACAGCGGGACGCTCGGCTGGAACAGCTTCATGGCCGCCGGCATGTTTTACTGGCTCGTGCCGCGCCTGTGGGGCACGAAACTTTACTCGGTCCGCCTAGCCGACCTCCACTTCTGGCTCGGGATGGTTGGCATCCTTCTTTACATCGCGTCCATGTGGGTCTCGGGCATCACGACCGGCCTGATGCTCAATTCGGTCACGCCCGAGGGCGTGCTGGCCTATCCGAACTTCCTCGAAGTGGTCAACTCGGTCCGTCCGATGCTGCACACGCGTATTCTTGGCGGTGGTCTGTTCCTGCTCGGGTTTGTCCTGATGACCTACAACCTCATCCGCACGATCCGCTCGGGGAGCCCGGTGACCACGATCATCGAGGTGCCGGCCCCGGAGCGCCGGGTGCGTGAAGGCATGACCCTCGCCCAGGGGATATTCAACGCCCCGATGCTCTATTCGACGCTGCTGGTGGTCTTCTCCTGCGGGTGGGGCTTCACCAGCGGCACAGTCAGCACGGTGTCGTTCGTCCTTCTCGTCGAGACGGTCCTCATCGCGATGATCCACATGAGCATTTCCGGGGCCAGGTGGAGCGAGTGGTATGACCGGTTGCTCGAGAGTTGGTTGCCTTTCAGCGTGCTCACGCTGCTGGCCGTGGTTCTCGGCGGCATGATCCAGATTCTGCCCACGGTGTTTTCCAAGCAGGCGGTGGATTACGAGACAGCTTTGCAGAATGTCTACACCCCGCTCGAGTTGTGCGGTCGCGACATCTATGTGCGCGAAGGTTGCTACAACTGCCACAGCCAGATGATCCGTCCGCTCGTGGGCGAAGTGCTACGCTATGGCCCCAGCGCCCGCCTCGGGCAGTCGATGTATGACTTTCCGTTCCAGTGGGGCTCGAAACGCACCGGTCCGGACCTCCAGCGGGTCGGCATCAAATACCCGAACATCTGGCACTTCCAGCACTTCGAGAATCCGCGCTCGACCTCGATCGGCAGCAATATGCCGGCCTACCCGTGGCTTTATTCCCAAAAGGCAAACATCGCCGCGTTGCCGGAAAAAATCCGTGTCCTGCGCATCCTCGGCGTGCCGTTTCCCGAGCGCTCGGCTGAACAGTTGCGCGAGGAGTTCCTGGCCCAGGGGCAGACTATCGTCAACGACCTGGCCAAGAGCGGCGTCGAAATTTCTCCAGACCGGGAAGTCGTCGCCCTCATCGCCTACATCCAACAACTCGGGCGCTACAAGGAGCCGCCGGCGGCTACTCCGGATGCGGGTTCGACGGCACCGTCGCAGGCCAACGCCAACTGACCATGTTCTCGCAACTGCAATTCTCCGAATGGAGCACGATCGGCGCGATCGTGGCGCTGCTCGTCACCTTTGCGGGCTTTGTCGCGATGGTCGTGGCGACCCTTCGCTATCCGAAAAAGAAAATCGAGAAATTGGAGAACCTGCCGTGGAAGGGGGACAAAAACTCATGAAGGACCAACCGAACAAAGATGACGACGCCCTGCGGCATCACAGCTACGACGGCATCCAGGAATACGACAAGCGCCTGCCCAACTGGTGGCTCTTCACCCTCTACGGCGCCATCGTCTTCTCCGCCGCCTACTGGGCCTATTACCATTGGTCGGCCCACATGGTTCCGGGCTACGTGCGGGTCGAGCGCCAGATCGAGGAATACCAGAAGGCCGCGCTGGCCAGTGGGGTCGCGCCGACCGATTACCAACTGTGGAAGCTCAGCACCGACCCTGCGGTGGTCGCGTCGGGTCAGAAAATTTACACGGCCAATTGCGTCGCCTGTCACGGAGTCAACCTTGATGGCGGCATCGGACAAAATCTGGTCGACGCCACCTGGATCCACGGCGGCACGCCCACGGCCATCTACACCACGATCCAGAAGGGCGTGCTCGCGAAAGGCATGCCCGTCTGGGGTCCGGTTTTGGGCGGAGGCCGCATTGCCGATGTCGTGGCCTTCGTCATCAGCAAGAACCCGACCATCCAGCAACCGCCGGAGCCGTAAGGGATGAAGCCAAGGGCGCCAACCATTGATTCGGTCACCACGATCAATGAGGACGGATCACGCTACTTCGTGCATCCGGCCGACGTGCGCGGGCTCTTCACCTGGCTGCGGAGGATCGTCGCGCTCGCGCTCATCGTCGTCTATATCGCGTTGCCTCTGGTCAAAATCAACGGCGAGCCCGCCGTCTTTCTCGACGTCTTTCACCGCAAGATCCACCTCTTCGGGTTGACCCTGATGTTTCAGGATCTCTGGCTGTTTTTCTTTCTTATCACCGGTGCGGCCTTCGGCCTCTTCGTCGTCACCTCGATTGTCGGCCGCGTCTGGTGCGGCTGGGGATGCCCGCAAACCGTCTTTCTCGACCACGTCTTCCGCCGCGTCGAGCGCTGGATCGAGGGCGATGCCCCGGCTCGGCGGCGGCTTGAGGACGCGCCGTGGACCGGTGGAAAAATTTTCAAGCGTGTGCTCAAGCACGCCGTCTTCCTTCTCCTCGCCGCCGCCATCGCCCACATTTTTCTCTCCTACTTTGTCTCGATTCCGTCGCTTTACGCCATGATGCACGAAGCGCCCGCGGCGAACTGGGGGACATTCGTTTTTGTCTTCGCCCTGACCGGCATCCTCTATTTCAACTTCGCGTGGTTCCGCGAGCAGTTCTGCATCATCATGTGCCCCTACGGCCGGCTGGGCTCGGTCCTGATCGACGACAATTCGGTCGTGATCGGCTATGACTCGGTGCGCGGCGAGCCGCGGGGCAAACCGTCGCCCGAGCATGGTGACTGCATCGACTGTCGCCGCTGCGTGCAGGTTTGCCCGACGGGAATCGATATCCGTCAGGGATTGCAGATGGAGTGCATCGCCTGCACGGCCTGCATCGACGCTTGCGATGAGATCATGGTCAAACTGGACCGCCCCACGGGACTGATCCGCCACGACTCGCTCAACGCGCTTTCCGGCCGCCCGGCGAAGTTCTGGCGGCCCCGGCTTTTCCTCTATATGGTGCTGGGGCTGCTTGGAGCCTCGGCTTTTGCCTACGCGACCCAGCAGGTCAAACCGGTCATCATTTCCGTTCTTCGCATGCAGGGCGCACCGTATTTCCGCGACGAGAATTCGATCCGCAACAACTACCTTGTCCGCCTGGCCAACAAGCGGGCCGAGTCGCACGACTACCGTCTGGTTGTCCATGGGCCGGTCAGCGGTCTGGTCGCCGCCGGGATCTCAACCCACACCCTGACGCTCGGTCCGGGCGAAGAGGTGCAGGAGCCGTTGATTTTGACGGTGCCGGATGCGGATTTCCGCGGCAACTTTGACGTCAAGGTGCAGGTGCTCGGGCAAAGCGGCGTGGTCGAGAGCGAGCGCACCGTGCCTTTCCTCGGGCCATTTCGGGAGAAGCGATGAGCACGGGATTCCTTGTCAAACGGCCCTGGCTTCTCGTCTGGATCGCGTTCCTCCTCCTGATCGGCGGGTGGGTGGTGACGTTCCGGCTGAGCCTTCGCGCGCCATCCGAGCGCCTGACGCCCGCGGAGGAAACAGCCTTGCTGCAGGGGAGGGCGGCACGATGATCTCGCCCGCCGAGATCACCGGACCCATGGCCGCCCTCGTGGCCGGGCTCATCACCAGTCTTCATTGCGTCGGCATGTGCGGACCGCTGGCCTGTTCGGCCTGCGCGCGCGCCGGTGGCAAGGGCAGTGTCGCGGCCACCTTCATCTATCATGGCACCCGCGTCTTCTCCTACGCGTTGGTCGGCGTGGCCGCCGGGTTGGTCGGTCGCCGTTTGTCCGGGGCGCTGATGGCCGGTTCCACGGCGTGGATGACCTGGGTCTTCGTCATTTTCTTCCTCACGGTGGTGGTCGGTTTGGACAAACGTCTGCGCGTGCCGCTGCCCCGCGGTGTGCTGGCGTGGCTCGGGGCGGTGTCGGCCAAATGCGGTCCGCAGGGTCGCGCCGGCGTGCTCGGGTTTTTCACCCCGCTGCTGCCCTGCGCCCCGCTTTACCTCGTGGTTGCCGCCGCCGCGCTCTCCGGATCAGGCCTGGCCGGGGCCTCGGTCATGGCGGCCTTCGGGCTCGGGACCATTCCTCTCCTGCTCGCCCTGCAGTCCCAGTATTTCCTCCTCGGCTCGCGCTGGTCGCCGCAGACCATGGACTACCTGCGCCGTGGCCTCGCGCTGGCCAGCGTCGTCCTTCTCCTCGTCCGCGGAACCTACACGGGACCCGCGGGGTGTCCTCTGTGCCCATGAAGACGGACGCGAAGCAGCACCGCGTGGTCGCCTGCCGGCATTGCCACACGCGTTTCCACCCCGTGGCGGCCGATGACGAGTTCTGCTGCTCCGGTTGCCGCTTCGTGCACCATTTGTTGCACAAGCGCGGCCTGGCGGATTTCTATCGCTACGGCGAGACCTTGTCGCCGGCGGGCAACTTTGTTTTTCACGAACGAGACTACGACTGGATCGCGGCCCTGCAGGCCGCGGGCGAGGCGGGCCCGGCCGACCTGGCTGAGGCCACCGTGGAGGTGCAGGGGATTTCCTGTGCTGGCTGCGTCTGGCTGTTGGAGGCCGTTTTCCTCGAGCAGCCCGGGGCGCTCTCCTGCTTGGTGAATTCTTCCACCGGCACGGTGCGTCTCCGCTGGCGCTCCGGCGGATGCGATCTGGCTGCCTACGCGCGTGATGTGCAGCGATTCGGATATTTGCTCGGCCCGATGCAGGGGCCGGTGTCGGCGGGTCTTCAACCTCTCACCCGCAAGCTCGGCCTCTGCGGATTCCTCGCGCTCAACGCCATGCTCTTTGCCTCCCCGCGATACTTCGGCCTGGCCTCGGGGGACGCCTTGGCGGCGCTGTTCGATCTCATTTCTTTCGCCTTGGCCACGGCCAGCATCCTCATTGGCGGCACTTATTTTTTCCGGCGGGCCTGGACGGCCCTGCGCTTGGGGCGGCTGCACATTGACCTGCCGATTTCCCTCGGGCTCATTTTCGCCTACGCCGGATCGGTCGCCGCATGGCTGAAGGACCAGCACAGCCTCAACTACTTCGACTTCGTCTCGATCTTCACCTTTCTCATGCTGCTCGGCCGCTGGTTGCAGGAGCGTGCGGTTCAGGCCAACCGGCGGCGCCTGCTCGGCTTGAAACTTTCCCCGGGCCGCGTCCGCGTCCAGCGGGACGGGGTCGAGTCGGAAGTCGAATCGTCGGAGTTGCTCGCCGGGCAGAAGTTTACCGTCGGCCGCAACCAGCTGGTCCCCGTCCGATCGCGCCTGCTCGACCGTGGCGCGACCATGGCGCTCAACTGGATCACAGGGGAGCCGGCACCGCGGGAATTTTCCGCAGGCGGCATCGTGCCCTCGGGCGCCCGCAGCCTGGCCGACGAGGATCTTCTTTGCGAGGCGCTGGAAGATTGGCCCACCTCACAACTGGCCGCCTTGCTCCGGATCGATGCCGAACGCGAATGGCGCAACCGGGGCCTCGAGAGATTGATCAGGGTTTACCTCGGCGTGGTGCTGGTTCTTTCCCTCGCCGGCTTCCTCGCCTGGGGGATCGGCGGAGGCGGATGGGCTGCGGCGTTGCAGGTGATGATCTCGGTGCTGGTCGTGTCCTGCCCGTGCGCGATCGGGGTGGCTCTGCCTCTGCTCGACGACATCGCTGCCGCCCGCTTGCAGCAACACGGGGTTTACCTCCGCGAAGGCTCGCTCTGGGCCCGGCTTCAGCGCGTGCGCACCCTGCTCTTCGACAAGACCGGCACCGTCACCCTGGAGACGCTGCAGCCGGTCGATCCCGGAGTGATGGAAAATCTCTCGCCGCAAACCCGCAGTTATCTCCTCCGCCTGGTCGGACGCAGCTTGCATCCGGTGGCCGCTTGCCTGCGGGAAATTCTCCTGGCCCGCGGAGCGGAGCCCGCAACGGGCGGAGCGCCGGTCCGCGAGGTGACCGGCATGGGGTTGGAGTGGGATTCACCGATCGGTCGTTGGCAGCTCGGCCGGGCTTCGTGGGTGCTGGGCAGCGGCGCCTCCGTCGGCACCGTGCTGGCCCTCGACGGCACCGAGGTCGCGCGTTTCCATTTCCGCGAGGAACTTCGGCCCGGAGCGGCCGGCGAGGTGGCGCAATTTCAATCCGCCGGCCTGCCGGTCTACCTGCTCAGCGGTGACGAGCCGGACCGCGTCCACGCGATGGGCCGTGCGCTCGGCTTGCCGGAAGGTCATGCCCTTGGTGGACTGAGCCCCGATGAAAAGGCTTCGCTTGTCCGGGCGCGCTGGAGCGGCAATGCCCTGATGCTCGGCGACGGGGCCAATGACAGCCTCGCGTTCGACGCCGCGCTTTGCCGTGGCACGCCAGCGGTGGATACCGGGTTGCTCGAGCACAAAGCGGACTTCTATCTCCTCGGTCGCGGTCTCGCCGGGCTCGGAGTTCTTTTCGCCGCCGCCGGCCGCCATCGCCGCACCACCCTCTTGGTGTGCGGCTTCGCCCTGACCTACAATGCCCTCGCCGTCTCGGCTGCGTTGGCCGGGTGGATGAGCCCCTTGGTTGCCGCGGTCATCATGCCCCTCAGCTCTCTTACCTCGATCGGCCTTGTCCTGACCGGATTTTCCCACGCCCAACCATCCAAAACTCATGAACACGAATGAACCCACCACCAAAGGTCCGTCCGCCACGGGCGCGATCACTTTCGCCATCACCGCGCTGGTTTTCCTCGCGCTCGGCTGCCTCATGCTGGCCATGCGTCCCGGCTTCCTGCTCGGGGAGACGCTGACCGGTCATGGCGAGGCCTGGATCCGGCTCATGCTTTACGGGTTCGGCCTTCCCGCTGTTTTCGGAGCCGTCTATTGGGCCCTGCCGCAGGCCTTCGGCGTTCCGCTCTACAGCCCGCAATCCGTCTTTCTCCACTACGGTTTCCACCTCGCCGGGCTGTTCGTCATCATGCTGCTGCCCTTAGTGCCCGAGCTTCCCCAGGCTTCAATGGGTGCGACCTTCCTCGCTTGCGGCGGGATTGTCTTCGTCTTCAACGTGGCCATGTCGCTCCGCCGCATGGAGCGGCCGGATGCCGCCAGCGCGTTCCTCAGCACGCTGGTGGTCTGGGTCGTCCTCGCCTTGTTGCTTGGCGTGCCCTTTGCCGCCACTCCGCCTCTGCCGCTTCTCGGCGGAACCAACTGGAGCGCCGGCTGGCTCGTCTTTGCCATCAGCGGCATTCTCTTCAATGCCCAACTCGGCCTCGCCCTGCGTGTGACCCCGCTGGTCGTCGGAGCCAAGCCGGAGCGCACCCCGGCCGCCTGGTATGCCCTCTCCATCGTCAACCTCGGCGTCGCCTGGATGGCGGCGGCCACGACCTTCGGGCCTCCGACCTTCCTGCTTGTCTGCGCCGGCATCTTTCTCGTCGGCTCGCTCATTTTCCTCGCAGATTTCTGGGCCATCCTGCAGCGCCGGAACAGCACCGCCGCGCTCGGTTGGGATGTGAAGATTCTCCTCACGGCCGTGTGGATGATCCCGTCCACCGCCATCGCCCTGATGTATTCGGCCTGGCACCATCTGCCCGTCGCCGTGGCCGAGGTTGCAGCGGATGCCGCGGCCGCCGCTCCGGTCGTTGAAGGTCCGGCGCCAATCATGGTCGGCTCGCTCAACTGGGCCGTCGGCCTGGTGGCCCTGCTCGCCACCGCGGTCCCGGGATTGGTTGCGGTCATTTTCCAATTGCAAAAACTGCGGAACGGCACGGCGCCGGAGGCCACCCTGCGCGAACGCGTCAGCGGCCAACTGCTCCTGGCCTCCTTCTTCAATTACGCTGTCGGGGCCAGTCTGGTGGTGGTGGGCGCCTGGGGATCCGAAGATCAGATGCTCGGCCTCGGGGCCGTCTTCCTCGTCGTCGGCAGCCTCGGATTCCTCGGTTGCTTCCTCCACCAAATGGGGCGCGCGGGTGCCGCAGAGCGGGTTTCCGCCTCCTCCATGAAGACCGCCTGAATCGCCACACTCCGACCTACGGCGCAGGCGTGGTGGTCGGCGGCGTGAGCGAGCGGATGTAGGCAATCAGGTCGCTGAGTTGCTCGTCGTCGAGTTTGCCGGCGAATGATGGCATCGCGGCGGCGAACCCTTTCACAATTTGTGCGGAGGGTTCTAGGATCGAACTTCGCAGGTAGGCGTCATCCACCGTCACGCTGGAGCCATCGGTCAGTTCCTGCACCGAACCATAGATGCCGTAGAGCGAGGGGCCGAGCTGCGCCGATCCCTGCATGTGGCAGGTCGCGCAGGTTTGCGTCTGGAATAGTGTCTTGCCCCGGAGGACGGCAGGATCGGGCGGGGCAGCCGAGGCAGTCAGCACCGCCGGGGAGGGGAGATGGAGGAAGACGCCGATGAAATGCGCCGCCAGCGCGACCACCCCGAAGATCCAGAACAGCCAGGGTTTGAAATAATACCGTGAGTTCATCAGGTATTTCACCGTCATGAGGGCGACGACTACGATGAGCAGGACCGCGACATTCCAATCCGCCGCGTAGAGGCGGGGAAAGTGGGCGCTGAGCATGAGGAAAAGCACCGGGAACGTCATGTAGTGGTTGTGCAGCGAGCGTGACTTCGCGTTCTTGCCGAACTTCGGATCGTAGGGCTGGCCCTGCTGCAACGAGCGCATGAACTTGTGCTGGTTGCCCATGATGTGGAAAAACACGTTGGCCGACATGAACGTCCCCATCATCGCGCCGATCTGGAGGAAGAGCGCCCGGCCGTTGAAAATCTGGCCGTAGAAATAGGCCGCCGCGCCCAAGGCGAGAAAACTGACCGCCACCGCCAGCACCGGCCGCTTGCCCAGCGGCGAGCGCCAGATGCCATCGTAAACCAGCCATCCGCCAAGCAGTCCGGCGATGCTGCAGAGCACGGCGGCAGCGGGAGAGAGATTCGTCCGCGTCGCGTCGAGCAGCGTGGTTCCATTCGTCCAGAACAAGGCGCCGAGGAGCACGAAACCGGTCAGCCACGTGGTGTAGGACTGCCACTTGAACCAGTGCAACCTCTCGGGGATCGCATGGGCGTGCATGACGCGCTTCTCGAGATGGAACACGCCCCCGCCGTGCAGCATGTCCATCGAGCCGAGCAGATCCGGGTCTTTGCTTTTGCCCTCGGCCTTGGGCGGCAGCAGGTTCAACTCCATCCAAGTGAAGAGGAGGGAATTGCCGATCCACATGATGCCGGCGAGCACGTGCGTGAAACGAAAGAGCACGTTGATCCACTCGACCCAGGCGATATCCATGGCGGATAAGTAGTCGCAGACCGCGTTGGAAAGAAACCACTAAATGCCGTGCGCGGCGGAGCGCACCTAAGGCAGGGTGATGAACCCGCGGGCGGTGCGCGGCAGCCATGACACCGTGTCCTCGGCGTAGCGATCAACCATGCCTCCCGACGGAACCAGTTGCCACCCGTGGATCTCCCGGCCGGTCGAGAAGGAAATGACGTTGTAGTGCGAGGCCCCGCGCGCTCGGGCGGCCTGCTCGGCCTGGCGCTGCCACAGCTTCACGATTTGATCGTAGGTCCGATGCTGACTGCCCGAGACGATGATTTCGATCCGTCCATCCGAGTGCTCGAAGATCCGCACTCCGCTCGTCGACCACTGCGAGGTGCCGATCTGCGTCGCGCACCCGGCGAGCAGGATCGCCCCAAGCAAAATGAAGAGTGCCCGCATGGCGAAAATCTCGCCGCTGGCCCCCGCTTAGTCAAAGAGATTGGCGCCGCCAGCCCGTCGGGCGCGGTTCAATCCCTTCTTGCGGCCGGACAAATCCGCAGAATACTGACGCATCGCCGACGTCATGCAGATTTGGAATGTTTTCTACGAGGATCGTCCCGCCGCTCTCCGCACCATCGAGACCAAGAACGCACTCGATGCGGCCAAGGACTATGCCCTGCAGGTGCCGCGGGGCGATGATTGCGCCGTCGTGGTCGCGTCCGCCTTGGCCCCGCAGGATGCCAGTTGCTTCGAGCGACGCTCGGGTGTCTTCGCCCTGCGCCCGCCGGGTGCGAGGTCGTCGGTCGGGCCGGCGGCGCAG
>JBGSSV010000068.1:0-32680 GCA_041736875.1 Chthoniobacterales bacterium | reverse complement strand
GGAACTCCTCGTCGTTATTGCGGTCATCGCGGTCATCGCGGCGATTGCCATTCCGAACATCTCCGACATCACCGGTGGTGCCACCGACGCCAAGAACCGGCGCAACGCGCAAAACATCGCCTCCGTCGCCGCCGCGGCCAGAGCCTCGGGCCTGACCAACGTCACCGTAGCCGACGTCTTGGCTGGCGTGACCAACAGCGTCTCCGGCTCGGACGTCGTCTTCAAAGTCGACGGCGTCAGCACGAACGACACCGGTTACACCAACTACCTGACTGGCATTACCTACACTCCGTAGCAGATCGCACCTTCAGTCGTTTCAAGGCAAACCCCGGCTCCGCCGGGGTTTGCTGCTTTTTGCCCCCGCCGCAAACCCCTCACTCGCGGCAGGAGACAGCGGATGGAAGTTGTGCTATGCTTTTCATGTTCAGCGCATGGGCTCCCGAGGCCCCCTCCCCGATATGAATCAACAATCCAACCTCAAGGCTACGAACAGCGGGTTCTCCTTGGTGGAGTTGCTCCTTTCTGTCGCCATCATTGGCATCATGAGCGCGTTGATCATTTCATCCGTCTCGAACGCCGCCCGGGACTCGCGCACGGTCATCGCTCGGCAGCAACAGGTTGTCCTGCAGCAGGCGCTCAACGCGTGGATTTCCGCCGCCTCGAGCGGGACCAACAGCATGGCCAGCACGCAGACGGCGTATGGCAATGCGGGGACCGCAACGGCGAAGCTGGCGCTGCTGCGTGATTACCTCCAGGACTCCACCTACGCGCAGTTTCTCTCCAACTCCACCACCACCCAGATCCGCAGCGATGCCATGATCAGTATCGGAGCTTATCTGACGTTCTCCACCTGGAACGCCACCAACTACCCCACGGTCCAGATGATCCAATGACAAAACCCACCCCACTCACCTCTCGCCGGAGTGCCTTCTCGCTCGTCGAGGTCTTGGCCGCGGTGACGATCATCGGCGTCATCACCTTCCTGGCCATTCCAAACATCGTGCGGGTCAAGCGCGACGGTGAGGACAACCTCGCCCGGTCACGGGCTGATGCACTCAATGTCGCGGTCGCGGCTTATTTCCAAGCGGTCGGCCCGCAGGCCGCTCTGACCGCTTGGCAGGCGGCGGACAACACCGGTCGCTACAATTTGGTCTCCCCCTATCTGGCCTTCGCGCCAGCCTCGTTCGCCGACTACATGCCCGGCGGCTACTCCGTGACTTTCAACACAAACCAGCCGCAGAGGGTCAAGGCAGCCCTCCTCGGCCCTGGCAGTGTGTCAATCCCCTACTAGCTTTTCGGTCATGAGCCGCACGAAAGGCACGGCGGGCTATTCGCTGGTCGAAATTGTTGTTGTCGTCTTCGGCATCGCAATTCTTTCGGGTATCGCCATCGTCGCGTTCTCAGGTTCCTTCGAGGGCGCCAGCTTGAGCACGGCGCAGCGCAACCTCAACCTCCTCAATGGCGCCGTAACCTCATTCAATAACACCCAGTGGGAAATCATCCTTTCGCCGGCGCCGGAGACGAGCGATGAGGCCGCGGTCTTCTATACCCTGCAGTTTCGCGACCCGACGAATCCTGCCCCGGGTTCACCCAGCCTGGCCACCACGATGCCTTACGCCGTGACTTCCAATGAAGACAAGCACCGTGCGATCTGGAACGGCCGTGCCTTTCAGATGCTCGTGCCGGGCATCCCCGGAGCAGGGATTGACCTTGCCGCATTGGCCGGTAACTTGGGCACTGGTCCCCCGGCCAACTTCACTCCGATCCCGCCGCAGTAATCGATGCCGACCCTGGAAAGCCCGAACTACAGTCTTTTTCAAGCCAAGGGAATCACCCCGCCGCTGGATCTGGCGGAAAACGCCGTCCACTTCCAGAGTGCCTTGGCCCAAGCCAATGGCATTCCGGCCGAGGAAGCGTTGGAATGGCTGGCCCGGCAGTTCAATTTGCTGCCGCTGCGCGTCTCCCGCCCGGCAATTTCGGTCCCAACCGAGGGCGTTTTCCGCCAACTGGCCGCGGACGAATTCGATCCGGAGAAGGAACCATGGATGCCCGTGGCCGTCCTCGGACCCTTGCTCATCGTGGGCCACTACAACCCGACGGCAACGAAAGCCTGGAACATCCCGGACGGATTCCTGCTCCGCGTCGTGCTTGAGCAGCGGCAATACGCCGAATTTATCGAGGATCTGGCGATGAAGCTGAAGTCGCGCCCCCTCGTCCCCAACCCGCCCGTGGTCCTTTCCCACGCCCTGCCAACGGGCTCCTCGCCCGAGACGGCCTTCAAGTGGTTGCTGCAAGAGTATCCCTACCGGGAGGATGAGTTGAAGAGGCTGACCGAGTCCCTCGAGACGCTTTCGGGTGTGGCGGCCAACCATGTGATGCAGGCCAAGTCCCTGCCTCCGGGCTACGGCGCCGCCCTGCGTCACCTCTGCACCGGCGAGCTTTGTTTCACTCCGTGGCTCGCCCCCCGCCAGAGCGGATTTCCCGAGACGCTGCTCGAGAAACACGCGGTCTTCCCGCTCTTCATCGGCGTTCGCACCGTCTACCTGCTCAGCAGCCAGAAAGAAATTTTCGGCTTCGAAGACGAGTGGCTCTCGGCCAACAACGACCAGCGTGAGTTCCGCGCCGTCCTGGCCGACCGCGAATCCATCGTGCGCGTGGTCAACCGCGACCGCGGCAACGCCGCCCTGACCAGCGGTGAGGCCAACCTCGGCCAACTGACCGAGTCTGGCGTGGCCAACATCGTCGATATCGACCCTCACGAAGCCGAGCGGACCAATCCGGCAAGCATCAACACCACGGCGGAGCAGTCCCTCTACTGGGTGCTCTACCGCTCGATCACCGCCCGGGCCAGCGATCTGCACATCGAAAAATATTTCAACATGGCCCGTTTCCGTGCCCGCATCGACGGCGAGTTGGTCACGCTTTTCTCCTGCCCGGAAGAAATGCTCCCGCGCTACGTCAGCCTGATCAAAAATTACGCCAACATGAGCCAGGAGCGCCATGGTGCGCAGGACGGCCGCTTCTCCCTGCGCCTCGGCAAGCGCCGGGTGGACTGCCGTGTCTCCGCCATTCCCTGCCGCAAGGACCAGCAGAAGGTCACCATCCGCTACCTCGAAAAAGAGGGCGGGGTGCGCAAGCTCAGCGAGCTCAACCTCTCCAAACGCAACCTCGAACTCCTCGAGGCGGCCATGAGCCGCGACCAAGGCCTCATCCTCATCACCGGACCGACCGGCAGCGGCAAAACAACCACGCTTTACGCCCTGCTCAACAGCGTGAACGGCGAGAACATCAACATCCAGACGATCGAGGACCCGATCGAATACGAGATCGAGGGCATCAACCAGACCCAGACCGACCCGGTCCACGACATCGATTTTTCCCAGGGACTAAGACGCCTCATGCGCGCCGACCCGGACATCATTCTCATCGGCGAGTGCCGCGACGAGGAAACCGCCAGCGCGGCCGTCAACGCCGCCCTGACCGGGCACCTTGTTCTGACCACCCTGCACGCCAACGACTGTTTGCGCGCCGTCAGCCGTTTTATCTCCATGGGCGTGCCTCCCTACCTCCTGGCCGATTCACTCGCCCTGAGCCAGGCCCAGCGGCTGGTCCGCGCGCTCTGCGCCCAGTGCAAACGCCTTGTTCCCGTGACCCCGGCGCAGCGCCGCATCTTCGCCGTCAACCAGATCCCCCTCGCGCCCGAGACAACCCATCTTTACGAGGCCGAGGGCTGTCCGGAATGCCGTGAGACCGGATATCGCGGACGCGTCGCCTTGATGGAGCTCTGCCCGATCGGCCACGAAATCGCCGACCTCATCGCGGTCAACGCCCCGCAGGGCGAAATGCGCAAGATCGCCACGTCGAAGGGTCTTCGCACCCTCTATCAGGAAGGTCTGCAGGCCGTCATGGAGGGCAACACCTCGCTCGAGGAAATCAAGTGCCTGAGCTACACCGGCCTCACAGCCGCGGAACAGGAAGAGCCGGCACACGCCGAGGGCGCGACCGCCAGTTAGCTCGCACCCATTGGCATGAGCGCCGCGCTCACGGCAGCAACGCCTTGACCCGCTTGGCCGCGACGACCTCACCGGCAACGAAACGTTCGTAGTTCGACTCGATCTCGCCGGGCTCGTAGGCGTAATTGACCATGAACCCGTGGGATTCCTTGCGGCCTTTGGCCGATTGATCGCCGTTCGGATTGATCTGCTTGAGCCTCGCCCCGTTGCCCAGATGGAAGCGCGCCACCGGGTCGGCCGTGGCGTAACCCCGGGTTGCGGACTGCATGAGGTGAACGGCGCAGAGCGTGGACAAATCTTTGACCAACGGCGCGGGCAGCGGACCTGGAACGGCGGCGGCCAAGCGAGGCCCCAGAGTTTCGCGCAGCTTTTCCGCCCGCCGGACTTTATCCGCAGCAAGCACTTCCGTCTTGATCGGGTCCCTCGACTGGAGGAACGCCGCGAAGGACGGCACCGGTGAGAGCGTGCAGAACCGCTGCAACTGCGGAAGTTCGCGGCGCAAGGCTTCGACCACGCGCTTGATGAGGAAATTGCCGAGGTTGACGCCCTTGAGGCCCGGCTGGCAGTTGGAAATGGAATAAAACGTCGCCACCTTGTAATTGCGGGCCTGCGCATCGGGTGCCGACTGCCGCTCGAGCAGCGGGGCAATAGCCCGCGGCATCTCCGGCACCAGGGCGACCTCGACGAAAATGAGCGGCTCGCCCGGCAGGGCCGGATGAAAATAGGCAAAGAGCCGGCGGTCTTCCTCCATCCGCCGGCGCAAATCCGCCCAGCCGTCGATCGCGTGGACGGCCTCGTGCAGAATGACCTTTTCCAGCAGGCTGGCCGGCGAGTTCCAGTCGATCTGCTCCAGTTGGAGAAAGCCCGGATTGAACCATGAGCTGAGCAAATGCTGCAGGTCGTGATCGACCGCCGCCAGTTGCTTGCGCTTTTTCTTGTTGGCCAAAATCTCGCAACGCATCCGCACCAGACATGCCGTGCCGTGATCCGCGCGGTTGAGCCGTCGGAACAACTCCTGCCTCGGCGCCTCCGCCGCCTCGGTCAGGCTGACCAAATCCTCCGGCAGCCCCGCCGCTTCGTAACGCTTCGCCGCCTCAATGATCGCCCCGGGATCCGGATTGTATCGGGTGGCCAGCAGGTCGTAAAAATCCTCCCGCCGCTCTGGCTCAAGCTGCCCGAACCGTGCCAGCGCCTGCCCGGCCAAACCGAGGCTGATCGAATCCCCCGCCGAGCCCAGCAAGCGGTCGCAATCCTTGGTCAAATCTTTCAGGAGATTCGCCTGATTCGAGGACGCGCGGGCTTTTCGGATCGCTTCAAACATGGATTTCTTCTTGGGAGGATAAGGATGTCAGCTTGTCTTGCGCAATCTATAAGGTATACTAATAGTTTCATGCCTACAAATCCAGCGGTTTCGTGCCGCCCTTCCACGCCGCGGGCCAAGGTGGCGCGGCCCCGCATTCTGTTCACCAGCGTCTTCGGACCGTATGCGCAGGACGACGAATACGGCAGCCGCGCGATCAACCCGATGGAGCTTTACCACAACCAGGTGACGCGCACGCAGGGGCCGTTTTCCTTGCGGATGTTCCACCGTTCGTGGGGGTTGATGATGTTGCGCGAAAACATTTCGGCCCCCAACGCCCTCCTCGACTTCCCCACCCTCGACCGCTTCATCGCGGAACTGCACAGCGAGCCCTACGATGTCGTGGCCATCAGCGCGATCCCGCCGAATTACCTCAAAGCAGAAAAAATGTGCCGCCTCATCCGCGAAATCCAGCCGCAGGCCGAGATCGTCGTCGGCGGCCATATCTCCGGACTGCCGGACATCCAAGAGCGTCTCGGCGCCGACCATGTCGTCCGGGGCGAAGGCGTGCGCTGGTTCCGCCGCTTCCTCGGCGAGGATGAAAATGCACCCGTGCGTCATCCACGCATCCTCTCCGGCGTCGGTGCCCGCACGATGGGCATCCGCCTGGGCGAAAAGCCCGGTGACACCGCCGCGACACTCATTCCTTCAGTCGGCTGCCCCATGGGCTGCAATTTCTGCGCCACCTCGGCCATGTTCGGCGGCAAGGGAAAGTTCGTGAATTTTTACGAGACGGGCGACGAACTTTTCCGCGAGATGGAGGGCCTCGAGCGCGACCTCCGCGTGCAGACGTTCTTCGTCATGGACGAAAACTTTCTCCTCCACCGCAAGCGCGCCCTCCGGTTGCTCGAATTGATGAAAGAGCAGAACAAGAGCTGGTCGCTCTATGTCTTCAGCTCGGCCAACGTCCTCAAGTCCTACACGATCGAACAACTCGTCGGGCTCGGAGTCTCGTGGGTCTGGATGGGATTGGAAGGCAAGGCCAGCCGCTACCACAAACTGCAGGGAGCCGACACCCTCGAGGTCGTCCGCACGCTGCAAGCCCATGGGATCAGCGTGCTCGGGTCCACCATTATCGGACTCGAAGAGCACACGCCGGACAACATGGCCGAGGCCATCGAGCACGCAGTGAGCCACAACACCGAGTTCCACCAATTCATGCTCTACACGCCGGTGCCCGGCACTCCGCTCTTCGAGGAGCACAAGGAGAATGGCACGCTGGTCGACCCGGAGTGGCGAGACGGCTCGGACGTGCACGGCCAGTTGCGCTTCGCGCACCGCCACCCGCACCTGCCCGCCGGCACCGAGGGAAAATGGCTGCTCCACGCCTTCGATCGCGACTTCGAGGTCAACGGCCCGAGCATTCTCCGCATGGCGGAAACCGCCCTGCGCGGATGGCGACGCTACAGCCGGGATGCCGACCAACGCATCCGCGCCCGCTTTCGCCGCGAGGGCGCGCGCCTGCCCGTCGATTATGCCGCCGCGGTCTGGGCGGTCCGCCGCTACTTCCGCACCAACGAAGGGGTGACCCGCCGCGCCGCCCAAGTTCTCGAGCAGCTGCGGGCCGAGTTCGGCCTCAAATGCCGCGTGGCCTCCGCGCTGGGCGGCCGCTGGCTCCTCCGCATGATCCGCCGTGAAGAAAAACGCCTCGCCCGCGGCGTGACTTTCGAGCCCCCGACGTTCTATGAAAAGTCGGCCGACTTCCTTCCGCTCCGCCCCATCTGGTCGCGGGCGGGGTCTTGAGGCGGCCGCCGATGTCCCGCCCGCACCCAGCGACCCCCGCCATTTTCCACTTTCTCCGCGGCTACGGTTGGGCCGATTTTCGCGCGGACGCCTTCGCCGGCCTGACCGTGGGCGTCATCGCCCTGCCCCTCGCCATCGGCTTCGGCATTGCCAGCGGCGTCACGCCCGCACAAGGACTGTGGACGGCCATCATAGCGGGCTTCGTCGTGGCCCTGTTCGGGGGCTCGAGGTTCCAAATTGCCGGACCGACCGGAGCCTTTGTGCCCGTCCTGCTCGCGGTGGTCATCAGCCACGGCGTGGGCGGACTGCTGGCCGCCACGTTCCTCGCCGGGCTTCTGCTTCTTGCCATGGGGCTGACCGGCATGGGCTCCGCGCTCAAATACATTCCATACCCCGTCGTGGCCGGCTTCACCACGGGTATCGCGGTGATCATCTTTCTCTCCCAGCTGCCCGCCTTTTTCGGCATCGACGCGGGACGGCATGAGCACGCCCCGGAGATGGCCTACGCCCTCGCCGCCTCTTGGCGCAACGTGCAGTGGCCGGCCGTGGCTATTGGAGCCGCTTCGTTCCTCATTTGCTTCGCTGGACCGAAGCTGGCCCGTCGCCTGCCGCATGCGCTGTTCGCGGTGGTGGCCACAACGTTCCTCGTGTGGTGGGTTCAATGGCCGGTTGAAACGATCGCAGGAAAATTCGGGCCCGTCCCCCAGACTTTTCCATCCTTCGCCTGGCCGGCGCTCAGCCTCCAGGTGATCCGCGATCTGGCTGGACCGGTGGTGACGATTGCCTTGCTCGGCGGGATCGAAAGCCTGCTCTCGGCCACCGTGGCCGACGGCATGACCGACACACGCCACAACTCGAACCGCGAACTCGTGGCCCAGGGATTGGCCAACATCATTGCGCCGCTCTTCGGCGGCTTCGCCTCGACCGGGGCCATCGCGCGCACCGCGGCCAACATCCGGGCGGGCGCCCGCACCCCCGTGTCCGGCTTGGTCCATTGCAGCGTCCTGCTCGTCGTCGCCCTCGCGGCAGGAGGCTTGGCGGGCCTGATTCCTCTCGCCGCCTTGGCGGGAGTGCTCATGGCTGTGGCCGTGCGCATGGCCGAGTGGGACAGTTTCAGGGAGGTCTGGCACAGCTCGCGGCTGGACTTCGCCGTGCTGGCCATAACGTTTGTCCTGACCGTGGTTTTCGACCTCACCGCCGGCGTGGGCGGGGGATTATTCCTCGCGGCTGTGCTTTTCCTCCGCAACATGGAGTCGATCAGCCAGGTGCGTCCGCTCACAGCCGAGACCGATTCCGAGCACACCGGGGGTCTCTCACTCGTCGGCAAGGATGTTCCCGCGGGTGTGGTGCTTTTCCGCCTCGATGGTCCCCTCTTCTTCGCCGCGGCCGACCGGCTCGAGGCCGCGCTGCGCAGCCATACGGGAAAACCCAAGATCGTCATCTTCCGCATGCGGCATGTTCCGTTCATGGACGTGACCGGGCTGCGGGCTCTCGAAGTGGCGTGCGAAAAAATGCAGCGCGACGGCGTGCAGGTTCTCATCACCAGCGCCCAACCCCAGCCGATGAAAATCATGCTCTCCTCCGGCCTCGCTGGCCGTCTCGGGCTGGACAACTTCTGCGGCAACATCGACCACGCCTTGGAGCGATCGAGAGAGCTGCTCGATCTGCCGCCACTTGGTGCCTGATCGCGGGGAGCAGAGCCGGCGCTGTCTGTGGTGTGACAACTTGCCTTTTGTTAGCTTTGCTAATACTTTACGCACTTTAGTTGCAAACACGCTCAGGCCTATCTGCTCCCTCCAGGCAGTCTTGATGCCCGAAACAATCAAAGGATCAGTCTACTGGAAGGCACGCACGGCCACTGCGGCGGTTGTGGCTTTCGCCTTGGTCTCGACAGCGCTCGCCGTGCCGGGAGCGGGGCACGAAGCCTCCAGCGTCGAAGCATGGTTGTCCGGTCCGCATTTTTCCGGTGAATGGTTTGGAGCGCGGGAGGAACTGGCCGATCACGGACTCAGCTTCGAGGGCCGCTGGCGCGGGGTCTATTACGGGGTGCTGGCCAGCGAGAACGGGCAGGCCGGATACTTCGATCAGGAGTTGGCGTTCTCCGCCTTGGTGGATTTCGGCCAACTGCTCAGCTCAAGCGCGGTGCTCGAGGGCCTGACGGGTTTCATCGAAACGCGCTGGCGCGATCCGGCCGAGCAGGACAATCCGAACGAATCGGTGCTGGCCGAACCAATGTTCAATCCGTCGCCCTACGAAAGCGGCGTGGGCTGGCGCCTCGTCTCGTTCGGCCTGCGCTACCGTGCGCCCGCCATCGCGGGGCGAAAAGATATTCTCAGCATCACTGGCGGATGGCTCAGGCCGGTGCGCGAATTCCTCACCCAGCCGCTTTCCCTCAATTTCCTCAACACCGCGATCCAGAGCGCCAAAGGCCTCGGCGGCAACATCCCCTTCTCCTCCAGCTTCTCGACCTGGGGCGGCACTCTCGAGGTCAAGCCGCTCGATTGGCAATACACCAAAATCGGGCTCTTCATGAGTTACCCCGAGGCGACTTTCGGGGAGAACCACGGCCTGATGATGAGCGGCTACCCGAGCGACCCCACGAGGAACAGCGAATTCTTCATCGGGGAAACCGGCGTCACGCCTCAGTTCGGCCCGGACCGGCTCCCCGGCAAATACGCCTTCGGTGGCTACTTCTACGGCAACCCGGATAAGCAGACCGGCGGGAGCAAATACGGGTTTTATTGGCAGGCCGACCAGATGCTTTACCGCGAGAGCAGCCCGGACGCGCTGTCCCACGAGGAAGGCCTGCGGGCTTTCAGCATGTTGACCTTCGCACCGCCCGACAACAACCGCTGGCCGCTCTATGCCCAAGCTGGACTAGTCTACGAGGGGCTCATCCCGGCGCGAAACAAAGACTTCGCACAGATCGCCATCGCCGCCGGTCGCGAGGCCAAAGTGGAGAACAAAACCGGCACGCTCGTCCTTGAAGGAGGTTACCGCGTGCAGGTCACCCGCTGGGCGTTTGTCCAACCCTACGCCCAATACCTCGCCCAGCCCGACGGCGGTCAGGCGGTGGGTGATGCCGTGCTCATCGGCGCTTTTGCCGGGGTCAATTTTTGATCAGATCGTGAAACAACAACCACGGCCCCATGACTTGCGGAACGCGACCCCCGGCGTGCCTGCTGGGACGTCCGGTGACACCCCCCTGTGGCCGGATGACGCCGCATAAAAACGCGGCGGCAGGGTCACGGCCACCGGCTGACGCGACAAGCGCAGCTCCCGGAGGCCGTGGCCCCGTTACCTCCGGCGGTCAATCGAGCGTCTGACGGTAGCGCTTCACCCCGATGGTCAGCACGACCACAGCGAAAAGCGCGATGGGCCACAGCTCGCGGCCGAGATCGGCGAAGCCGATGCCCTTGAGCATGACCCCGCGGGCAATGCGCAGGAAATGGGTGATCGGCAGAATCTCACCCATGACCTGCGCCCACAGCGGCATGCCGCGGAAGGGAAAAAGGAATCCGGAAAGCAGGATGGAGGGGAGAAAAACAAAGACCGACATCTGCATGGCCTGGAGCTGGTTCTTCGCGATGGTTGAAAAGGTGATACCCATGGCCAAGTTGGCCGCGATGAAGAACAGCGAAGCGAGCAGCAGGAGGACAAGATTGCCGTGGATCGGCACGTCGAACATGAAACGCGCCGCCAGCAGGATCAGGCCGACCTGGATGTAACCGACAAAAATATACGGCGTGATTTTTCCGAGCAGCACCTCGGTGGGCCGCAGCGGCATGGCCAGGAGGTTCTCCATCGTGCCCCGCTCGGTCTCGCGCGTGATGGCCAGACCGGTGATGAGCACAAGCGTCATGGTTAGAACCACCCCCATCAGTCCGGGCACGATGTTGTATTGCGTGATGGCCTCGGGGTTATAGAGGGCATGGACGCGCATATCGATGGCCGGCGGCTCGGGGGCCAGTCGGTCGAGGGGGCCCTTGAAATCCGCCAGCATGGCCGTGTTGACCACGCCAGCCAGCGCGGCCAGCCCACCGCTCGTCGCCGTCGGATCGGTCGCGTCAGCCTCGACCAGCACGGACGGGCGGTCACCCCGCAACAGATCACGGGAGAAATTCTCCGGAATGCTGACGACGAACTGGACCTGACCGCGGCGCAGCAACTCCTCGCCCTCCGCCTCGCTCGAAACGCGGCGCTCGAAGTCAAAGTAGGAGCTGTTCTTCAACCCCTGCAACAACGTCCGGCCCTGCGGCCCGTCATCGGCCATGAGGATCGCCGCCGGCATGTGCCGCGGGTCGGTGTTGATGACAAAACCGAAGACGGTCAGCTGCATGAGCGGAATGCCGAGGATCATCGCGAAGGTCAGGCGGTCGCGGGACATCTGGATGAACTCCTTGACCACCATGGCCCAGAGGCGCGCGAAGGAGAATGACGTGGCCGAGTTCATGCGCCGAAATTGTCCTTCGACGTCAGCATGAAATGAATGAAGACATCCTCCAGTCCCGAGCGAACCGGCTGCCACGTGTTTCCGCCGGCCCGGAACGGCGCGATGCTCGCCTCGAGCAGACGGGCGTTGCTCCCGCTGACATGCAGATCTTGGCCGAACATGACGGTTTGCTCGACGCCCGGAAGCCCCTTGAGGGCCCGGGCCAACCCGTCCAGACCCGGACCGCTGACCGACCAGGTGACCAGCCCCGCCTGATCGATCACTTCATCGACGGTCCCATCGACCAACAGATTGCCAAAAGATATATACGCCAGCCGGTCGCAGCGCTCGGCCTCGTCCATGTAGTGCGTGGTCACCAGACAGGTCAGCCCCCGCGAGGCCAGCACATGAATGTGATCCCAGAAATCCCGCCGCGCTTTCGGATCCACCCCCGCCGTCGGCTCGTCGAGCAGCAGGAGGTTCGGCTTGTGCAGGAGACACGCCGCCAAGGCCATTCGCTGCTTCCATCCGCCCGACAACTGTCCGGTCAACTGATTCCGCCGGTCGTGCAGACCAAGATTCTTGATGCTCTCCGCCACGACTTCGCGCCGGTTGGCCATGCCGTAAAGCCGCGCGACGAAGTCCAGATTTTCCCGGATGGTCAGATCCTCGTAAAAACTGAACCGCTGCGTCATGTAGCCAACCTGGCGCTTGATCGCGGCGCTTTCCGTCAGCACATCATGCCCCATGCAGGTCCCACGGCCACCATCCGCGCGAAGGAGGCCGCAGAGCATGCGGATGAAGGTGGTCTTGCCGCTGCCGTTCGGTCCGAGGAATCCGTAGATCTGCCCGCGGGCCACCCGCAGATCGATCGCATTGACCACCGTGCGCTGGCCGAAACGCTTGGTCATGCCCCGCACATCGATGACCAGATCCGTCATGGGCGGCTAGAAGGTCAGTTCCACATCGACCGGCTGCCCGGGGTGCAGCGAGCCGGCGAGGGAGGGATCGACCGACAACTCGACTAAGAAAACGAACTTCTCGCGCATCTTCTGGCTGTAAATGACCGGTGGCGTGAACTCGGCCCGCGGCGAGAGGAAGGTGACCGTCGCCGGATAGGGATCGGGCACGCCGTCCACCATGACCTGCGCCGGGGTGCCGACGCGCAGACGGCCGAAAACGTCCTGCGGGACAAAAGCGCGGACCTTGAGGTTGCCGGGCGGAAGCAGGACAACGACCGGATGACCGGCGGGAACCCAATCGCCCACGCGGTAGAGGGTGTCGCTGACCAGCGCATCCTGCTGGGCCGCCTGCTGCTTCTGCGCGAGGTTCCACGCCGCCCTTTCCAAGCCGGCCTGCTGGGCCAGAAGATTTTGCTCGGCCGCCCGGACCACTTCATCGCGGGCTCCCAGTCTCCCGGTTTCGAGGGTCGACTCCAATTGCGACACCCTCTGCCGGTCCTCATCGCGCGTGGCTTGGGCCATGTCCACGTCCCTCCGCGAGGTCACACTTGAGAGGAGCAGCTTCTGCTGCCTTCTGAGTTCGATCTCGGACAGAGCCAGCGAGGCCTTGGCCTGCTCGAGTTGGGCCTGGATCGCATTCATCTCACTCGGCCGCAGGCCCTGCCGCGCGTCGGCCAGTTGCGCCTCGGCTTGATCAACCCGGCGCAAGGCCTCATCCCGCGCCGCCCGCTCGGCCTCCTCCTCCAAGCGAAACAGCAGCGCGCCCGCGGCAACCTGCTCCCCCCGCTTGACCGCCAGATCGACCAACCGGCCGCCGAACGGCGAAGCCACATAAACAAACTCCCCTTCGATGTAACCCTGCACATGACCGGGATCCTCCCGGCCGCAGGAAGCCAGGCCGAGCAACAGCCCAGCAAAACACACCGCGAGGCCAGCCTGTCGCAGAGCGTCAATTCGCACCATGACCACACGCTAGCGTGCCGCGGCCGCCAAAAGAACACCGGAAATTCCCGATTAACAGGGCATCGGTATATCTGCTTGCCCATATATTTGCTTTCGCGTATACATTCCCGCATGACTTTGGTCCGCATTCACGAATGTCTCTGCGATCGGACCCGACTGCGTTTGGTCCATCTGCTTCTCGGCGGCCCGCTCTGTGTCTGTCATCTGCAAGCCATCCTCGGCGAGCCGCAGGTGAAAATTTCCCGGCATCTGGCCTACCTGCGCGAGCGCGGCATGGTCAACGCCGAGCGCTGCGGGCAGTGGATGATTTATCGCCTGCCGGAGGTCCGCAACCCGATGCTCGAGGCGAACCTCGCCTGCCTGCACGACTGCGCCCAGGAGGAGCGCGTGTTCCGTCAGGATGCTTCCCGCTTGCTCAAGCTGCGCCGAGCCATGGGCGACGACTGTCCGGCCTGCGTGCGGACAGCCGCCTTGGCCCGCTGACTCACCATGTCTGATTCCATCGCCCGCCGCATGTCGTTTCTGGACCGTTACCTCACGGTCTGGATTTTCGTCGCCATGGCCCTCGGGGTCGCTCTGGCCAATTTTGCCATTCCCGACCCGGCCGCGTTCTTTGCCCCCGTGACGGTGGGGACGACCAATTTGCTCATTGCCGCCGGCCTGATCGTCATGATGTATCCGCCGCTGGCCAAGGTGCAATACGGCGAGATGCCGCGGGTCTTCGCCAACACGAGGATTCTCGGGCTTTCCCTCCTGCAGAACTGGGTCATCGGGCCGGTGCTGATGTTTGCCCTCGCGCTGATTTTCCTCCATGACCGGCCTGAATACATGGTCGGGCTGATCCTCGTGGGGATCGCGCGCTGCATCGCGATGGTTCTGGTGTGGAATGAGCTGGCCAAGGGAAACAGCGAGTATTGCGCCGGGCTGGTCGCGCTCAACAGCGTGGCCCAGATCGTCCTCTACAGCGCCTACGCCTGGCTCTTCCTCACGGTCCTACCACCGTTCTTCGGCCTGCAGGCCACCGTGCTTGAAGTCGGTATCGGCGAAATTTTCCAGAGCGTGATGATTTATCTGGGCATCCCCTTTGCCGCGGGTCTCCTCAGCCGCCTCATTCTCATCCCGCTGAAGGGCCGGGAGTGGTTCGACCAACGCTTCATCCCGGCTATTTCCCCCCTCACCCTCGGCGCCCTGCTCTTCACCATTGTGGTCATGTTCACCTTCCAAGGCCGGGCCATCGTGCAACTGCCGTTCGACGTGCTGCGCATCGCGGTCCCCTTGAGCATCTACTTCGTCATCATGTTCCTGGTCAGCTTCTTCCTCGGACGTCGTCTCGGCGCAGATTACAGCCGCTCCACCACGCTCGCCTTCACTGCGGCGGGCAACAACTTCGAGTTGGCCATCGCGGTGGCCATCGCCGTCTTCGGCCTCGGCTCGGCCGTGGCCTTCGCCACTGTCGTCGGGCCGCTTATCGAAGTTCCAGTGCTCATCGGCTTGGTCCACGTGGCCCTGTGGCTGAGACGGAAGCTTTTCCCACGGGAGATCATTGCCGAAGCCGAGCGGCGCGGCCCGGAGACACTGTCCGAGGGTGACCAGGCGTTTCTCGACTCGGCCGCATGCCGGGCCACGCGTCTCGCCATGGAGGAATCGCGATGAGCAACCCGCGCGTCCTCATCCTCTGCACCGGCAACTCCTGCCGCAGCCACATGGCCGAGGGAATCCTGCGTGCCGCCGCGGGCGACCTTGTCGAGGTCCACAGCGCCGGATCCAAGCCCGCCGGTTACGTCCACCCGAAAGCCATCGCCGCCCTCGCGGAAATCGGTCTCGATCTTTCCGACCACACCTCGAAGCACATGAACGAGTTCCTCGACCGCGAGATCGCCACGGTCATCACGGTCTGCGGCAACGCCGATCAAGCCTGCCCGGTGTTCCCCGGACAGGTCCATCGCCACCACTGGGGCTTCGACGATCCGGCGCACGCCATCGGCACAGAGGAGGAAGTGATGGCTGAGTTCCGCCGTGTGCGTGATGAGATCCGCCGGGTCTTCGAGGCTTATGCCGCCGGCCTGCGGGAAAGCCCCGCCCGGACATGAGTTTATGAAAACCGAAGAAACCAAGGACATCAAAATGGCACCGGAAGCCAAACCCCCGGGCCTGTTCACTCGAATGATCGAACGCCTCGACCGCACGATGAAGGAGAAGGCGGAGAAGAAGGCAGCGGAGTCTTCCTGCTGCTCTCCTGGCGGCAAAGACGGCAAAGGTGGCAAATGCTGCTGAAGCTCAGCGATCTGCTTGTCTACCAGCTGGCCGGCCTCGACCCCGACTCGCAGCTTGGGGGCGCGATTCATTTCTTCGTCTACGACAGCCTCAAGATCTTCCTGCTGTTGGCGGTGATGATCTTCGTGCTCGGCGTCGTGCGCACGTGGCTGCCGGAGGAGAAGGTCAAGCGGTGGATGACCGGCCGCGGCCTCGCGGGCAACTTCGTCGCCGCACTCTTCGGCGCCGTCACGCCGTTCTGCTCGTGTTCCTCCATCCCGGTGTTCATCAGCCTGATCAAGGCCGGCGCGCCCCTCGGCGTCACCTTTTCTTTCCTCCTCACCTCGCCCATCATCAACGAGTATCTCGTCATCCTCATGGCGGCGGAGTTCGGCCTGCCCATCACCGTGGCTTATGTGGTCAGCGGATTGGCCATCGGCACCGTGGTCGGTGCACTGCTCGGCCGGGGCGGCCTTGAGCGCTACCTCGAAACGGACATGGTCGCGCCCACGACCGATCCTTCCCTGCGAGAGAACTTCACCTTCGTCGGCCGTTTGCAATTCGGCCTGCACGAATCGGTCACGGTGATCCGCCAGGTCTGGTTGTGGCTTCTGGCCGGCGTGGCCGTCGGCGCCTTCATCCACAACTATGTGCCGCAGGAGGCCATTCAGACCTTTGTCGGCGCTGCCGGCGTCTTCGCCGTGCCCCTGGCCACGCTCATCGGGGTGCCCATGTATGGCAGTTGTGCCGCCATCGTCCCCGTGGCCGTGGTGCTGTTTGAAAAGGGCATCCCCTTGGGCACGGCCCTTGCTTTCATGATGGCTGTGGCCGCCCTCTCCGTGCCCGAGGCCATCATGCTCCGCCGCGTGATGAAACTCCCCCTCATCGCCGCCTTCTTCGGCGTGACCACCCTGGCGATCATCGTCATCGGCTACGCCTTCAACATCCTCGCCCCCCTGCTCAGCACCAGGACGCTGTAAAGGACATCTGCTCCCGGAAGCACGAGGCCAGCCAAACGGCAGATGTTGATTTCGGCTTACAGACGCCCACTCCTGCGGGGCGGAACTGCGGTCAGTCTGCTCCGCTAAGCCTCGATCCACCTCCCTGAGAGGCGGAAACGCCGGCTTCGGCGGACCTGGAGGTAAGGGGAGTCGAACCCCTGACCTTCTCATTGCGAACGAGACGCTCTACCAACTGAGCTATACCCCCGGTGGCCGAGGTGGAATCTAGCCATCATGGCGACTCGGCCGCAAGTCAAAGCCGGCAGGGATCAAGGTTCGCGGTGGACTTTGATGTATTCGGAGAACCAGCGGCCGGTGGGTTCCAAGATGCGGGCTTTGGTTTTCGGGTCGAAGGAGAAGAGGCCGAACTGGCCGTGCCAGCCCTCCTTCCACTCGTAGTTGTCCACCAAGGTCCAAGGGAAATAGCCGCGCACGTCCACCCCTTCGTGCATGGCGCGACGCATTTGCGCGATGTGTTCGCGGATGTAACGGATGCGCTTCTGCTCGCTCTGGGTGCCGAGGCCGTTCTCGGAAATGACCATGGGCTTGCCGTAGCGTTTGTTCACCGCGGTGAGGACGCTGTAGAGGCCTTCGGGCACGATTTCCCAGCCGAGTTGCGTGTATTCGGACGACATTTCCCCGTGGCCGCGACTGAGGAAGCGGAGGATGCTGGCATCCTGAGCGTAGTAGTAATTCACCCCGATGATGTCCACGGTATCGGCGACCATGTCGAGGTGGTCGAAATTCTGGCGCTGCACGATGTTGTAAACGAGCGCGGTCGGGTCCTGCAGGACGTTGCGGCGCCAGTCCGGCAGCGAATAGATGCCCATGATGATGGCGTCCGACCGACCTTTCCGCACGATGGCAGCGGCCTCACGGAACATGTCGGCCGCGACCCGCATGGCGCGTTTGTAGCCGAAGGGATGGAGCAACAGGCCCGGCGGCCAATGTCCGGCGATCCACCCGAGTTGCAACGCGCCGTTGGGCTCGTTCTGCGGCACGTAGATGCGCACGTAGGGCTTCATGGCGCGGACCACCCGCTCGACGTGGGCGCGCCAGGCGGCGGGGGCGTCCGGGTGGAGGAAATTCGACCGGCTCTTGGCCTTGGTTTCGTAGAGCCAGTCGGGGAAGGTGAAATGCCACAGGGTCACCACCGGTTCGATGCCGGCCGCGCGGAGGTCGCGGGCCATGCCGACATATTGGGCCAGGGCCGCCTCGTTGATCACCCCCGGACGGGGTTCGATGCGGGCCCATTCCACACCGAAACGGAAGTGGGAGACGCCCAGACGTTTGAGCGCCGCCAGATCCAGATCGAACCGGCTCCAAGAAAACACCGCGTCCTCCCCGCGAGGCGGAGCTCCGCCCTCCTTGGCGTAGACATCCCAGTCGGTCTGAAAATACATCGGCGCCCCCGGCTCGACCCCGCGGTCCTCGTTTTGGAAGCTGGCGGTGGAAGCACCCCACCAGAACGGTTCGCGCGGGAGCGTGCGTGTAACCGCCGGTTCGGCCGGCGGATGATAGGGCCGGGGCGGCGTCACGCACCCGGGAAGAAGGAAAAGTGCGAGCGCGAACAACCGACGGGTGACTTGCCACATGCGACCGATGTTAGTTTAGTGCACTCGTGACCGCAACGCGCCATCTCCCCGCCCTCGTGGTCGTCACCTCGCTGCTGTCGGGTGCGGCGGTCCGGGCGGCAGTTCCGGAGACTATGCCCGACCGGCTGGAGATGAAGGACGGCAGCAGTGTGCAGGGGCTCATCCTGCGAAACTCGGCGGACGCGGTGCTGATTCAGACGGGGAAGAACGAGCTGGAGGTTCCGAAGTCGTCGATCCGCCGCATTCATGACGCCCCGGACCACGGAGTCGCATTCGACCGGGTGACCAAGCCGGGTCGGCTGCCACAGTGGCGCTCCATCGTGCATGATTTTCGCAATCATGATGCGATCCAGAGTTTCGTCATGATCCCGGCGACCGCGGTGGACAACGGCATCTTCCGCAACATCCCCTACCTTTCCTTCCGCTTCAACGAGCGCGGCGAGTTGAATGTCCTCGGCGACCCCGAGGACCCGGTCGGGCTGGAGTTCGGCCTCTACGGGAAAAAATCGTTCGGCGCGCGGCAGAAGCGGGTCATCCGCGAATTCCTCGCCGGCCACCTGCACACCCGCGAGGAGATCGCGGCGCTGTATTCCCTCGACCTCAAGGGCGGCACGGCGAGGGCGGGGAATCTTGTTTTCACCATCACGCCGCCCGACGCACCCGACGCCTACGGGGGTTGGTGGGTCTCCATCTACGATGCGAAGCGGTTGGACAGCGCACGGCTCAGCGATGCAGCCTACGCCAAGGTCACGCGACCGTTTGACCAAGTCAACCGCAAGGATGGAAGCCTGCGGGCGGAGAACGCGGCGGCCAACAAGGATTGGCTGGCCCGGACCATGCGGAATTTGACCGGTGAGGTTCCCCAGCTCCGCGGATTTTACCGCGACAAAGCCGGCGTGTTCCGCGTCGTCGGTTTCGACGGACCTTAGGGGGCGCAGCCGAGGAGTCCGCGCTGGCGAATGATCGCCGCCACCTCGGGGGGCACGCACTGCTCCCACGAAGCATCGCCCGAGCGCAGCTTGGCCAGGACCTGCGGGGATTTGATCCCGAGGATTTCTTCACGGTAGTCGGTCACCGGAACGATGAACTCATTCTCCCGCAGGTAGGCGTAGAGGTAGCGGAGTTTGGTCGCGACGCGCAGGTTCTCGGCCGTGATGATCGATCCGTCTTCGGCCAGGCGCGGGTAGGCGTAGAGCCGGACGTTGGTCTTGAAGAGCCGTCCGAGGCCCTCGAGAATGCCGCCCTCGAGCCCGACATAATATTTCTCGAGGAAAATTTCCTCCAAGCTGGGCACACCGAGGGCCAAGCCGATGGCTTCGCCGGTGTAGCGGGCGATGTAATCGACCAGGCGGAAATATTCGCCGAAATTCGAGACCAGCACGGTCTGCCCCAGGGCGCCGAGGATGTCCGTGCGGTCGAGAAAATCGCGGGTATCCAGATCCCCCGCGCTGAGGAGGTTCTGCATGGTGATCTCCGCGAGGGTCAGCACCCCGCGCGGCGCGGCCTTCTCCCTCGGCGCGAAGTCTTCGTAAGCGCAGCGCAGCATTTCGTGGGTCACGTGGGTGACCGGCCGGAAACTCCCGCGCTCGACGAGGACGGCACGCTTGTAAAGTTCCTCCGCCGGCTGCACGACCTCGCCGTCGGCGCGGAACATGGCCGCCGGCCCGAGTCCCTGGGCAACGAGTTGCAGGCTCATCAGGCGGTTGTCGACTGCGGCAAAATCGGCCCCGCTGAACCGGATCATGTCCACCTCGATGCGTTTCGAGGTCAGGTCGTCGAGGAGACTGCCGATGAGTTTCGTCGGATCGGCATGATGGCGAAAGGCACCGTAGATGAGGTTGACCCCGATGATGCCGAGGGCTTCCTGTTGCGCGATGTTCTCGGCGTCGAGCATGCGCACATGGATGATGATTTCGTTGACCGGACCGCGCGGCACGGTCTGGAAGCGGATACCCATCCACCCGTGCGACTCTTCGTGGCGGTGGAAGCTGCGGGCCGAGACGGTGTCGGCAAAAACGAAGAACGTCTTTTCCGCGCCAAGCTTCGCGTCGAGCCGTTCGCGCAGGAGGGTGAATTCGTGTTCGAGCATGCCCCAAAGGCGCGGGCGGCTGACGTAGCGTTCGACCGGACCGTAGATCGCGTCGCTGAAGGTCATGTCGTAGGCCGACATGGTCTTGGCCACCGTGCCGGCGGCGGCGCCGACATAAAAGAAGCGCCGGGCCACCTCCTGCCCGGCTCCGATCTCGGCGAAAGTCCCGTAGATGCGGCCGTCGAGGTTGAGATCGAGCGCCTTGCGGTTGACCTGCAGGTTGAAAGTGTCGCCGCTCATTCGGGCGGGATCATGCCCGCCGCGAAGCCGGTCGGCAACGGGAAAGCCTCCGGCTTTTCGCTGCATGCTTGCCAGCAGGTGTTCGCCCCGTGAAATTGTGGGTCGGCGCTCCGCTCCATGTTTCCGCCCCGCACATCGCACCGTTGGCTCGCCCTCGCCCTCCTCGCGCTGCTCGGCGGTTGCCAGCCGCCACGCGAAGCCCCGGACCGCTTGGTCATCTGGCACCAAAAGACCGGGGCCGAGCGGATCTTCTTCGAGGAAGTGATCAACGAATACAACCGGGCGCACGCCCCGGAGCAGATCACTGCGGTCTACCGGGAGGGCGAGGAGATGCGGAATTCGTTCATCATCGCCGCGGTCGCCGGGCAGGGGCCGGACCTGGTCTTCGGCCCGGCGGACAACGTCAGCCTTTTCGCCGAAACCAAAGCGATCCGCCCGTGGAGCGAGGTGGTTGGGGAGGAATTCTTCGGCTTGTTCACCGCGGAAGGCGTGGTCCGCTGGAAAGGCCAGCCTTGGATGGTGGCCGACCAGATCGGCAACCAGCTCCTGCTCGTTTACGACCGGCAAATGGTGGACACCCCGCCGGAGACCCTCGACGACTTGATTGCAATCGGGCGGAAACTCCGGGGCAACAACCCGGAGCGGCCCGAGCATTACGCCCTGACGTGGAATTACAGCGAACCGTATTTTTTCATTCCGTTTCTGACGGGGTTCGGCGGCTGGATCATGGACGACGAGGGCAACCCGACGCTCGACACGGCGGCCACGCGGGCGGCCCTGCAATTCATCCTTGATCTGCGCGACAAGCACGGGGTGATTCCCCGCTACGAGGACTACAAGACGGCCAACCTGATGTTCATGCGGAGGCGGGCGGCCATGATCATCAACGGCCCTTGGTCGTGGGCCGAATATGGTGTGCCCGAGCGGAGCATGCTGGCCCTGCTGCCGATCAACAGCGAGACGGGCCTGCGCTGCCGACCGATCGTGGCGGCCAAGGGCTACTGCCTGAACATCAACACACCGCCGGGCAAGTTTGAGCTCGTCCGGCGCGTCCTCAAGCACCTGACCAGTGAGCAGATGCAACTTCGTATGGCCAGGCGGCTCTTCACCACGCCGACACTCAAGTCGGCCTTGGCCTCACCCGTTTTCACCGGCAACAGGGTGTTGCAAATCGCCCGCGAGCAGGCCAAATATTCCATTCCGATGCCCTTGACCCCGCGATTGCGCTACGTGTGGGATGGAATCCGCGGCCCCTATCGCAAGGTTTTCACCGGCGACCTCACCCCGGATGAAGCGGCACGGCTGATGCAGAAGGAGGCGGAGGCGCGCATCCGGGAAGGCGGCTTGTGAAAACGCCCCCTGAACAGCCGCAGGCTGCGGTGCTGGCCGGGTTGGCCGAATGGGATCCGACGTCGGGACGCCGGTTGTTTCTCACCTTTTGTCTCATTCCCGCCCTCGTCGTGCTGGTTCTGGTGGTTGTTTACCCGCTGATTTACACGGTCATCCTCTCGTTTTCCGACACCAGCATTTACCACGTGCTGGACTGGCGGTTGGTGGGTTTCGAGCAATACCTGCTGGTTTTTCGCGAGCCGGATTTTTGGATCATCCTGAGCAAGACGGTGCTCTGGACCTTGCTCAGCACCTCGCTGCAGATCGCGCTGGGCGTGGCTCTCGCCGTCGTGCTCAACCAGTATTTCATCGCCGGACAATCGGCCTGGCGCATCCTGCTCCTCCTCCCGTGGGCCATGCCGCAATACATCACGGCGCTGACCTGGCGGAGCTTGTTTCAGGGGGAAAACGGCGCGGTCAACACCTTCCTCGGGAATGTCTTCGGATGGGCCCCGATCAACTGGCTCAACTCCCCTTTCGAGGCATTCTCCGCGGCGGCGCTGGTCAACGTGTGGATGGGCTTTCCCTTCATGATGGTGGTGGCTCTCGCCGGCCTGCGGGCCATCCCGGCCAGCGTCTATGAGGCGGCGCGGCTCGAGGGAGCCTCAGACTGGCGGCAGTTCACGCGGCTGACCGCTCCATTGCTGCGGCCCTTCATGCTCCCGGCAACCACGCTGGGCATCGTCTGGAATTTCAACAATCTGAACGCCATCTGGCTCTTCTCCGACGGCGGTGAGCCGGCCGATTCGACCCACATCCTTGTTTCCTACGTCTACAAGACGGCCTTCACCGACTACCGCTTCGGGTGGTCGGCGGCGCTGTCGGTTGTCATCTTTCTGATCCTCTTTCTTTTCGTGCAGGCATTCCTGCAGACCAGCCGGTGGCGGCGCTGAGGCCAATCAGCGGCCGAGATACCAGCGCAGCAGGTCCGGCCCGGCGAGCACCCAGATGAGCGCCCCGGCGGCGAGGTAGGGTCCGAAGGGAATGCGGCCCGCCGCATCCAGCCGGCGAGCGGCGAGCAGGGCGACCCCGGCCACGGCACCGAGAACGGACCCGGCGGCGATGCTGAACACCGCCCCGGGCCAGCCGAGGAAAGCACCGAGGGTGAGCATGAATTTCACATCGCCGAAGCCCATGGCCTCGCGCGGAACGACCACCGCACGGGCTTCACCCTGCCAGCCATCCGCCTCCGCGTAGGTCGCAAGCGCTCCGTCGCGTTTGACCCCGTCGGCTTGCAACCGCCACACGGTGCCATCGGTCAACTCCACATCGAGAGCGTCGGTCGCGCGGTAGAAAAAATCCGGCAAGGCCCAATCTTCCCCACCGAGCCGCAACCGCGGGCCATCCGCATCGGCATGGAGGGAAAACTGCTCGGCGGGCTCGAGCTCGGCTCGTTTGCGCCCGAAGGCGAGTTTGCCGATTTCCACCACGGCGAAAAGCAGGGCGAACCCGCAGAGGGCACCGAAGACGCTGGAGCGCAGACGTTCCTCCCACGAGAGCCCGGGCTGGAGTCCCTCGACGGCCATGCTGAGGAGAACGCCCGCGACGGCCCCGCCGAGCGTGAGCACATCGGGCAGGATCATGTGCTCGAGGTCGATGAAAGTTCCGGCGATCAGCAGGCAGACCAGCACCGCATATGCGGCGGCGAGAGCCGGAGGAAAGAGCCACCAGAGGACGAGAAACATGGCCCCGGTGAGGACCTCGACGACGACGTAGCGCGCGGGGATGGGCGCGCCGCAGGACGAGCAGGCCCCGCGCAGCCAGAGCCAACTGAGGACGGGCAGGTTCTCATACCAGGGGAGAGTGCGGCCGCATTGCGGGCAGAACGACCGGCGCGGGTGGGCCAGCCCGATCTCGCGGGGCAGGCGGTGGATGACCGCGTTGAGGAACGAGCCGACGACGAGGCCGAAGGCCAGCACCATCACCCAGACCAAGGGGGTGTTCATTCCTTGGGCAGTTTTTCCTCCACGATTTCGCAGAGGACGTGGAGGAGGAATTGCTGCGCCTCCTGAATGCGGGCCGTGACCGTGCCGGGCACGATCATCTCGATGTCGGCCACGCCTGCGGTGAAGCCGCCGTCACGACCCAACAGGGCGATGGTGGTCACCCCGAGCCGGCGCGCCTCCTCCAGGGCAGCCAAAATGTTCTTCGAGCGCCCCGAACTGCTCAGGCCGATGAAAACGTCGCCCGGCTGACCGAAGGCCTGAACCTGACGGGCGAAGGCCACGGCGAAATCATAATCGTTGCCGATGGCCGTGAGCAGACCTCCATCGACCCCGAGGGCCAGCGCGGGATAGGGACGGCGGTCGCCGATGAAGCGGCAGACGAACTCCGCCGCGATGTGGGCGGCGTCGGACGAGCTACCTCCGTTGCCGCAGATCAGGAGCTTGCGACCGGAGGTCAGAGCGGTCAGAACGGCGTCGGCCGCCTCCCGCAGAGGTGCTTCGAGCGGCGTCAACGAGGCAAACGTCGCTTGGACCGCCGCCAAGGATTGCTGGAAAGGTGTCATGCAGGAGCCGCCCCTGCGCCGGGTGGCGGAGAGGAGCATCCCGAGGCGGGCTGGTCCGGGGCAAGACAATTTCGGGTCGCGCGACCGTTTGACATCCGGAGGCAAACCTCATCTCATGCGCAGATGAAATGCCGTTCCGGCCTGCTCCTCGTCGTTCTGCTCGCCGCTTCCTGCACCACGGCTCCCAAGCCGGTCGAGCTGGCCGAGGCGCGTGTTCTCCCCCTCGCGCTTGATCAAGATTTCGAGTTCCGCAAGGTCAAGCGCTTCATCAACCAGCCGGAAACATTCACCGACACGCCCAACGAGGTCATTCTCTTCGACCGCAAGCGGATCAACCACGGGGCGCTCTCCGCCGAGGAGCGGAAGCAGCGCGAGGGCACGTATTTTGACATTTGGTGGCGGGCCCGACGGGCGGCCGACCTGACCGTGCGCCTGGAATACCGCCAAGCCAAGTTGGGCAACGATGTGCGCGCGCAGGAAGTTTCTTACAGCGGAGCCCGGGGCACGGTGAAAACATCCTTCGCCGTCATCGGAGACAACTACCTTTGGGACGGGCCAGTGACAGCCTGGCGGTGCCTTTTGATCGAAAACGGACGGATCGTCGCCGTGACGCAGTCCTTCCTGTGGAAGTGAGTCCAACGAGGCGCATTTGACACCGGGGGATTTTCATCGCCTAATTGCCTTCTAAGTTGAGTGTCGCATCGTCAGTGCAAGTGGGGGTGTCCGACGACGCCGTATGGATACGGGTGGCCGGCCGTGGTTCATTTCAAAATAGCACCGGGCTGAAGGATTTTGCCGCCGAGATGAGCCGCCGCGGGCACAAGAATTTCATCGTCGACCTCCAGCAGTGCGAGCTGATGGATTCCACGTTCATGGGCACACTGGCCGGGATCGCCCTCCGGCTCGGATCAGAGGGCAACGTCAAAGTCATCCGCGCCAACCCGCGCAACCGCCAGGTGCTGGGGATCCTCGGCTTGGATCGTGTGATGACGGTGGAGGACGCGCCGCCCGCGGGTCCGGCCAGCCCGGCCGTGGGGAGATGGGTCGAGCCCGGCGAGGACGGCGCGCGGGAAGCCAAGCGCGAGACCATCATCGAGGCCCATGAGAGCCTGGCCGCAGTCAACCCGGAAAATGCCGTCCGCTTCAAGGATGTGCTCGAATTCCTCGAGCAGAAAAAACCGGAGGGCCAAGCGAGCCCTTGAAGCGGCCGCCCGGCCGGCCCTAAGCTTCGCCTCGCTCGCGCGAAGCCCTCATGTCGACCGGCCTGATCATTCTCCTGGCTCTTCTCTCGGCCTACCTCGCTTGGCGCGTGGTCAGCCAGCGGAAAGCCCTCGTGCTCCTCGGTCGCGAGTGGCGGGAGTTGCAGACCGAGGAGGAAAGGGTCTTCGATTTTCTCCACGGCCTCGGTGAAGCCTTCGGCGGCGGCGCCGGCCGGCGCGAACTCCACCGGCTGATCGTTGAAAGCGCGGCCCGCATCCTCACCGCGCACGGCGGGGCCCTTTACCTGCTGGACCGCTCGGGGGAATTTCTCGCCCCCGCCTACATCAGCCGGTCCTGCGCCCCCCTCGTGAAGGTGCCGGCCCACATCCGCCAACAGGCCGAGGCCAATCCCGTCGCCCTCGAGAGCTATCTGCGGCTCCACCCTATTCATCCCGGGGAGGGCGCGGTGGCCCGAGTGTGGGATGAGGGAGGGGTCCGGCTGTTCGACTTTTCCGACCCGGAACTCACGGGATTGGCGGCGGACGGCCAGCAACCGACCGCCGCGATGGTGGCCTGCCTGGCCTATCGCGACAAAATCCTCGGAGTGCTCGCCGTGGTCAACGGCCCCATGAGCTCGACGTTCAACCAGGAGGACTTGGCCGTCTTCAAAGCCATCGCCGATCAGTCCGCCTTCGCGCTCTTCAGCGAGGCGGTGTATTTGGAGGCCGGCGAGAAGAAGCGGCTGGACAGCGACCTGCAGACCGCGAGGGAAATCCAGAGCATCCTCCTCCCCTCCTCCGCCCCGCAGGTTGCCGGGTATGAAATCAACGGCCTCAATGTCCCGGCCCGCCACGTCAGCGGCGACTACTTCGATTACCTGCCCATCGACGAGCACCACTGGGGCATCGCCATCGCGGACGTCTCGGGCAAAGGTATTCCGGCCGCGCTCATCACCGGCATGTGCCGGAGCCTGCTCCGCAGCGCCGCCCCCGGATGCTTGTCGGCGGCGACCGCCTTGCGGCAGGTAAACCGCCAGCTTTACCCCGACATCAAGGAAGACATGTTCGTCAGCATGCTCTACGCCGTGGTCGACACCCGCAGCGGAGGGATCACGCTGGCGCGGGCGGGCCACGACCAGCCCTTGCTCTACCGCGCAGCCAACCGCGAGATTCAGGCGTTGTGTCCGCCGGGCATGGCCGTGGGCATTGACAGCGGCAACGTCTTCGATAGGGTCGTGACTGACGAAATCGTGATGCTGGAATCAGGGGACGGGCTCCTTCTTTACACCGATGGAGTGACGGAGGCACTGGACCGGCATGACTCGGAGTTCGGGCTGGCCCGGCTCATCCAAGCCGTCCAGGCCAACGCCCCTCGGGGCAGCGAGGCCACGGTGAAAAACATCGCGGAGGAAGTCCGCGAGTTCGCCGGGGAAGTCCCGCAGCACGACGACATCACCCTCATCTCCATCTGCAAATTATGAGCAAGAAACATCAGGACGAACCAGCCACCCCCACCCCGGACGAGAAGGGGGAGAACGCCGTCGACCCGGCGACGGAGACGGAAAAGTTCCGCGATCTCGCCCTGCGCACTGCGGCGGATTTCGACAATTACCGCAAGCGCGCCGTGCGCGAGAAGGATGAGGCCATCCGCTACGCCAACAACTCCCTCCTGCAAGATCTCCTGCCGGTCATGGACAATTTCGAACTCGGCCTCGAGGCCGCGCGTTCCGCGCCCGGGGCTGATGCCATCCTGCAAGGACTGGGCATGGTCGCCCGCCAGTTCCGGGATTTTCTTGCCTCGGCCGGCCTCGAGGAAATCCCGACCGAAGGGGCGGAGTTCGACCCGAACCTGATGGAAGCCGTCGGGCATGAAGCCGACGCGGCAGTGGCCGAGGGCTTGGTGCTGCGGCAGACGCGCCGGGGTTACAAGCTGCGCGAGCGGTTGCTCCGCCCGGCCAGCGTAGTTGTCTCCAAAGGCCCGACCGCCTGAGCCCTCCCATGTCGTCACGTCATCGCAGGGACGCCTACGAAATCCTCGGGGTTTCGCAAGCTGCCGCCGTGGAGGAAATCAAGACCTCTTATCGCAAGCTGGCCATGAAATACCACCCGGACCGCAATCCGGGCGACCAGGAGGCGGAGGAGCATTTCAAGGAAATCTCGCAGGCTTACGACATCCTCATCGATCCCGACAAGCGGGCCGCCTACGACCGCCATGGCTATGCGGCCTTCCAAGGCGCCGGGGGTGGAGGCGGAGGGTTTCACGATCCGTTCGATCTCTTCCGCGAAGTCTTCGGTGCGGGCGGCGGGGGCGGTATCTTCGAGCATTTTTTCGGCGGAGGCGGCGGCAGCCCGGCCGAGCAGGGCCGCGGGGCGGATCTGCGCTACGACCTCGAAATCAAACTCGAGGAAGCCGCCCACGGGGTGGAAAAGGAAATCGAAATCCGCAAGACCGGCCGATGCACCGCCTGCGGCGGGTCCGGCGGCGCGCAGGGGGCGCAACTCCACGTCTGCCCGACCTGCCGGGGACGTGGCCAGGTCATCAGCTCACGGGGATTTTTCCAGGTGGCCCAACCATGCCCGCGCTGCCGCGGAGCCGGACAAATGTTCGACCACCCCTGCAAAGGCTGCCACGGCGAGGGTCGCGCGGAGGCTGTTTCCCGCATCAAGCTGAAGATCCCGGCCGGGATCGACGACGGCTCGCGCCTGCGCTCGACCGGCAACGGCGAGGTGGGCGTGCGCGGGGCGCCATCGGGCGACCTCTACGTGGTCATTCACATCCGCGAGCACCGCATTTTCTCCCGTGAGGGTGAGGACCTCTTCTGCGAGTTGCCCGTGCCGTTCGTCATCGCGGCGCTGGGCGGCGAAATCAACGCCCCCACGCTCGACGGCAAGGCCTCGCTGAAAATCCCGGCCGGCACGCAGAGCGGCACGGTCTTCAAGCTCCGCGGCAAAGGCATGCCCCACTTGCGTGGCTCCGGCCACGGCCAGCTCCTGGTCCGGGTCGCGGTCGAGGTGCCAACCAAGTTGACCGCGGAGCAACGCCGCAAACTCGAGGAGTTTTCCGCCAGTTGCGGCGACCAGAATACCCCGATCACCAAGGGGTTTCTCGAGCGGGCGAAGGAATTTTTTTCCTGAGGGTCACCACCCGCGTTCCTCGACCGAGTCGAGGTAGCGGGTGATCCGGTCGTTGCGGCGCGTGGCACGATCCTCTCGGTCTCCCGACGGCCGCGCCGTGATGACCATGGGCTTCTCACCCTCGTAGCCGGTCTGGAACCAGTTGAGAAAATCGGTCATTTCCCTCGCCCGCCCATCGAGCGAGACGCGCAAGTCCTCCGCCTCGGCGAACTTCCGCTCGAACCCGCGCCGCCGCTTGCGGGCCAGATCATCCAGCAGCGAATAGTATTCACCGACCAACGAAGCGTAGAGCGGGTGGGCACGGAAGCCGAGGCGCTGCGCCTGCTCAGCCGCCCGGGCCAGCTTGAACCGGCCTTCCTCGGTCCGCGCCAATTCCAGCATCACGAAGGCCGGGCCGTCGGGTGAGGCGTCGGGGTCGAGGCCGGACAGGAGGCGCTCGAGCTGCGCGGCCGTGTCCTCCGCGGAGAGAAATCCCGTCTTGGAGGGCGAAGAAAAACGGGCGACGGCCAAGGCCCAGAGCCGGGCCAGCTTCGGCTGATCGACCGCGAGGTCGGGCCAACTCTGCGCGAAGCGCTGGACCGGATCGGTGTCGGGTTCGGAGAGCATGAGGTTCTCCAAAATTTTCTGACGCCCGCCGGGCAACTCAACGAGTCCATCGAACAAGGCCAAGCTCTGCGCCGCGTAGAGGTCGGCCGCCTTGCCCCGCAAGGCCGAAGCATTCTGCCGCAGAAACCGGTCCACCTCCGGCATCCCTTTGCCCTGCAAGAGTGCTGCATAGACCTGCGCTGATCCGGCGCTGCGATCGCGGGCGGCCAAGATCGCGGCGATGAGCCAGTCGGGCGGCTCGACAAAACGCAGCCCCTCGAATTTCTGCCGCCGCAGCGAACGCTCGAGCAGCAGGGCCCGGACGAGAGCCGCATCGAGCACGGGTTTGTCCGCCGCCGCACCCGGGGCAATATCCACCTGCAGCTTGCGCCCCGCGTCCCCCGCATCGAAGACTTGGAGAAAAATCGCCCGCTGGCGGAACCTCAGTCCGTCCCCCGGAGTCAGAACCAAAAGAATGGGCATCGTGAAAGCCGTCTGGTCGCGCAGCTCCTTGGCCACGATGGCCTTCAACTCCTCGGCCCGCCGGGCCAAGGCGGACCGGTCCTCGCGGGTGCCTCCGAAAATGATGAATTGGCCGGAGTTGCTCGTTGTTCGGTTCTCCGGCTTGAACAAGTCGGGGGCCACCATCTGGCCGGAGGCGGTCAGCACCAACGCGGTCAGAGCCGCCGCCACCCGGAGGGCCGTGTTCACGGACTCCGGGGCGCCCAACGGAGGTTGATCGAGTCGGGCGAGACGGTGATCTCGTCCGCGCCGGCCAACTGCCCGAGCGGCACCTCGAGGGCGCTGCGCAGGCTTTCAAACTGCTTGCGAACCAGCAGGTCAAGCACAGGCGGGAGCGGCAACCGACCGATGGACAGGCGCTTGGCGGCCAAGGTGGATCCACCATCGGCATCCCGCACCGGGGCGTAGACTCCCTCGAAGTAAAGACGCAGGCCCATGGGCACGGTTGTTTCCAGCCCAAGACGGAAATAGCCCTGGCGCGGCACAAAATAAACTCTCTCCGGCTTGAGCCCCCCATCACCGGCCTCCAAGGTCACGGTGGAGGCCAGCCAGGTGGACACGTCGGCGGCCGGCACGGCAAAGGCCCGCGTTCCGTCGGCCGAGGAGGAATCGGCAACCAAGGCGGACAAACGTTCGGCCACGGCCTGATCCGGCGGCACCGGGGCCGGGAGGTCATGCGGCGGCAGAAAGGCGAGGACCACCGCCCAGATCATTCCGCCCAAAATCACAAGACGCACCAAGGCCGTCAGCGCGGGACGCCAGGCGAAGGGCGACCGTTTCTTGGCAGCCTTGAGCACATCGGTCGGATGCGTGAAGCCGGTGGGCGGCGGAGCCATGCTGGCCCCGCGCTCGAGCTTGGCCCCGCAACTGTGGCAATAGACCCTCGTGGGGTCGTTGTCGTATCCGCAGGCGGCGCAGTGCAGGCTCATGGGTCGGCAAGTTTACTTGGTGCCACCCGCGCTCGACGACGAGCTACCACCGGATGAGGATGACGGAGGAGGAGAAGCTGGCGCCGGACTGCTGCCCGATGAGGCTGGCTTGTCCGCGGGCTTGGGCGCGGCGCTGCTGCTGTCATTCTTGGCCGCCGTTTTGTAACCCTCGCTGCGGTAGTCGGTGATGTAAAATCCGCTGCCCTTGAAGATCAGCCCCGCCCCGGTGCCGAGCAGGCGCTTGACCTCGCCCTGGCCCCACGGGCTGACTTGGCAGCATTTTTCCGGACAGGTCTTAAAGGCCTCGTCCTTCATGGATTGGAAGACTTCGAAGTTTTTCCCGCACTTCAGGCATTGGTAATCGTAGGTAGGCATGTCGGCTTTCCCAGTCAGTTACCACACCCGCCGCCCGGCAGGAAGCCTCGCAAATCATCCGGCAGGTCGCACCCCACCCTCTGCACGCCGGTTCCCGCATCGAATTCCAGCCCGCAGGCATGGAGCGCATGACGCGGGAGCAGCAGTTCGGCGGCGAGTTTGGGCGTCCAGCCAGTCTCGATGAATTCAAGGTAAGCCGTGTCGCGCCCACCGTAAATTTTGTCGCCGACCAGCGGATGCCCGGCGTGGGCCAGATGAACGCGGATCTGATGCGTCCGGCCGGTCTGCGGGCGCGCCCGCACGAGGGCAAGCTTCTCCCCCGCCCGTGCCCAGCGCTTTTCGACCACCACCCGCGTGCAGGCCGCCGCCCCGCGCGGGTCCACGCAACGTTTGAGCCACACCGCCGAGGGCCGCACCTCGCCCTGACGAATCAGCGGCGCATCGATGACCCAATCGCCCGCCTCCGGCCATCCGCGCACCACGGCCAGATACTCCTTGGCGATCTGCCCGCGCTGCATGGCGAGCCCGAGCTTCCGCGCCGTGGCCGGTGTGAGGGCCAGGAGGACGAGCCCGCTGGTTTCGCGGTCGAGGCGGGTGATGATGGAAAGCTGACCACGGTTGGCCAGCTCGTAGGCCAGAAGGGCGCGCAGGCCGTCCCAGAGCGTGGGCGCTCCGTCCGGCCGCGTCGGATGCGTGAGCAAACCCGCCGGCTTGTCCACCACGATCCAGCCGTCGCCCTCCGCCACGACAAGGAAGTTGTCTTGCGCGCGCCGCGCCGAACGGAAACCCTTGTCCCTCCCATGATCGTCCTCAAACATGTCAGCCGCGTTTATCCCTCGCCCGCGGGGGAATTACACGCTCTGCGCGACTTGTCGTTGCAAATCGAGCCCCTCACGTTCGCCGCGGTGACCGGACCGAGCGGCTGCGGCAAGAGCACCCTCCTCAACTTGCTCGGCGGGCTGGATCAGCCCACCTCGGGGGAAATCAGCGTGGACGGCCTGGCCCTGCACGGGGCCACGGACGCCGAACTCACGGCCTACCGCCGCGAGCGGCTCGGCATTGTCTTTCAGTTTTTCAACCTGCTTCCCGCCATGACGGCACGAGAGAACGTCGAACTGCCCCTCCTGCTCCGCGGCGACCCCGCCCGGCAAGCCAAGGAAGAGGCCTTGCGCCTGCTCGAGCTCGTCGGGCTGACCCCGCGGGCCGACGCGTTTCCGCATCAGATGAGCGGCGGCGAGATGCAGAGGGCGGCCATCGCCCGCGCCCTCGTCCACCGTCCGGCCCTGTTGCTGGCCGACGAGCCGACCGGCAATCTGGATACCGCACGCAGCCGCGAGATCATGCAGCTTCTTACCCACCTCAATGCGGACCAGGGCATCACGGTGG
>JBGSSV010000067.1:0-3920 GCA_041736875.1 Chthoniobacterales bacterium | reverse complement strand
CTGGGCGGCGTCGGCCCGGATTTCGGCCGTGACCGCGCCGGCCGTGCGCACGCGGCCAGCGAGGTTCTCCGCCGTGTCGGAGGCGGCGATGCGCCCGTGGTTGATGATCAGCACGCGGTTGCAGATCATTTCGACCTCGCTGAGGATGTGGGTCGAGAGGAGGATGGTGTGGCGTTTGCCCAGGTCGCGGACGAGCTGGCGCACCTGGCGGATCTGGTTGGGGTCGAGTCCGATGGTTGGTTCGTCGAGGATGAGGAGGTCCGGGTCGTGAAGGAGGGCGTCGGCCAGGCCCACGCGCTGGCGGTAGCCCTTGGAGAGGGCGCCGATGAGCTTGGATTCCACGTCGCGCAGGCTGCAGAGTTCCTTGACCGCGTTGACTCTCTGGCGGTTGCGGCGGCCGCGCACTCCCTTGAGGGCGGCGCGGTATTCGAGGTATTCCTGCACGCGCATCTCAGGGTAGAGGGCGACATTTTCCGGCATGTAGCCGACGCGCGAACGGACCTCGAGGGACTGCGAGGCCACATCGAAGCCGGCCACGCTGGCCGTCCCGCTGGTCGCCGGCAGGAAGCACGAGAGGATGCGCATGGTCGTGCTCTTGCCCGCCCCATTCGGGCCGAGAAATCCCACGATCTCACCCTTTTCCACGGTGAAATTCAGATCCTGGATCGCCGTCACACCAGCGTAGGTTTTGGTCAGTCCTTCAACCTTGATCATGAGTCATGCGCCGTGGACCGCTTCCGCCGGGTCCGGGGCAACCCTTATCTATGCCGCGCCCGGCCGGTTCTGGCAAGTAAGGGGCGGACGGAAAAACCGCGCCGTGGCGCGGGTCCGTGTTGCAACCGGCGGTCATTCCGTGGAAATTCATGGCCCCGCCAACTTATGAGCCAATCTTTATCTGGAAACTGGAACTCCGAACTGCTCGAGCAGAATTACGCGCGATGGAAGCAGGACAGCGATTCGGTCGCCCCCGAGTGGAACGCTTTCTTCGAGGGCTTCGAGCTCGGCCTGACCCAGTCCGAGGAATTGGCCGAGGGCGCGCGCGCGGCGGTGCCGGAGGACGCGGCCCGCGAGCGGCGGGCGGATTCGCTGGCCTACAACTACCGCACGTTGGGCCACACGATCGCGCACCTTGATCCGCTTTCGCCCGCGGCCCCGGAGAATCCGTTGCTGACCCTCAAGCAGATCGGCTTCACCGAGAGCGATCTCGAGCGCACGGTCTCGTCGAAGTATTTCCAGGACGGCCAGCCCATGCTCCTGCGCGAGATGATCGCCCGCCTGGGCGCGATCTACAGCGACACGATCGGAGCGGAGTTCATGCACATCCAGGATCCGCGCGTGCGCAACTGGATTCGCGACCGGATGGAGAACCGCCGGCAGGAACATCAGGGCGATGCCGCGGAACACCGGGCCATCCTGCGCCAGCTTTACGAGGCCGAAACCTTCGAGCACTTCCTCCACACCCGCTACGTCGGGCAGAAACGCTTTTCCCTCGAGGGGGCCGAGTCGCTCCTCGTCATCCTCGACACGATCCTGCAGCGCTGCGAGCCCTGCGGGGTCGAGGAGATTGTCATGGGCATGGCCCATCGCGGCCGCCTCAACGTCCTGGCCAACTTTCTCAACAAGCCGCTGACCGTCATCTTCAACGAGTTCTCGGAAAATTTCATCCCCGAGGTGGTCGGCGGCAACGGCGACGTGAAATACCATCTGGGTTACCAGTCCGAGCGCACGACGGCGACCGGCTACAAGGTCGGGGTGCGGCTCGCACCCAACCCGAGCCACCTCGAGGCGGTGGATCCCGTGGTCCAGGGGATGGCCCGCGCCCGGCAGCGCATCCTGGCCGACACGGCGACGCGGAGAAAGGTTCTGCCCCTGCTCATTCACGGCGATGCGGCCTTCGCCGGCCAGGGCATTGTGGCCGAGGTCTTCAACATGTCGCAATTGCCCGGCTACAAGACCGGCGGCACGGTCCACATCATCGTCAACAACCAGATCGGCTTCACCACCCTGCCGGCCGACGCGCGTTCGAGTCTTTATCCGACTGATGTGGCCAAAATGATCGAGGCGCCGATTTTCCATGTGAACGGCGAGGACCCGCTGGCCGTGGCCACGGTCGCGCGGATCGCTCTCGATTTCCGCCAGGAGTTCGGGCGCGATGTGGTCATCGATCTTTTCTGCTACCGCCGGCACGGCCACAACGAGGGCGACGAGCCGACCTTCACCCAGCCGCACCTTTACGGGAAGATCCAGCAGCATCCGCGGGCCAGCGAGGATTTCGTGCAGGAGCTGGCCGCCCTCGGAACGTTGACGCCCGCGGACGCCGCGGCGCTCAAGGCCGAGGCCGAGCGTGAGTTGGAGGAAGCCTTCGATGTGGTGAAGAAAAAGGAGAGCGAGCGTCAAGAGGGCGGGCGCTTCGCCGGCTCGACGGCGGTCTTCCAGCCGCCGTATTCCTACGAGCCGGTGCGCACCGGGATCACGCCGGAAATGCTGCGCGCCATCGTCGAGGGGCTGTGCCGCGTGCCGGAGGATTTTCATCTGCTCCCGAAGGTGCGGCGCATGCTGATCGACCGCCGGCTCGAGATCCTGCGGGATGGCGGGCCCTACGACTGGGCCTTTTCCGAGGCGTTGGCCTTCGGCTCGTTGCTGCTCGAAGGCACGCCGGTGCGGCTCTCCGGACAGGACAGCCGCCGCGGGACTTTCAGCCAGCGCCACGCCGTGCTCTATGACGCGAAGAAAAACGAGGACTTCATCCCGCTCAACCATCTCGCGCCGGACCAGGCGCGGCTCTGTGTTTACAACAGCCTGCTCAGCGAGGTCGCCGTGCTCGGTTTCGACTACGGCTATTCGCTCGACTACCCGTCGATGCTCTGTCTCTGGGAGGCGCAGTTCGGGGATTTCGTCAATGGCGCGCAGGTCATCATCGACCAGTTCATCGCCTCGGCCGAGTCGAAGTGGCAGCGGCCCAGCTCCCTCGTTATGCTCCTCCCGCACGGCTTCGAGGGTCAGGGACCCGAGCACTCGAGCGCGCGGCTCGAGCGGTTCCTCCAATTGTGCGCGCACAACAACATGCAGGTCTGCAACCTGACCACGCCCGCGCAGTATTTCCACGCCTTGCGCCGGCAGATGCACCGCGATTACCGCAAGCCGTTGATCATCATGACGCCGAAGAGCCTGCTGCGGCATCCGCTGGCCGTCTCGACCGAGGAGGATTTCACCAAGGGCCGCTTTTACGCCATCCTTGCCGACGCGCTGCCGGAAGATCCCTCGACGGTCCAGAGGGTCATCCTTTGTTCCGGCAAGGTCTACTATGATCTCCTGGCCAAACAACAGGCCCTCGGGGCCAAGGATGTGGTCCTCGTCCGCGTCGAGCAGCTCTATCCGCTCCACGTGGAAAAGATCAAACGCATCGTCCACGCCTGCCCGAACCTCAAACGCGTGGTCTGGTGCCAGGAGGAGCCGAAAAACATGGGGGCCTGGTTCTACATGGGCGCGGAATTGCGCGAGTTGCTCGGCCGCCCCATCTCCTACGCCGGCCGGGAGGCCAGCCCCAGTCCCGCCGTCGGCTCCCTCGCCATCCACCGCCTCCAGCAGGAGGAACTCGTCAGCCACGCGTTTGAAGTGTAGTTAGACCTTTCGTCATGAGCATGGAAATCAAAGTCCCCGCCGTCGGAGAATCGATCTCTTCGGGCATCATCTCGGTCTGGCACCGGCAGGACGGCGATTACGTCCGCTCCGGCGACGTGATCTTCACCCTCGACACGGACAAGGTTTCCACCGAGGTCTCGGCTCCGGCTCCCGGGCTGCTCCGCATCGTCGTGCCCGCCGATTCCGAGGTCAAAATCGGCGAAGTGGTCGGGCGGATCGAGGACGCGCCAGAGCCTGCGGCCGCTGCGCCGTCTGCCCCGGCGCCTGACCCCGCCCCG
>JBGSSV010000013.1:0-16105 GCA_041736875.1 Chthoniobacterales bacterium | reverse complement strand
CGACCTCGACTCGCTCGACATCCGCCGCACGGCGCGCACCTTCGCCGTGCGCGTGCGCGGCGACTCGATGACCGGCGCGCACATCCTCGACGGCGACCTGGTCGTGCTCGAATTGCGGGAACCGAACCACGGCAACATCGTCGCCGCCCTGATCGACGGCGAAACCACGCTCAAGCGCTATCTCCTGCGCCAGCGCCGCCCCTTCCTGCGGGCCGAAAACCCCAAATATCCCGATCTCATTCCCGCTCACGAACTGGTCATCCAGGGCGTGATGATCGCGCTCTTCCGCAAACCGAAAGACTCCGGACGCGCGATCGAGCCGTGACAGAAACAGCAACGCCGCCGGGGAGGCCCCGGCGGCGTGCGGTGAGTTTCTCGGTGTGAGCGCTTACTTGATGAAGAGCATCTCCTGATAGGTCGGGAGAGGCCAGAGTTCATCGGGCAGCAAGGTCTCCAGTTCGTCCACCGTGGCGCGAACCTTGAGCATGGCCGGGAGGACCTTGAAGGTCCAATCGGACACCTCGTGGGCGGCGCCATGGACGGCATGGAGCAAGGAGATGTCGGTCTCGAGCTGCGACACGAGGGCCGCGACCTTCTCGAGGGTGGCCGTGCTGGCGGCCACGCCGGCCGCCTTCAGCTTGGTCACTCCCTCGGCCAGGCTGGCCGCATAGGCCGCGGCCACCGGGAAGATCTTGGTTTGGGCGATCTCGGCGACGATCTTGGCCTCGACGTTGACCACCTTCTCGTATTGCTCGCAGAGGATGTGGTAGCGGCTGGTCAACTCGGTTTCGGAGAGCACGCCATACTTCTCGAAGAGCTCGATGTTTTCCGGGTTGATCATGGCCGGCAGGGCATCGGCCGAAGTCTTGAGGTTGGGCAAGCCGCGCTCGGCCGCCTCGGCGTGCCACTCTTCCGAGTAGCCGTTGCCGTTGAAGATGACCTTGCCGTGCTGGTCCATGATTTCCTTGAGGACGGACTGGATGGCCTTGTTCAGGTCGGGGGCGCCCTCGAGCTTGCCGGCGACGTAGTCGAGCGAGTCGGCCAGGATCGTGTTCATGGCGATGAGCGCGCCGGAGATGGACATGTTGGAACCGACCGCGCGGAACTCGAAGCGGTTGCCGGTAAAGGCAAACGGCGAAGTGCGGTTGCGGTCACCCGCGTCCTTGGGCAGCTCGGGCAGAACATCCACGCCGATCTTGAGGGTGCCGCGCTGTTTCGAGGTCGTGGCTCCGCCGGCTTTGATCTGCTCGAAGACATCGGCGAGCTGGTCGCCGAGGTAGATCGAGATGATGGCCGGCGGCGCTTCGTTGGCCCCGAGACGGTGGTCGTTGCCGGCCGAGGCGATGCTCGAGCGGAGAAGCGGGGCGAATTTGTCGACCGCGCGGATGACCGCGCCGGCGAAGACGAGGAACTGGGCGTTCTCGTGGGGCGTTTCACCCGGATCGAGCAGGTTGCCCTGGGTGGCGTTGCCCAGCGACCAGTTGACGTGCTTGCCCGAGCCGTTGATGCCGGCGAAGGGCTTCTCGTGCAGAAGACAGACCAAGCCGTGGCGATCAGCCGTCCGCTTGAGGATGGTCATCATCAACTGCTGGTGATCGGCCGCGAGGTTGGCCGACTCGAAGAGCGGGGCAATCTCGAACTGCCCGGGAGCGACCTCGTTGTGGCGGGTCTTGGCCGGGATGCCGAGTTTGAAGGCTTCACGATCGACCTCATACATGAAGGCCATGACGCGGTCGGGAATCAGACCGAAATAGTGGTCTTCAAACTCCTGACCCTTGGGCGACGGCGAGCCGAAGAGCGTGCGGCCGGCCGAGAGCAGGTCGGGCCGGGCGTAATAGAACATTTTGTCGACGAGGAAATACTCCTGCTCGGGGCCGGCGGTGGCGCCGACGCGGGCGATTTCCTTGTGGCCGAAAAGCTTGAGGATGCGGCGGGCCTGCTTGTCCAGCAACTGGATCGACTTGAGCAGCGGCGTCTTGGTGTCGAGCGCCTCGCCGGTCCAGGAAACGAACGACGTGGGGATGCACAAGGTGGTGCCATTGGCATTTTCCATGAGGAACGCCGGGCTGGTCACGTCCCACGCGGTGTAGCCGCGGGCCGAGTGGGTGGCGCGGATGCCACCGGACGGAAACGAGGAGGCGTCCGGCTCGCCCTGGATGAGCGTCTTGCCCTTGAACTTCGAAATGGCCGAGCGGCCGTCCGAAGCGGGATCGTAGAAGGAATCGTGCTTCTCGGCGGAGGCGCCGGTCAGCGGATAGAAAACGTGGGCAAAGTGGGTCGCCCCGCGGCTGACCGCCCAATTTTTCATGGCTTCGGCCACCTCGTCCGCCACGCCCTCGGGCAGCTTGTTCCCCTCGTTGAGAGTCTCCAGAATGGCCTTGTAGGTCGCCGGCTTGAGGGTCTCCTTCATGGTGGCGAGACTGAAGGTGTTGGCCCCGAAAACGGTTTCCGGCGTCTCTTCGACGAAATTGACGGATGCGTCCTGCGCTTTGCGGGTTGCGATGGCCGCCACGGCGGCGGAGCGGGCTGACAAGTTACTCATAGGTGTGTTTGGGTTAGGGTTGATTAAGGTGCGAGGGCAGCGTCCCGGGGGCCGGGGCGCGCATCCGCGAGTTGGTATGAAATAGCACGAACCATGCCAAGGCCGCCAAAAGATTCAAACAGCCACGCCCCCCATGCGGCAACTGCGGGCCACAGTGGCGGGGTGATCAATAAAATGCAGATCTCTAAGCTGACTGTTGATTTTTAGCCACCCGGAGCCTTGGCCAATGCGGGGGGGTAGACCGGTCGCCAACGGGCCGCGGCCCAGAAACTGAATCCAATGAGCAACAGAAAGACCGAAAGATACTGTCCACGGGTGAGAAACCCGACATAGCCGGCATCCGGCTGGCGGAACAACTCACCCGCACTACGGAGCAGTGCGTAGCCGATAAAGAACGCCCCGGTGATCACACCGTTGGCCGTGCGCATCCGGGTGCGCAAGAACCAGAGCACGGCAAAGAGCACCAACCCCTCAAGCAGAGCCTCGTAGATTTGCGAGGGATGCCGCGGCACGAGGTAGGCGCCGAGCACCTCGCGCCACGCCGGGGAATCCTGCGCGGCCGCGACGGCCTGATCGAGGCTGATTGGACCGGCGGACAGGTCCTGGGCGGCAGCCAAAATTTCCCGCTGCACCTCCACGGGCAACTCATGCGCTTCGCGGGGGAACTTCACCGCCCAGGGCACGGTGGAGGGGCGGCCGTAAAGCTCGCCGTTGATGAAGTTGGCCAAGCGCCCGAAGCAGAGCCCGAGCGGCGCGCCGACGACCAGGTTGTCGCCCAACCCAGGCCAGTTCACCTGATGCCGCCACGCATACCAGAGAGTGTAGAGCACGACGCCGAGAATGCCGCCGTGCGCGGACATGCCGCCTTCCCACACCCGGACAAACAAGAGCGGGTCGCGCGAGAAGCCGTTGAAATCGTAAAAGAGCATGTAACCGAGGCGTCCGCCCAGCAGCACCCCGAAGACGGCGCACCCGGTGATGAAATCCGCCACCTTGTCCGCCGAGATGACTGCGAATCCACGTTGCGCGAGGTGACGGTAAATGAAGAACGCCGCGGCGAACGCCGCGAGGTAGGCCAAGCCATACCAGCGCACCCCGAAGCCACCACCAAACTGCACCGCGAACGGGTCGAGGCTGTGAACCCAGTAAGAGAGCATCAGGAAGGCCGGGGGTTGGAGATTGCGGGTTGCGGGAGAAAATCCCCCATGGGCAAGCGGCAAAGTCCCTCAACTTTCATGGCGCAAACCTCGACTACTCCAACGATTGCGGGACCTTGCGGAACTTGGTCTTGTCATACCCCTGCGCGGCCAGACTCTCGAGCACGGCGGCGTAGTCCTCATCCTTCATCTGCTTGCTCCGGGCCATGATCCATCCGTATTCACGTGAAGGATGACCCACGGCCATGAAACGGTAGGCCGGATCGAGGTAGATCACGTAGTACGGCAAGGAGATCGGCCAGATGAACTGCACCCGCCACTCGGCATTGGATTTCTTGTCCACCACCCAGGCGAGGCCGTTGAGCACTTTCTCCGGACCATCAAACCCGCCCTTGCGGTAGCTGAAAATGTTGTCCATCCGGCCGTCCGGCCGCGGACGGTAGGTGTCCTTCGAGTCGTAGGTGTCACGCTCGAGGAAATAGGGGATATGGCCGATGACCCACCAGTCGCCCATGAAGCGCGGCAGGTCGACATAATCCACCGCACGGAGCGGCGGCAGCTTGGGTCCGCGCGCCGCACAACCAGCCAGCACCGCGAGGGCGACAACCGGCACGAGAAAGAGAGTCCAGCGTTCCATCAGTCCGCAGCAAAACACCCGCCCCCAACCAAGTCAAACCCCGCCCGGTTTTCCGATGCGGGCGCGCCGAGGAAAACCGCTCAGGCCAAGGAGCAACAGCACGAGAGGCAGGCCGGCTATCTTGAATTCTCCGGCGAAGTAATAACTCGTGAAGAGCGCGGCAAGCGCGAAGCAGGCAAGGCAAATCGCCGTGATGCTGGCGACCCGTAGTATTTTGAACCTGGGTCCGCGGCACTCCGGCGGGGCCTGCACCCAGCCGCGGATGAGAAAAAAGAGGAGACCAAGGACAAGCAAGTAGCCCGCACCCAGGAGGATGAGGGGCGGAGTTTGCGGGACCAGACTGCTCACTTGGGGTGGTCGCCCGAGGCCCGCCAAGCGCCCCAGTCATCATTCGTCGGGGTGACCTGTTGCAAAATGTGGTGGGGCAAGGACATGAAAGTCATCGGACGACTCCAAGGAAACCCCAGTATGGAACCACAGCGAACATCGCAACTCAACGGCTCTTCCCGGCCGGGGGCAAAGCAAGGGCATACACATAGAACTCGTTGACCCGCTGCCATCCTTCTCGCTCGTAAAGCGCCTGGGCCGCCTCGTTGGTCAAGGCTGTGCTGAGTTCAAGCCGAACCGCGCCGACGGAGCGGGCAAAATCCGCCGCCGCGTGCAGGAGGGCCGCGCCGGTTCCACCCCGCCGGTCTTCGGGGCGGATGAAGAGATCGTAGAGGATGAAGATGCGGGCCGCCGCGACGGAGCAAAAGGTCGGATACAATTGGGTGAAGCCAAGAGCCCGCCCGTCGGCGTCAAAAGCCAGAAAAACGACGGACTCCTCCCGCTTCAAGCGGAGGGAGAGAAAGTCGCGAGCCAACGCCGGGTCCGATGGCTGCGCGTAGAACTGCCGGTAGCCATCGAAAAGCGGGCCCAGCACATCAAGGTCGTCAAGCGTGGCCCGACGAACTTTCATTTGAGCAAAGTCAAAGCTACCACCGCCGCCGGGGCCAGCACGCCCAGCGCGAGACAAAACATGGCGGGCCGACGATGGCCAAACTTGAAGGCCATGAAGACCCCGAGACAAATCGTGGCCATGAGACAGGCTGCCATGACCACGACGAAAACGTGCATCAGCGGTGAGGAAAGCGTCGGCGGATCACCCACCTTGAATCCCCTCCCCGTGTGCAGCGTGGAGAGCAGGGCCAGAGCAGAAGCACCGCGACCTTCCCGCGGCCACTGCCAGCCAAGCGTCTGCCAGATGCCCGAGAGGCAGAAGAACATGATCATCGGGGCAAAGATGCACCCGAGATAAAGATGGATCTCCCGCAGCGGTTTCATCGGTTGGCCCGGCCCTCGAAGTCGACCTCTTCATCTCAGCGACGAAGCCCTGTGTCGAGCGGCCAATCGCGCCCGTCCGGCTGGCCGCCAGCAGAAGCCTCCGTCTCTTTCGCCTTTTCCCCTGCGTCCGACCAAGGCATGCTGCGCGAAATTATGCGGAGGCAATTTCTGGATTCATGAGCGCGTCAGCCACAGTCAACGGGATGATCAACGTCCAAGTGGACGGAGAGTGGCGACAGTTCCCCAAGGGGACCAAGCTGATCGAAGCCTGCATGCAGAGCGGCAGCTTTGTCCCGCATTACTGCTACCATCCGGCCCTGACCACGCCGGGCAACTGCCGGATGTGCCTCATTGAGCTGGGCGGACCGAAGATGGACGCGAACCGCCAGCCCATGCTGGGTGCCGATGGGCGTCCGGAAATCGCCTGGTCACCGCGGCCGCAGATTTCCTGCGCGTTGGAAATTTCCGAGGGCATGGCCGTGCGGACCAATTCTCCGCTGGTCGAGGATTGCCGCAAGGGCGTGATGGAGTTTCTGCTCATCAACCATCCGCTCGACTGCCCGATCTGCGACAAGGCCGGGGAGTGCCGCCTGCAGGAGTTTGCCGTCGAGTTCGGCCACGGCGGATCGAATTTTCTCGAGGAGAAAGTCAAGAAGCCCAAGCGCCAGGACATCGGCGAGCGCATCGTCCTCGACGACGAACGCTGCATCCTCTGCTCGCGCTGCATCCGCTTCATGCAGGAAGTCGCGCACGACGACGTCCTCGGTTTCGTCGACCGCGGCAGCCACACGACCCTCACGGTCCACCCGGGCCAGCGCCTCAACAGCAACTACTCGCTCAACACGGTGGACATCTGCCCGGTCGGTGCGCTCACGAGCAAAGATTTCCGCTTCAAGATGCGCGTTTGGTTCCTGCGTGAGACCAAGAGCATCTGCACGTCCTGCGGCACCGGCTGCAACTCGATCATCGGCGCACGGGAAAATGAAATCATCCGCCAGACCCCGCGGCAGAACGACGCGGTCAACTCTTACTGGATGTGCGACCACGGACGGCTGAACTATGGCTATCTTTACCGCGAGGACCGGCTGACCACGCCGACCCTGCGCGCGAACGGCGAAGCGGAGAAATCCACCTGGCCGAGTGCGATCGCGCAGATCGCGGAAAAACTTTCGGCCCTCCCGCAAGGCCAGACCGCCCTGCTCGCCTCCGCCCGCATGACCAACGAGGAACTCTGGCTGGCCGCGCAACTCGCACGGCATCTCGGCGTCAGCCTGCACGATGTGGTGGCGCGGCCGCAAGAAGCGGACGGAATTCTGGTCAGCAATGACGGTAACCCGAACACAACCGGCGCCAAGTTGCTTGGCCTGACCAGCGAGCCGGGCACCCGGCTGCCGGCCCTCGGCCAAGCCGTGCGCGACGGCCAAGTGAAAGCTCTCCTCTGCCTTGGCGAAGATCCGCGGCATCTTGGTCTGGCCGCCGCCGATTTGACCAAGCTCGACCTGCTGGTCTGCCTCGACCTTCTCCCGAACACCGGAACTGCCGTGGCCACAGCCGTTCTGCCCGGCGCGGGCTTTGCGGAAAAGCGTGGATCGATGATCAACGTGAAGGGTCGCCTGCAGCGACTGAACCGCGCAACCCAGCCGCCCGGGCAAGCCCGCGACGATTTCGAAATTTTGTCCGACCTCCTCCGCGCCCTCGGGGCCGAGGTGCCGCAAACCTTGGACGGCGTCTTCAAGGAAATGGCCGCCGCCACCCCAGCCCTCAACGGCCTCACCCTGGCCAAGCTCGGCGAACAGGGAATTCCGCTCGAAACCGAAGCGGCGGTTTGAGTTTTGCCGTCATCCGGGTTTAATTCCCGGCTCCGGATGCGCCCCCCGCTCTCCAGCCTGCTTGCTGTCCTCTGCCTCGGCGTCGCCGCGCAGGCCAGCCCCGTGCTCAGGGATGTTGATTTCGGCCTGACCAACGACGTCGGGTTCGGCAACGAGGTCTGCGTGCTCGGTGCGCATCCGTTGCTCGGCGGCAATGACCCGCTCAAGGCAGTCAAGCTCGCGTGGAACCCCGGCAATGCCTGGCGCGGAACGATCGCCCTGCCGGCCAGCGCGAATCTCGGGTTCAAGTTCATCCGCCGCCCCTTCGCCAGCACGAACTGGTCCGGCGGAGCGACCACCGACCTGCTGACCAATCTGACTGCGCCCGTTCCGCCACACGTTCCCGCGCCGTGGAATGGGAAGACGATCTTCCTGCACAGTCCATGGAATCAGGCAAATGTCTACTTCCGCGACCTCACTGCAGGACAGACTAACTGGACGACCCTGCCGATGCGAAATGTCGGCCCGGGGCGGAATGCGGGCGAAAGGCTGTTTCGCGCCGACGGCGTGGCGGCGGTGGGCGGGGAGCTAGAATTTGTCTTCAACGACGGCGCGGGATTATGGCTCAACGCCCCTGCCCCGCCATCCGGCACGGCCAGCGGCGCAGCCCCAGCCGTCCCCGTGCCCTACCAGGGCCTGGTCGGGCCCTACAATTTCCGCACCCGGCAGGACGTCTTCTTCGTGCAAGACCAGCAGGTCTTCAACTACCGCCCCCCGGCCAGCATCAGCGCCCCGCGGTTTGAAAACCGTTCGGTCGGCTCGACCGTCGGCCTCATCCCCGGACGGCCTGTGACGATTTACCTGCCACGCGGGTATGACCAGAACACGTGGAAAAGATATCCCGTGGTCTATTTCCATGACGGGCAGAATGTGTTTTTTCCCGGCGGAGGTTTCGGGACATGGGACGCCGACCGCATCGCGGATTACGAGATCGGCCAGAGCCGAATGCGTGAAGCCATCATCGTCGCCATCCCCAACGGCGACCCCTACGGCTCGAACCGCCTCAACGAATACCTGCCCGACGGCGACACCCTTATGGCCTTCGGCTCGACCTTCAACGGCCGCGCCTCGCTCTATCTCCAGTGGATGCTCGACAACCTTGCACCCACGCTGGATGTGAATTACCGCACGCTGGGCGACGCCGGCAACACCCTCACCGCCGGATCATCGATGGGCGGACTCGCCTCGGATTACCTCGGATTCACCCGCAGCGACCGCTTCGGCACGGTGGGAATTTTTTCCCCGGCCTACTGGGCGGCGCCCAATTATCTGACCAACCGCACGCTGACCCAGCAGCCGCTGCGGCGCTACCTCTACATGGGCACGGCGGAATCCAGCAGCGGCGAGTCGAGTTCCAATGTCTACTGGCAGGGCGCGCTCAACGCCTACAACAGCTACCTGCAGGCCGGTCAGGCGGTGAACCGAAGCCTCATCTTCGAGGGTGGGGCCGGCGGACAGCACAACGAACAAAACTGGTCGCGACGCCTCCCTTCGTTTTTCGCCTGGGCCCTCGACCCGTGGCGCGAAGCCAATCCGCTGGCTCTGGAAAATTTCTCCCCAACCCTGCGGATCGAGCCCGGCGCCTCGGGCGCGGGCGCCACACTGCGGCGCACGCGACTCTTCGGCTTTCGGCAGGAACTCCTCAGCACGACCAACTTCGTCGCGTGGCAGACCAACACCCTCACCACCACAACGGACGCGTGGGACGAAACCTCGAACAACGTGACGCCGGGGTCAGGCCCGGGGATGTTCTGGAGTCTGCGGACTTTGTCTACGCCCTAAAAATCCTTCGAGGCCCCGATCTCCAGCAGGTGCAGCGTCGCGCTGCGGTCGGTGAAGGCGCGGATGGCCTCGTGGTGGTCGATCTCGATCGGCGGAAACGTGTCGTAGTGGACGCCGACAACTTCGGTCGTTTCGATGAAATTGGCCGCGCGGGCCGCGTCCTCGGGGCCCATGGTGAAATTGTCCCCGATGCAAAGCACGGCAAACTTGAGCGAGGCGGTCTCGGCCACGAGTTTGAAGTCACGGGTCAACGCGGTGTCGCCGGAATAGAAGAATCCGCCCTCGCCGCTTTCGACGAGGAAACCGGCCGGGCTGCCGCCGTTCGATCCGTCGGGCAGGACGCTCGAGTGCAGCGCCGGGATCATCTTGACCCGGCCGAAGGGAAAGTCATACCCGCCACCCAGGTTCATCGCGTGGGTTTTCTCCACGCCCTGGCGTCCGAACCACTCCGCGATCTCGTAGTTCGCCACCACGGTGGCTCCGGTGCGCTTCGCGATATCGACCGCATCCGCCACATGGTCGAAATGGCCGTGGGAAATGAAAATGTAATCGGCCGGGATTTTCCCCGCGTCGATGCCGGAGGCTTTCGGGTTGGGCGTGATGAAAGGGTCGAAGAGAAGGTTCGCGCCTTCGACCAGCACGTTGAAGCAGGAATGTCCGTAGTAGGTGAGTTTCATGGTTGTCCGACCTGACGAAGTAAACCCCGCCGTTTTTCATTGTCAAACCAGCGCGGGGCCGGGCGAACTCCCGATGCACCTGCGCCTGGTCACCACGGCCGCCAATTTGTTTCCCGTCTGGGCTCCGCTGACCGCCGTGCCCTCGGCGTTCTCGGGCGTGTGCCATTCCTCGATCGGCAGCCTGCTGGCGGCCGTCTGGCGCATGCGGTGGAACCTCCCGCGTCGGCCGGGGTTTTAGTGGATGAACCACGATGAAAGCCATCCGCCACCTCGTCCTCAGCCTTCTCCTCGGTGTCGTTCCCGGCCTCTCGAGCCATGCCGCCTACGACCCGCTGGCCGTGCCCGCAGGGTTCAGTCCGGAGGTGTTGGACCCGACCATGCATGACGCGAAGCGCAAGCGAGACCTGCCGGTGCGGGTTTACCTGCCCCGCGTTTCTTCACCGGCGCCGGTTCTGCTTTTCAGTCACGGCTTGGGTGGGTCGCGCGAGGGCAACACCTACCTCGGGAAACATTGGGCCGCCCGCGGATATGTCGTGGTCTTCATTCAGCACCCGGGGAGCGATGCCGAGGTGTGGCAGGACACGCCACGGAGCGAACGCATGGCCGCAATGAACGCCGCGGCCTCCGGCCAAAATTTTCTGCTGCGCGCCCGGGACATCCCGGCGGTTCTCGACCAGCTGGAACGGTGGACGGCCGACGAGAAGTCGAAGCTCTATCGCCGGATGGACTTGTCCCGCGTCGGCATGTCCGGACATTCCTTCGGCGCGATCACCACTCAGGCCGTCAGCGGGCAGCACTTTCCTCTCGTCGGACCACTGGCCACCGACCAGCGGATCAAGGCCGCGGTCATGTTCAGCCCGAGCAGCCCGCGCCGCGGGACGGCGGAGGATGCCTTCGGCCGCGTCGCCATCCCGTGGCTGCTGATGACCGGCACCAAGGACGTTGCGGCCATCGGAGGCATCAGCCTCGAGTCCCGCCTCGAAGTTTTTCCGAGTCTCCCACCAGCGTCAAAGTATGAGCTTGTTCTTGACGGGGCCGAACATTCCGCCTTCAGCGAAGGAGCCCTCCCCACAGACAAGGAAACGCGGAATCCGAACCACCACCGTGCAATCCTCGCCCTCAGCACGGCGTTCTGGGACGCCTACCTACAGGGCGACCGACACGCGAAGGCATGGCTCTCGGGTTCGGGACCGCGCTCCGTGCTGGAGGAAAAGGACCGCTGGCAATCGAAATAGGCCGAGTAGTCCGGCGTTGTCAGGCCGCCCTCATGGCGGCAAGTTTGGACTGCGAGCAAGACACTTGAGCTGATGAACCCCTCCCCCCTGCGCGTGGCCGCGGTCCTTTTTCCCGGCTTCGAGGTGCTGGACCTTTTCGGGCCGATCGAGCTGATGTCGCTGCCACCGGACGGTTTTTCCATCATCACGGTGGCGGAGCGCGAGGGTCCGGTGGAGAGCGCCCAGGGCCCGCGCGTTGCGGCCGAGCGCGCATTTTTCCACTCGACCGACTACGACCTCGTGCTCGTGCCGGGCGGACGGGGCACCCGCACCGAGGTGGACAACCCGGTGCTGCTCGAGTGGCTGCGGCAGGCGGAAAGGCCGGCGCGCTTCGTCGCCAGCGTCTGCACGGGCAGCGCGTTGCTGGCCCGGGCCGGGTTGCTGGACGGACGCCGCGCGACCTCGAACAAGATCGCCTTCGACTGGGTGGCGCGACAGGGGCCAGCGGTGCACTGGGAGCGCCGGGCAAGGTGGGTGGAGGATGGAAAGTTTTTCACGTCCTCCGGAGTGTCGGCGGGAATGGACATGGCCCTCGGCTTGATCGAGCGCATCCTGGGCCGGCCCGCCACGGAAGATGCCGCACGGCGGGCCGAGTATGGGTGGAATGACGACCCGGAAGACGACCCCTTCGCCGTGAAGGGCTGACACCTCGCCCCTGGGGCTTGGTTGTTTCATGGCCATGACGCTGCCATGGCGTCGTGGCCTTTGCGTCAAGCTGCAGCACACCGCCCGGACCAATTTTTGTAGACAACTCACCCGCGAGGCCTACGTTTAAATTGTCAGCCCCCCACAATGCATCCTGCCTTGACTCAGAAGAGTGCCACCGCCACCAGCTCCGAGCGGTTGCAGGCCGCGGGGCAGAGAGGCCCGTCCGATGGATGAGAATCCTTCCATCCTCGAAATCGCCAAGGGCTTGGCCAACAAAGAGTTTCTTTTCTATTACCAGCCGGTTATTTCGCTGGTCACCGGCCAAATCTGCGGCGCCGAGGCCCTGATTCGCTGGCAAAAGCCGGACGGACGGCTGATTCCTCCCTCGGCCTTCATTCCGCTGGCCGAGAGCGCGGGATTCATTTCCGAGATCACCATGGAGATGCTGCCGGTGGTGGTGAGAGATCTGGTGCGCGTGGACGCATGCGACCCGTTGCTTTCCTTGTCTTTCAATACCTCGGCCAAGGACTTTGCCGACACGCGTGTGGTGGACACGATTTCAAGCTTGTTGACCCACCATAACGTGACCCCGGGTCGCCTGAATCTGGAGATCACCGAGACGGCGTTTCTGCCCCTCAACGCCAGCACCCAGCAGGCCCTTTTCGATATCCGGGATCTCGGGGTGAAAATCGTGCTGAATGATTTCAGCGCCGGCCACTCCACGTTCCAATACTTGAGCCTCCTGCCCTTCTCCAGTTTGAAGATCGCCATGCCGCTGGTGCAAAGGATCGCCAAGTCGAAGTTTGATTTCAGGCTGTTGCGGCATCTGGTCGGCTTGGGCCACCAATTGAATTATGATGTCATCGCCGAAGGCGTCGAGGATGCCGAACTCCACCACCTGATCCTCTCGACTGGTTGCAGTTCGGCTCAGGGCTATTACTACGCGCATCCCTTGCCTCTGGATGACTTTGTTGCGCTCGTGGAAAAGCGCCGGTCTTGGGTGGGCTATCCCTTCGGCTTGGTCTACCTGGCCCAGATGGACATGATTGATTACGCGAGGGACATCCTGCGCGAATCCTTGATCCTGCACTCCGATCCCGATGAGCAGGCCAGGCAGCGAGCCCGGGCGCGGCTGCCGGAGCTTGGCCACTTGGATACCCAGTTCGGCAAATGGTATTTCGGGGACAAAAATTACGTCTTCGACCGGCCTGAGAATTTCGAAGCCTTCGGCCGCGAATACGAAAAATTTCAACACGCCTCCGTTGAGTTGATCCAGTTGGCCGAATATCTCAACTCGCCCGCGGGTGCGTTGGCGGAGAAAATTGCGCAATTCAGCGAGCACTCCAAGACCCTGACGACGATGCTCGCGGAGATCGCGACCAGCTCCCTCGTCAAACCCTACTTGCCGTTGGACCGAGAACGCAGCGAAGCCACGGCGTGAAAAACCGCCTCCGCCCTAGCCCGGGTGCCCGACCTCGACGTCGAGAAAATTGCGCAGTTCCGCCAACCCGTCCTGCCGCTGGGCCGAGAGGGGGATGAGCGAGATACCGGGGAATTCCTGCGCCAGCCGCGGGAGATGGTCGGCCGCGCCAGGCAAATCCATTTTGTTCGCGACCAGCGCCCACGGGCGGCGGGCCAGAAGCGGATCGTAAAGCGCCAGTTCCTCGCGGATTTTTTTCACATCCTCCACGGGGTCCCGCCCCTCGCTGCCGGCGGCGTCCACAACGAGAAGCAGCGTGCGGCAGCGGACGATGTGGCGGAGAAAATCATGGCCAAGCCCGACGTCGAGATGCGCGCCCTCGATCAGGCCGGGGATGTCGGCGATGGTGGCGCGGCGGAAGCCGGGAAAGTCCATGACCCCGACCATCGGATGCAGCGTGGTGAACGGGTAGGCGGCGACTTTCGGATGCGCGGCGGAAAGCGCACCGAGCAGAGTGGATTTTCCCGCGTTGGGGTAACCGACCAGTCCCGCGTCGGCGATCATGCGCAGCTCGAGAAAAAACCACCCCTCCTCGCCCGGCGTGCCCTCGGTGTATTGCCGCGGGGCGCGGTTGCGCGAACTCTTGAAGTGGATGTTACCCCGGCCGCCGCGGCCGCCCTGGCAGAGCAGAAACTCGGCCCCGGCCGTGTCGAGGTCGACGAGCAGGTCCAGCTCCTTCGGATCAATCTTGCGGCGGCGCACCGGCTCCTCATCCTCCGCGGCGAACACGAGCGGGTTGTGCGGCGCGACGTCAGGCAGACGGTAAACGAGGGTGCCCACCGGGACCGGCACGATTTTGTCCGGCGCGGACCGTCCGTATTTCTGCTTGCCCATGCCGTTGGCCCCGCCTTTCGCGCGAACGATCGGCTCGTAGTAGAGCGTGACCAATGTATCCACCTGCGGGTCGGCCCGCAAAATCACGCTGCCGCCATCGCCGCCGTCACCGCCGTCCGGACCGCCCCGGGGCACGAATTTCTCCCGGCGGAAACTCGAGCAGCCATTGCCCCCGTCGCCGGCTTTGGCCGAGATGCGGATTTGGTCGACAAACATGACGGAAAGCGCCGCGCAGTGGGCGCGGCTGGTCCTACTCCTCTTCCCCGGCCGCGTCTTCGCCGGTGGCCTTGGTGTCTTCGAGTTGCTTGAGGGCGTCGGAGGCATCCTCGACCTCGTCGAGCACGCCGCGGCTGACGAGGATCGGCGCTTTTTGCTGGATGGCCATGGCGATGCAGTCGCTCGGGCGGGCGTCGAGTTCGATGATCTTGCGCTGATGCAGCTCGTTCTCCGCCGAGACGATGAGGCGGGCGTAAAAGGTGCTGTTCTTCACGTCGTTGATCACGGCCCGCTCGACCTTCGCCCCGAAGGCGGCCAGCACGTGGGCCATGAGGTCATGGGTCAGCGGCCGCTCTTTCTCCGTGCCGGCGAGGAACATGTTGATCGCGTGGCCGACGGTGGCATCGACGTAGATGACGAAGGTCTTCTCCTCCGTTCCGAGGAAAAGCGCGGCACCATTGGCGGTGGGGACGACCGCCTTGAGTTGCACCGGGACGACTTGCTGCTGCGACATGGCCGCAAGCTACCCGCGACCGGCCCCACTAATCCAGTGGCAAAAAGCAACGGCGACTCCGCGCTCGCCCCGGACGGCGGATTGGACCAGCATGACGGAATCATGGCGGTCAACATGCAAACGGTCATCGAGTTCGTCGGCGGTCATTGGACCAACGCGATCGAGATCGGCCTCCTCGCCGTCCTGCTCTACTACGGCTACCTCTATTTCCGCGGGACCCCCGGGGCGAAGATCCTCGTCGGCCTCGCCGTGGTTTTCATCAGCCTCACGCTCGCCTCCCAACTGCTCAACCTTCATGTCATCGGCTGGCTCCTGCGCAGCTTCTCGGTCTTTCTGGCCATCGCGCTGGTCGTCATTTTCCAACCCGAACTGCGCCGCGCGCTGACCGAGTTGGGCAGCCACCACTTTTTCCGCTCCGGGTTGCAGAAAAAGGAAACCATCGACCTCCTGGTCGAAACGGTCTTCGACCTCGCCCGCCGCCAGTTCGGCGCCCTCCTCGCCCTCGAACGCGACATCAGCATCCGCCAATTTGCCTCGACCGGCGTGGACCTCGATGCGGTTTTTTCCAAGGAGCTCATCATGACGATCTTCCACCCCAAGACCGTCCTGCACGACGGCGGGGTCATCGTGCAGAACGACCGCGTCACCGCCGCGGCCTGCATTTTTCCGCTGACCCAGCGCGAAGACCTCGACCGCAGCCTCGGCCTGCGTCACCGCGCGGGCATGGGCATCACGGAGGAATCCGACGCCATCGCCATCCTGGTCTCGGAGGAAACCGGCCAGGTTTCCATCTGCCATCGCGGCATCATCGAGCGCAACCTCAACATCGACCGCTTCCGCCGCCGCCTGAACCAACTCCTGCTCCTCGAAAAATATGAGACAGATTCTGCTGCACAATTGGAAAGTTAAGCTGACCTGCCTGGTCCTGGCTTCGGTGGTCTGGTATGTCATCCAGCAAAACGTCAACCCCACGGGCGAAGGCCGGGTGCGCGGGCCGCTCTCCGGCACGCTGAGATGATGAGCCGGCGTTACTTTGGCACCGACGGCATCCGCGGCCGCGCCGGGGAGGACCCGATCACGCCCGCTTTCGCGGAGAAGCTCGGCCGCTCGCTCGCCTGCATTCTCGGCGCGCCCGCCGCCCGGCCGGTCGTGG